>JANPHA010000452.1:0-6966 GCA_031424255.1 Burkholderiales bacterium | reverse complement strand
GGATGAAGCGGGCGAATCGGGCCATTTTTTTAAGCCTCCCGATTCGATTATCACCCAACAGCGTGGGTCAAGCTCCAGGTTTCACTTCGGGTCGGGTGTGCTCCAGCTCGTGTCCACTCCCGGAATCGCGCCCTGGCTCGTGATCGTGAGCAAGCCGCCGTTGATGGTCGCGCCGTCGATCATCCACAGGTAGTTGGTGCCGTCGTTGCGGCGCCAGAACACATCGGACTTGCCGTCGCCGTCGTAATCGCCGCGGCCCACCACGGTCCACGACGTGTCCACGGTAGGCAGCAATCCCTGGCTCGCGATCTGCACCACACCGCCGGTGATCACCGCGCCATTCACGTGCCACACGTAGTTGGCTCCGTCGGTGCGCCTCCAGAAGATGTCGCCCTTGCCGTCGCCGTTGTAGTCGGCGCCCACCTTCACCGCGGTCCACGTCGGATCGACGCCCGGCAGCAACCCCTGGCTCGGGATCGAGAGCACGCCGCCGTTGATCGTGGAGCCATCGATGTGCCACACGTAGTTGGTGCCGTCGGTCTTCCGCCAGAAGATGTCGCTCTTGCCGTCGCCGTTGAAGTCGCCGATGCCCGCGACACTCCAGGTCGTATCGACGCCGGGCAGCAGACCCTGGCTCGAGATCGCGACGACGCCGCCATTGATGGTCGCGCCATCGATATGCCAGACATAGTTGGTGCCGTCGTTGCGCCGCCAGAGAATGTCGCTCTTGCCGTCGCCGTTGAAATCGCCGATGCCCGCGACCTGCCAGGTGTTGTCCACGGACGGCAGCAACCCCTGCGAGACGATCGTCATCACGCCGCCGGTGAACGCGCCCGAGAGATTCCATACGTAGTTCGCACCGGCCGCCGCGTCGCGCCAGAGGATGTCGGCGTGGCCATCGCCGTTGAAATCCCCGATGCCGGCCACGACCCAATTCGTTCCGACGCCGGGGAGCAATCCCTGCGCGACAATTCCGCGCCCGTTCATTTCCCACGCGTAGTTGGTGCCGTCGTTTCGGCGAAAGAGGATGTCGGAGAATCCGTCGGCGTTGAAGTCGACGGCGCGGCGCGCCACGACGCCCCCGGCAACCGTGAACTGCAGCGACACGATATTGCCGACGAGAGGGTTGCTCTGCGCCCCGGTGAGCGGCGCATCCTGGCCGTCGGTCGCGAACGCGTACACGGTGTGATTGCCGGCGGCGAGCCCGGTGAATCCTCCGGTGAAGGGGCCGCTGCCGGAGGCGGCGGTCCACGGGCCGCTCTTCGAGTCGAGCTGGTAGTAGACCCTGCGGATCGGCGGCGTGGTCGGCGAGAAGACGCTGTTGGTGTCGAAGCGGAACGCCGGATTCGCGCCGGTCGCGGTCTGCGTGATCGCGGTATTGATGGGGTTGGTGTGGACGGTATCGGAGGCGGATCCGTCGATCGTCGAGACGCCGCTGGGGCTGATCACGTAGGCGCTGTTGGTCACCGGATTCACGGCGATCGCGACGGCGCCGGCGGGAATCGAGAGCGTGGCCACCGCGGTGTTGGTGTCGCCGTCGATGACCTTCAGGGAACCATCCGCGTTCGGCACGTAGATCTTGTTGGTGGTGGTGTTGATGCCGATGCCCACCGGACCGCCGCCCGCGGACCCTGATGGGATCACGGTCATCGCGTTGGACGCGCCATCGACGACCACGATGTGGTTGGCGAAGATCGCGTAGATCTTGTTGCTGACCGCGTTCACGGCGATCGCCTTCGCGGCGCCGGTCACTCCCGGGGGCGTGAGCGAGATGAACGTGTGCGGGTTGGCCTGTCCCACGCCGTTGATCACCGAGATCTGGCTGCTCGTGGTCGAACTCACCGCGTAGATCTTGTTGGTGATCGGGTTCACCGCCACTGCGACCGGGGGATCGGGAATGTTGATGCACGGGCCCGGGTCGGGATCCGTGGAGGTCGGGCTCGGCTTGAAGCCGCCGCTGCCGTTGGGGCAAAGGAGCGTGGGGTAGAGGGAATCCACGGAGACGTCGATCGCGACCACATCGCCGGTGGCCTCGTGGACGACATAGAGGACATTGGTGTACGGATTGATCGAGAGCGCGACCGGCTTGTACGAGCGCGTGGCCGCGGTGTTCACGTAGGTCTCGTCGTGGATGATGTTGACCTCGTCGCCGTTGCCGTAGCGGATCATGTACGCCTTGTTGGTGATCGGGTTGATCACCGTCCAGCCGACGTCGCCGACGACCAGCGTGGAGGTGACGGTGTCGGTCGCGCCGTTGATCACCTTCACGTTGGGAGTGGACGCGCCGCGGCCGAAATCGGCGACGTAGATCTTGTTGGTCTCCGGGTTGATCGCGATCCAGTCGGGCCGGGCGCCCACCGCGACCGTCGTGATCGCTCCGGTCGCGCGGTTGATGACGGTCACGTTGTCGGAGCCGTCGTTCGCCACGTAGATCTTGTTGGTGTTCGGGTTGACCGCGATCGCGGCCGGATTGCTGCCCGCGGGGATCAGGATGCCGACGGTCTGCGCGGCCACGGGCCCCGCGGCAACGATCGAGACGAGGAAAATTCCAAGGAAGCGTCGGAGAAAGGATGCAGCGTGCATGGGGGCACTCTTCGGCGGAGGAAAGGGTTACGACATCGTCGTCGCCCGCTCGCGGGAGTTCTGTCGGAATTATCTGACGTGTCTGTAGGATCGGCTGAGACGTTGCGGAGGCTATGTCCAATTGAACTGGCCATCCGGCCTGGCTATAATGATAGCCATGCGCCATTTCAATGCAACCGATGCCAAGAACAAGTTCGGCGAGCTGCTCGAGGCCGGCTCGACCGCGCCCGTCCTGATCACCAAGGGTGGTGCGCCGGTCTCATACATCGTGCCTGCCGCGCAGTTCGCGCCTGCGTTGAGGCAAAAGGCGCTTCAAGGCGTCAAGCAGAAGATTTCCGCGGGCGATGAGGAAGTCGCGCAAGCGCTGCGCCGCTTTTCCGCCGGCGAGCTCGCGAGGACCGCTGCGCAGAAGGTTCTCGGCCTGGGATCGTACGGCGACCTCATCGACGCGCTCGATTTCGCGGGTTTCCCGTTGCCCCTTGTGAACGCGACCGAGCGGGAAGAGATGATGAAGTCATTTCTTCCGGGTCGATCGGTGGCGGAGCCGACCTCCAAGTCGATATCCATCGTCATCCCGGATGCAGGAGTCCTGATTTCTCTCGCGAAGGCGGACATTCTCGAGCTGCTCATGGTCTTCAACCCTCGTGCCAGGTTGACGATTACCGATGCGGTCGAGTACGAGGCAACAAGGAGCACGGAAAGGGACGACGCACTCCGCATCCGGTCATTTCTTTCCCGGTACGCCGGCAACATTACGGTAGACGCAACGTCATTCCACGGCGTCATCGAGCGCTCGCGCCTGGACCCGACCTTTTCAGTGCCCGATGACATGGGCGAAATGTCGATCTACAGCTATGTCAATGCCATGAAGACCCGGAATCCGGGAGAGCCCACTCTCGTTCTCTTTGAAGACAACTGGTTCCTGGGGAATTCAATACTGTCGTCAGCCCCGGCCAATGTTCATCTGCTTTCGACGATGGCTTTCCTGGAAGGGCTGGAGAAGTTGGTGCCCGAGTTCTCCGCGAAAGCCGCGATGGATCGCATTGCATCGCAACGGCCGACCTTCAACAGGAAGCGCAAGCGCTGACGCGCGGGCCAGGGCTTTGTTTTGCCTTGCCTTTTGAGCTATAATTGTGGGCTTTCCCGCACCAAACCCTTGCCCCACCGCTTAAAGCGCATGCCGGGGGGCTTCAATCCACAAGGAGACTTCATGCGCCACTATGAAATCGTATTCATCGTGCACCCGGACCAGAGTGAACAGGTCCCGGGCATGATCGAGCGGTACCGCAACACCATTACCGCCGGCAACGGCGTGATCCACCGCATCGAAGACTGGGGACGCCGCCAATTGGCCTACCCGATCGCCAAGGTGTTCAAGGCGCACTACGTGCTGATGAACATCGAGGTGGGCAACGAGACTCTCAACGAGCTCGAGACCGCGTTCAAGTTCAACGACGCGGTGCTGCGCCACCTCACCGTGAGCAAGAGCGAGGCCGAGACCGGCCCTTCCCCGATGATGAAGGAAGAGAAGTCGCGCAACGTCACGGATGGCCCCGCGAGCGACAAGCCGGCGGAGCGTGATGCTGCTGCTGTCGCGCCGCCGCCCGCTGCGCAGGCTGCCGCCGCTGCTCCGGCCCAGCCTGCTGCCTAACTCTTCGATAAGGATATAGATCATGCCCAGGCCCGCCCCCCGTGGGAAAGGTAAAGGAAAAGGCAAATTTGCCAAAGGCAAGGACGGCAAGAACCCGAATCGCGGGCTATTCCGCCGCCGCAAGTTCTGCCGCTTCACCGCCGACAAGATCAAGGAAGTCGACTACAAGGACATCGCGATCCTGAAGGACTTCGTCAACGAGAACGGGAAGATCATCCCCGCGCGCATCACCGGCACCAAGGCCCGCTACCAGCGCCAGCTGGGCGTGGCGATCAAGCGCGCCCGTTTCCTCGCCCTGCTGCACTTCACCGACCTGCACTGAGGGAACCGACATGCAAGTGATCCTGATGGAAAAAGTGTCGAACCTCGGCGGCCTCGGCGACGTGGTGAAGGTGAAGGACGGGTTCGCCCGCAACTTCCTCATCCCGCAAGGCAAGGCGAAGCGCGCCACCCCGGCGAACCTGAAGGAGTTCGAGGGCCGTCGCTCCGACCTCGAGAAGAAGGCCAACGAGCAGCTCACCGGCTCGCAGGAACGCGCGGCCAAGCTCGAGGGCATGAAGGTCGACATCGCGCAGAAGGCCGGCGTCGATGGCCGGCTCTTCGGCTCCGTGACCAACGCCGACATCGCCGAATCGCTCACCAAGCAGGGCGTGCCGGTGAAGAAGGCCGAGATCCGCATGCCCACGGGCCCGATCAAGCACGTCGGCGAATTCCCGGTCACGATCCAGCTGCACACGGACGTGCTCGCGAACATCACCGTGCACGTGGTGGCTGAGGTCTAAAGCTCCTCGCTCTCCAAAATGCCCTGCGGGTTTCCGCAGGGCATTTTTTTTCTACTTCTCCTTCCACAGCACCTGCTTGTCGAGCTCCGGCGCAAGTTGCAGGACGGTTTTTTTCCCTTCGAGAGCGCGCTTGCGCCAGCCCCTGCCGCGTCCGAGGGCATCGCGCCACGCCGCATTGAATTCGCGCGCTCTGCCGGATTCAAGGAAATAGGCGGCGAGCCCGGCGGCTTGCTGCAGATCCTTTCGGGCCTTGGTTCTCTCGGCAGGCGGCCTTTCACCGTAAATGATGAGCTTGTGGACCGCATAGCGTTGGGGCGCGGGCAGGTTGACGGTGCATGCGCCTTGTCCGCCGAACACGCACCCCTGCGTCGTCCCTTCGAGCGAGAATTCCATGAACTTGAGCGGCTCGAGCGCGAGATTGAGGGCTGCGATCGCGTCGTCGGTGAGGGGAAGCAGGCCCATTTCCAGGGACTCGAGGGCGCCGTGCACGTCGATCTTCAGGTCGGCGGGCAGCGCAACCGAAATGCTTTTCCCTGCATGAGCGAAATCCACGTCCAGCGTGGTTGAGCCGTGCGCCCAGCGAACGCCCAGGAGATTTCCGTAGGCGACGAATGCATGGGTACCGACCAGAACTCCGCCCGCACGGAAGAAGCCGTAGTCCGCCAGCCGTTTTATGATCCGGAAGTGTTTCGGCACGATCGGCGCGCATCCCAGCGCGATGGCCGACTGCGCCTGGGGAGAAAGGGGCTTGGAGCGGCGTGAGCTCCGAAAGCGCTGGACGAGGGCTCTTACCCGGTCATCGTCGGGACCGACATAGGACATCCTCACCTTTCCGCCGTCGCGAAACGCGAAATACCAGTAGTCCTGGCTCTTGCGCGCGAGCTTCTGGAAACTTCCCACGAGTCCGCTCAGGGCGCTACTGGTTTCGAACGCGCGCGTCTGCTCCGCCAGTTCGGCATAGGCGGTCTGGGCGGAGAGGGGAAGCTCGGTGTATCGCGTGGCCATCGTCAGTTGCTAAACATTTTGATAATTTGTTTAGCAACTGTCAAGGCCCCGGAAAGGAAGTAAGATATTCTTACTTTCCGCGGAGCTGACCAAATGCTCGCCAAGCTCACCAGCAAGAATCAGCTCACGCTTCCCAAGGCTCTCATGAGCCTCTTTCCCGGCGCCACGTACTTCGAGGTCTCGGAAGAGGGCGGGCGCATCGTCCTCACTCCCGTGGACCTGCGACGCGGTGACGCGGTGCGCGCGAAGCTGGCCGAGCTCGGCATCGACACGAAAGATGTCCGCGACGCCGTGCGTTGGGCCCGGAAAGGCAAGTAGTGGCCGCGCGAGCCGTCCTCGATACCATCGTCGTCGTCTCGGCGCTGGCTTTCTCCGGCGGACGCACGGCTTGGCTTCGAGAAGCGTGGCAGTCCGGCGCCGTTCGCCCGCTGGTCTCGCGGGCTGTCGTCGCCGAGCTACTTCGTGTCCTCGAATATCCGAAGTTCGGGCTCGATCGCGAGGAACGCGAGATCCTGCTCGGCGACTATCTCCCCGTGTGCGAGGTGGTGCAGGTTGCGCCGAAATCGCGCGCATTCCTCGAACTCGCTCTGGCGGGGAAAGCGGATTGGCTCGTGACGGGCGATGCCGATCTCCTCGCGCTGGCACGCAAGTTCCCGGTGCCGATCGTGAGCCCGGAACAATTTCGTGTTGCGCTCTCGACCGCCTCGGAACCGCGCGCACCCCGTGGCTACATTGCAGCGGCCGTTGCCGGCAAGAAGCATGCGCGCCGACCTTCGGTTCGAGCGAGATAGTCCGTGTGCTCTATTTTGTGGGTGCCGCGTTGAGTCATTGGGCGCGCATTTTTTTGCGCACCGCAATTACCTTGTCGCGCACCGCTTGTACACAAGTTATCCACACTGTTATCCGTTGTAATGCGAATCGGGGAGTGCGAGACTCGTCCTCCAC
>JANPHA010000451.1:0-6454 GCA_031424255.1 Burkholderiales bacterium | reverse complement strand
CGAGCACCTGGCCGCGCTCACCGGCGCGCGCGTCACGTACACCTACGGCCGGATCGGCGGCCTGGCGCGCGACCTGCCCGACGGCTGGCTCGTCCGCCTCGAGGCGATCCTGGTCCAGTACGAGGAGTTCATCGCCCGGGTCCACGCGCTGGTCGACCGCAACCGCATCTTCATCGACCGGCTGCGCGGCGTCGGCACGATCACGACCGCCGACGCCCTGAGCTTCGGCTGCACCGGGCCGATCCTGCGCTCGACCGGCGTGCCGCGCGACCTGCGCAAGGACACGCCCTACCTCGCCTACGCCGAGCTCGACTTCGACGTGCCGGTGGGCCTCAACGGCGACAACTACGACCGCTACTACGTGCGCATGCGCGAGATGGACGAGTCGGTCTACATGATCCGCCAACTGATGGAGATGCTGCCCGCGGGGCCGATCAACGTCGACGACCGGCGCTGCACCTTCCCGGAGAAGACGCTGGTGTATTCGGAGATCGAATCGCTGATCAACCACTTCAAGCTCGTGATGGAGGGCCCGCAGGTGCCCGCCGGCGAGGTCTACCTCGCCCACGAGGCGCCCAACGGAGAGCTCGGCTTCTACCTCGTGAGCACCGGCGGCGGCACGCCGCACAAGGTCCACGTGCGCTCGCCCAGCTTCGTGCACATGGGCGGCCTCGCGCGACTCCTCGAGGGCTACCAGCTCGCCGACATGATCCCGACGTTCGGCTCGGTGAACATGATCGGCGGGGAATGCGACCGGTGAAGCAGTTGCTTGCCGAGTTCGACGCCCTGCGCGCGCGCTTCCCCGACGGCTTCGACTCCTCGATGGTGCTGCCGTGCCTGCGCCGCATCCAGGAAGAGCACGGATACGTGGCCGCGAGCGACATCGACGAGCTGGTGGCATACCTGGGCGTGCCGCGCATCCAGGTCGAGGAGGTGCTCTCCTTCTACGGGCAGTTCCGGCGCGCGCCCGTGGGCCGCTGCCATATCGAGGCGTGCCGCAACGTTTCCTGCTCGCTTCTCGGGGCCGAGCGCCTCATCGATCATCTCGCGGCGAAGCTCGGCATCCGCCCCGGCGAGACCACCGCCGACGGGCGCTACAGCCTCGCCACGGTGGAGTGCATGGCCTCTTGCGGGACCGCGCCCGTGGTGGCCGTGAACGGCGCGTACCACGAGAACATGAGCGCGGAGAAGATCGATGCCCTCCTCGAGGCGCACAAGCCGTGAGCGGCAGGCACCTACTCATGACGTTTGAAGTCACGCCGACCTCGCACCGGCTGGACGACTACCGCGCGCGCGGCGGCTACGCCGCGCTCGAAAAGGCGATTCGCGCGATGACCGCACAGCAGGTCACCGCGGAAGTCGTCGCCTCCGGGATCCAGGGACGCGGCGGGGCGAACTTCCCGGCCGGTCGCAAGTGGGGCGTGATCAATCTCAACGATGGGCAGCCCCATTACCTCTGCGCCAACGCCGACGAGGGAGAGCCCGGCACCTTCAAGGATCGCTGGATCCTCGAGAACGCCCCGCACCTGCTGCTCGAGTCGATGCTGATCGCCGCCTATGCGCTGCAGGTGCGCCACGCCTTCATCTACATCCGCGGGGAGTTCGACCTGCCCTACCGGCGCATCACCGCGGCGCTCGACGAGGCCTACGCCGCGGGCTACTTCGGCAAGCCGCTCTTCGGCAGCGAGTTCGCCTGCGACCTCATCGTGTACCGCGGCGCCGGCTCCTACGTGTGCGGCGAAGCGTCGGGCCTGCTCACTTCTCTCGAGGGCAAGCGCGGATATCCGCGCAATCGCCCGCCGCGCCTCACGGTGCGCGGGCTCTACCAGCGCCCGACGGTGGTGAACAACGTGGAGACACTCGCCAACATCGCGGGCATCGTCGCGCACGGCGCCGACGCGTTCAAGAAGTTCGGCACTCCCAAGAGCCCGGGAACGCGCCTCATCTCGATCTCGGGGCACATCAACCGTCCTGGCGTCTACGAGGTCGAGCCGGGCTACGCGTTCGCGAAGTTCATCTACGAGGATTGCGGCGGCGTTCCCGGCGGCGGCAAGGTGAAGGCGATCATTCCCGGCGGCATCTCGACCAAGGTCGTCACCGGCGCGGAGGTCGAGCGCCTCGCCCTCGACAACCAGGATCTCTCCACCGTGGGCTCGTCGCTGGGCTCCGGCGGCATGGTGGTGATCGGCGAGGGAACCTGCATGGTGCGCCTGCTGCAGGTGCTGCTGCGCTTCTACCACCACGAGTCGTGCGGGCAGTGCACTCCGTGCCGCGAAGGCATGGGTTGGATGCACCGCATCATCGACCGCATCGCCGCGGGCCAAGGCGTGCCGGGCGACATCGAGCAACTGAAGAAAATCTCGGCGTGGAACGACGGCAATACGATCTGCGGAATGGGAGACGCGGCGGGCTACGCCGCCACCGGGATCATCGCGAAGTTCGGCCACGAATTCGAGCATTTCATCGCGCACAAGCGCTCGCTCCACAACGCAAACCTCGAATGCCGCGCATCTCCATAGACGGGCGCGAGTTCGACGCCGAGGCTGGCCAGACCGTGATGCAGGCGGCGGTGGCCAACGGCATCGCCATCCCCGCCTTCTGCTGGCACCCGAACCTCTCGGTCGCGGGGAACTGCCGCATCTGCGCGGTGCAGGTCGAGGGGCGCAGCTGGGTCGAGATCTCCTGCAACATGCCGGTGGCCGAGGGCCTGAAGGTGCTCACCGATTCCGACATCGTGCGCGCGTATCGCAAGTCGATGATGGAGCTCGTGACGCTCAACCACCCGGTCGACTGCGGCATCTGCGACAAGGCGGGCGAGTGCCTGCTGCAGGACTACCACTACGAGCACAACGGCGCGCCCTCCACGTCGCACGAGGTGAAGGTGCACGCCACCAAGTTCCACCGCCTTTCGGAGCGCATCACGCTCGACAACGAGCGCTGCATCCTGTGCTCGCGCTGCGTGCGCTTCACCCATGAGGTGTCGGGGTCGAAATCGCTCGGCATCGTGCAGCGCGGCGACTCTTCGCTGGTGCGCGCTTCCGAGGACGGGGCATTCGCGCGCGACGCGTACTCCGACAACGTGGTCGACCTCTGCCCGGTGGGGGCGCTGCTGTCGAGCGCATTTCTCTACAAGTCGCGCGTGTGGTACCTGCAGGCCACACCCTCCGTGTGCCCGGGCTGCGAGCGCGGCTGCGCGGTGAACCTCTGGCACCGCAAGTCGGAGTGGAAGCTGCGGGCGCTTGATGCGCGCAAGAACGTCGCGATCGAGCGCGTGACCGCGCGCGACAACCCCGCGGTCAACGGCCCGTGGATCTGCAACAAGGGCCGCGACCTGGCGCCGGTCTTCGAGCGCGAGCGCGCCACCCACGCGATGCTGCGCGGCGCCCGGGTGCCGACTGCCGATGCGGTCGAGGCGGCCCGCGACCTGATCGCCGCGGCGCGCCATCCGCTGGCGCTCGTCTCCAACTGGGGCTCGAACGAGGAGCTCGCCGCCTTCGCGGCCGCGCTCGGCAAGCGCTTGCGCGTGCTCGTGAAGAGCGACAGCGCGGCGCGCGCGGGCGAGATCCTCGTCGACGAGTTGCTCATCCGCCCCGATAAGAATCCCAACAGCGCCGGCGCGCTCGCCCTCTTCCCGCTGCGCGACGATCCCGCCGTGCCGCTGCCGGCGGAAACCGACCTGCTGCTCGTGTGGGGCGAGGGTTTCGACATGGCGCGCCGCCCCGCGCACGCGCGCATGGTCGTGCTCGACGGCTGGAGCAAGCCCGGGCACGCGGCCGCCGACGTGTTCATCCCGCTCAGCATCCAGACCGAGCGTAGCGGCAACTACACCAATTTCCTCGGCGTGAAGAGCGCCTTCGAGGCGTGCTTCGCGAAGCCCGAGGCGGCCGCCGATGCCGAGCGGCTCTTTGCACAGCTCGCCGTGCGCGAGGACGCCACCGCATGATCCAGGACCTCGTGATCGCGCTGCTGCTGATCGGCTACGCCGTGGGCGTGCTGCTCACCTTCGGCACGCTGCTCACCTGGGTGGAGCGCAAGCAGGCCGCGATCATGTCGGACCGCATCGGCGCCAATCGCGCCTATATCCGCATCCCGTTCACGCGCGTGAAGCTCGTCTGGCTGGGACTCTTCCACGGCATCGCCGACGGGCTGAAGATGCTGCTCAAGGAAAACTTCAAGCCCGATACCCACGACGCCCTCGCCTACCAGCTGGCTCCCTGGATCGTGTTCACGCCGGTGCTGCTGGTCTTCGCGGTGATTCCGTTCGGCGGCATGCTGGAGCCCGGCAAGCTCGTGCCCGCGCTCTCCGGGTGGTTCGGCGACCGCACCTACCCGCTCCAGATCGCGCGCATCGACGCCGGGCTGCTGGTGGTGTTCGCGTTCGGCGGCATGACCATCATCGGGGCGATGCTCGCGGGCTGGTCGTCGAACAACAAGTTCTCGCTGCTCGGGGCGATCCGCGCGGGCTCGCAGATGATCTCCTACGAGGTGGTGATGGGCTTGACCGTGCTCGGTCTGGTGCTGCTCTACGGCACCGTCGACATGGGCGCCATGGTCCGCTGGCAATCGGGACTGGCGCTCGGGTTCCTGCCCGCCTGGGGCATCGTCTACCAGCCGTTCGCGGCCATCCTCTTCCTCATCGCGGCGATCGCAGAGAACAAGCGCATTCCCTTCGACCTGCCCGAGGCCGAGTCGGAGCTGATCGCCGGCTACTACACCGAGTACAGCGCGATGAAGATGGGGCTCTTCATGTTCGCCGAGTTCATCGAGATCGCGATCATCGGCGCGCTCTTCACCACGCTTTTCCTCGGCGGCTACAACCTGCCGTGGATGAACGACTCCGGATTCGCCTTCCCCGGCGGCCATGCCGTGGCGCTTCCGCACGCCGTGGTGGTGCTGCTGCAGCTCGCCGTGTTCCTCGCCAAGGTGCTCGCGGTCTGCAGCTTCCAGATCCTGGTGCGCTGGTCGCTGCCGCGCTTCCGCTACGACCAGCTGCTCGCCTTCGCGTGGCGCTTCATGTTCCCGCTGGCGCTCGCGAACCTCGCCGCCACCGCCGTGGCCCTCTGGGCGATCGAGCGCGCATGAAGCCCTACGCCCGCCCGCGCTACTGGAACGCGCCCACGATGTCGTGGTGGGAGCGCGCCTACATCTTCGAGATCGTGCGCGGGCTGCTCGTCACCGGCGGCATCTTCACGCGCAACATGGCCCGCTGGATGACCGGCCGCAAGGGCGCGCTCACCACCTACTACCCGGAAGAGACGCGCGCCGACTACGCGCCGCTCAATCGCGGCAAGCACATCCTGGTGCAGCGCGCGAACGGCAAGCCGCAGTGCATCGCCTGCAACCTGTGCGCGACGGTGTGCCCCGCCAAGGTGATCGAGATCGAGGCCGCGTTCGACCCCGGCGACCCGGCGCATCCCAAATATCCCGCGCGCTTCGAGATCGACTACTCGCGCTGCATTTTCTGCGGCCTGTGCGTCGAGGCCTGCCCCGAGGACGCGATCCGCATGCTGAAGGAGGTGCCAAACCTGCCGGCGCTGGACCGCGATCACCTGTGGATCGGCAAGGACGAGCTGCTCACGTGGAATCCGCGCAGCGACGCGGCGAAGCGATGATCGACCTCATCCTGCTCTACGGCTTCACCGGCGCCGCCGTCGCCGGCGCCGCGTCGATGCTGGTGCTGCGCCATCCGATGCGCGTGGCGCTGGCGCTCGTCGCCACCATGCTCTCGCTCGCCGGCGTATACGCGATGCTCGGCGCGCACGCGATCGCGATCTTCCAGGTGCTGATCTACGTCGGCGCGGTGATGGTCTTCATGGTGTACGTGATCATGTTGCTCGACCTGCGCGAGGCCTCTCTCGCCCGGCGCTTCTCGCGCCTGCTCGTGCCCGCCGCGGCGGCTTTCGTCGTGCTGCTGGCGCTGCTCGGGCGCGACGTGTGGGAAGGCCTGCGGCCCTCGCTCGCGGGTGCGGCCTTCGGCGTGCAGCCGTTCGCGGTCGCGTTCCTGCACGACTACTGGCTGCACTTCGAGCTGGTGTCGGTGCTGCTGGTCGCCGCCGTGGTGGCGGCGCTCGCGGTGATCCAGGTGGGACGGGCCGACCGTGGATAGCCTGCAGCTCCTCGGCTGGGCGAGTGTGGCGATCTTCGCGATCGGACTGCTTGGGGTCGTCATCCGCCGCAACGTGCTGGTGATGCTGATGTGCATGGAGCTCATGTTGAACGGCGTGAACCTGAGCCTCGTCGTGTTCTCGCAGCAGGCGGGCACGGCCGCGGCCACGGTGCTGGTGTTCCTCATCTTCGTGGTGGCGGCCGCCGAGATCGCCATCGCCATCCCCATCGTGCTGCTGCTCGTGCGCCGCAAGGGCTCGCTCGACCTCGGCACCTACACGGAGCTGCGCGGATGAGCGCGGTGCGCACCCACCTGCTCACCGCGATCGTGCTGCTTCCGCTCGCCGGC
>JANPHA010000450.1:0-4979 GCA_031424255.1 Burkholderiales bacterium | reverse complement strand
TCGCCGCAAGCGCTTCTCGATGCGCTCGCGCGGCAGATGCGCGTGCGCGGGTGGAGCTGCGTGCTCTGCGACTACCTCTACGTGGGTTTCCCGGGCGAGGCTCCCGCGAGAGCGCCGCGATCCGACGACATCGATACGAAGGCGTTCCTGCAGCATCATCCGCTCGAGGGACTCCGGCGCGCGGTGAAGGACGCGATCGGCCACGGCCTGCCCGCGCTTTCCGTGCCCGGCCTCGACGCTCGCCCGGTGCAGCTGCACATCATGCATTTCTGGGGCGGGGGACTCGACAAGTGGGTGCGCGATTTCGGCCGCGGCGACGACTCGCGCGTCAACATGATCCTCGCCTCGTACCGCATCGGCGATACCGGCGGACAGCGGCTGGTCCTGTACTCCGACCCCGCGGCGATGATCCCGATCCGCACCTGGGACATCGCGCGTCCGATCCGCTCGAGTGTCTCGAGCAGCATCGAATACCGCCGGATCCTCGCGCAGATCCTCGAGGAGTTCGAGGTCGAGGCGATCATCGTCTCGTCGTTGATCGGGCACTCGCTCGACGCGCTCACGCAGCCGCGCAAGACGATCGTCGTGTGCCACGATTTCTATCCGGTCTGCCAGGTGCTCAATCCCTGGTTCGGCAAGGTCTGCGAGCGCTGCACGCGCGAGGACCTGCGCCTGTGCGCCGAGACCAATCCGCTCAACCGCTTCTTCACCGACCAGACGACCGACGAGTGGCACGAGATGCGCACGCTCTACGTGGATCACCTGCTGGCGTTCGGAATCGAGATGGTGGTGCCGTCGGCATCGGTCGCGGCCGAGTTGCAGCGCCTCGATCCGCGCCTGCGGGCGGTGCCGACGCACGTGATTCCCCACGGGATCGATCTGGATGCCGCGAAGCTTCCGTTTCCCTCGTGGGCTGCGGGAGACCGGCTCAAGATCGCGGTGATGGGCCGCCTCAACATCCACAAGGGCATGGAGCTGCTGCGCGCGGCCGCCGCGGAGCTGCGCGCGCACGTCGAGATCACGCTGGTGGGCTGCGGTGGCGCCGGCATGCAGCTCGCCGAAGAATGCGGGTGGAAAGCGATCCAGGCTTACGAGCCCGCGGAGTTGCCGTCGATTCTCGCCGCGCTCGCGCCGCACGCGGGCCTGCTCGCCTCGATCGTGCCGGAAACTTTCAGCTACACCTTGAGCGAGCTCCAGGCCCTCGGCGTGCCGCCGCTCGCGACCGCGTTGGGCAGCTTCGCCGAGCGCATTGTTGATGGCGAGACCGGAATCCTGTTCGCGCCCGACAAGGATTCGCTGGTGGCACTCCTTCGCCGGCTGCAGGTCGAACCGGGGCGCCTCGAGCGCGTGGCGCGCGTCCTCGCGGCACTGCCGAAGGGACCCGGCAGCCGCGAGATGGTGGCGCGCTACCATGCGCTGGTCCCGCTGGGGCCGCGGCCCGTGGCCCGGTTCGCGGTGGGTATCGGCGCGCAGACCGCCCTCACCGAGCCGTACCGGCATTTGACGCAGGCCTACGGTGATCTGACCGGCGCTTACGATCGGCTGAACCAAGCCTATGCCCAGAGCGTCGATGCGTATGACCATACGAAGAAGGCGTACGAGCAGGCCCGCGGCGAGGTCGATGGCTGGAAGGCGCGGTCGCAGGCCTGGGCACGGGAGCTCGACGCCTTCGGGGTGGAGAAGAAGGGCTGGCGCTGGTGGCGTTACCCCAGGGCGGCCCGGTTGATCCAGGGCCTTCGCGACAAGATCAAGACGGGAGATTGACGCAATGCAAACCTCGGCAGTGCCAGCGCAAGCGCCGGCCGCTATCGACCCCCGCAGCTTCCCCTGGGCGGAGGCGCTCGCCCCGCGGCTGCTCAAGTCGCCGTGGTGGATCGGGCACATCCCGTTCGCCTACGAGCTCATCGGGCGCCTGCGCCCGAATGTGATCGTCGAGCTCGGCACCTACAGCGGCTCGTCGTTCGCGGCTTTCTGCCAGGCGGTGGAGGCGTGCGGCGTCCAGTGCAAGTGCTACGGCATCGACCTGTGGCAGGGCGACGTGCACATGGGGAGGTTCGACGAGGAGCTCTACCAGGAGATCTCCGCGTACGTCGCGTCGACCTATCCCGCGACCGCGACTCTCGTGCGCCAGGACTTCAACACCGCCGTGAATTTGTTCGACGACAAGTCCGTCGACCTCTTGCACATCGACGGCACGCATACCTTCGAGGCGGTCGGCAACGACTTCAACACCTGGCTTCCCAAGGTCTCCGATCGCGGCGTCGTGCTGTTCCACGACATCAACGTCAACGTCGAAAACACCGGGCCCGCGTCGGAGCATTTCGGCGTGCGCAAGCTCTTCGACAGCGTGAAGCATCGCTATCCGCACCTCGAGTTCGATCATTGCTGGGGCCTGGGCATGCTGGTCGTCGGCCGCGACGCGCACGCCGCGGTGCTCGAGCTGGTCGCGCTCTCGCGCTCGCCCGAGTTCGCCGCGTACTTCGCCGCGAAGGGGGCGCAGGTCTCGAAGACGTTCGCCGACATGGCGATCGAGCTTCCGGTGCATGCGCCGTATGGGCCGGCGCCGGTGCCGCGGCGGGGAGGATTGCGCCGGCTGCTGCGGCGGCTCGCGGGCATCGTGAGGCCCACCTGAGACGCTCCGCATGAATCCCGAACAGAACCTCGTCAAGCTGATCGCGCTGTATTTTCCCCAGTTCCACGCGATTCCCGAGAACGACAAGTGGTGGGGGAAGGGATTCACCGACTGGGTGAACGTGCGCCGCGCGCAGCCGTTGTTTCGCGGCCACTACCAGCCGCGCGTGCCCCTCGGCAATCGCTACTACGACCAGTCGCTGAAGGAGACGCTCGCGTGGCAGATCGCCACCGCGAAGAAGTACGGCCTCCACGGCTTCTGCCATTACCACTACTGGTTCGACGGCACGCAGCTGCTGCAGACGCCGACCGACATGGTGATCGAGTCGCCCGAGCTGGATTTCCCGTTCTGCCTCGCGTGGGCCAACGAGACCTGGTCGCGGCGATGGGACGGCCGGGACCATCACATCCTGCAGGAGCAGACGCACCGGCCCGACAAGGAGCTGTGGGTGCGCCACTTCGAATATCTCTTCCGCGCGTGGAGCGACGAGCGCGCGATCAAGGTCGACGGCAAGCCCGTCTTCCAGGTCTACCGCGCGCACCGCATCCACCAGATCGGCGCGATGTTCGACCTGTGGCGCGAGATGGCCCACAAGCGCGGGTTGCCGGGGCTTTACCTGGTCGCGATGAAGCAATACGAGTTTCCGATGCCCGAGGTGCTCGAGCATTTCGACGCGACCATGCAGTTCCAGCCGTTCGAGGCGATCTACTCGCCGGATTTCGAGGCCCCGGTGATGGAGACGAGCCGGCCGGTGCGCCTGGCGCGCCTGCTGCCGGAGAAGGTGCAGGACCTGCTGCGCGCGATCCGCTACAACTTTTTTCCCGGCCTCACGTTCTTCGACTACGACGCGGTGTGGAAGCACATCCTGAAGGAGGAGCGCGAGGGCGGCATCCCGGCGTTTCCCGGAGCGTTCGTCGACTGGGACAACACCGCCCGCTACGTGAAGCGCGCGCGCATCTTCCGCGGCGCTTCCCCCGAGCGATTCGAGTTCTGGTTCCGCAAGCTGGTCGAGGCGACCGCGCGCCGGCCCGCGCCCGAGCATTTCATCTTCATCAACGCCTGGAACGAATGGGCCGAGGGCACCTACCTCGAGCCCGACGAGCGCTACGGCCATCGCTACCTGGAGGCGGTGCGCGACTGCCTCGCGGCGCAGGGCAGCGGGCGCGCGCCTGAGGTCGCAGCGAGGGACGATCGGCGCATCGCCGCGGATTGATTGCGCGTTACGCCGGGCGCTGCGTTCCGCGCAGGAATTCCGCGAAGGCTTGAACCGGCGCCGTGTCGTCGAAGAGCCGATGCGCTTGCCGGCGGATGTTCACGCGCAACGCGTCGAGGCTTGCAGGTTCGGCGAGAAGTTGCGTCGCTCTTTTCGCGTAGTCCTGCGAATCGCTCGCCACCAGTCCGGCAACTCCCATCACGCGCAGCATCGCCGCGGTTTGGCGCGCTCTCGCGCTCCGGCCCTCGAAGCACAGCGTTGGCGTGCCCATCGCGAATGCATCGAGGCTGGTGCCGCCTCCGGAAAATCCCGGTGTGTCGAGGATCAGGTCGGCCTCGGCGATGCCCGCGAGAAAATCCGCGTAGGGATGGACCGGCTCGATGTGCAGCGCCGACGCATCGACGCCGCGTGCTCGGAGGGCGCTGGTCAAACGCGCGCGGAACCGTTCGGCGAGTATCCTGCCGCGATCGAAGCACACCAGCCGCGCGCCGCTCGATGCGAGAATCTCCGCCAGCACCGTGTCGAATTGCGGCGGGATCTTCATCAAATTCTGCAGGCCCATCGCGAGCGGCCGTCCCTCGCGGCGCAGCGCCGCGGCCCAAGCGCCATTGCCCGGCGCAGGCGGTGCCCAAGGCTGGGCTCCGATTCCCGGCAATCGGATAAGGGTCTCCCGGTAACGCGCCTCTGCGCCCTCGGGCTCGAGCTCTGCTCCGCTCACGAAGTAGTCGAGGGCCGCCGATCCGCTGCTCACCGGATGTCCCGCGAGTGCGACCTGCGTGGGTGCGAGGCGCATCGCCGCGAGCACGTGCTGGCGCGGATCGAGGCCGATGTCGGGATAGACGAGGACATCGAGGGACGCGTCGCGAATGCGCTGTGCGAGCTCGCCGAGCGAGACGGAGTCGGATTCGAAATGCTCGACCGCATCTGAAATCGCGCGTGTGCGGTCATCCGGCGCGTCTCCCGTGAACCACACGAAGCGCTCGAACTGCGCCGGGTCAAGCCCGGTGATGAACGCGGAGAAGTAGCGCGCGACCACGTGCTCGCGCAGATAGCTGCTGACGAATCCCACCCGGATGCGCTGTTCTCCCTCCCCCGGGGGGGAGGGCCGGGGAGGGGGAGGCAATTGCGGAGTAT
>JANPHA010000449.1:0-2254 GCA_031424255.1 Burkholderiales bacterium | reverse complement strand
CCGCCTCCTCGCCCTCCACACCCCCCCCCCCCAAACCCCCCCCAAACACCCCAAACACCCCAATCTCACCCCGGGGCAACCACCCCCCATTTCAAATGGCGCCGCCCCACCCCGGTATTCAATTGGGGAGTCTGACCCCGGTATTCAAAGCCACTTCATCAGGCCGAGCTCGAGGCGGTGGGAGAGCGAGGGGTGGCGGGGGTAGGCGCGGATGCGGTACTCGAGCTTGCCGCAGAGCTCCGGGGCGAGATCGAGCGTGAAGCGATGCTCGCCGTGGGTGTCGCCATCGTCCTCCGCCGCGAAGCGATAGCTCTGGGGCGGGCGGTGCGCGGCGAGCGCCGGTACCGCGGTGGCGAGGAGGAGCTCGATCTCGACGTCCTGGGGACGCAGCCCGCCGAGCTTCACGCCCACCGCGAAATGCACCTTGTCGCCGAACGGCGCATTGGGCTTCGGCATCTGCAGCGGGTGCAACTGCACGAGCGGCCAGGCGGAGCGCACGCGCTGCTTCCATTCGGCGAGCTCGCGTGCGGGCCGGTAGTTGTCGACCGCGAACGAGTGGCCGCGCTGCGTAGCCGGGGCGTAGAAGCGCTGCAGGTACTCACCCACCATGCGGTAGCTGTTGAAGCGGGGCAGCAGCGTGGTCACCGAGCGCTTGGCCATCTTGATCCACTCGGGCGAGAAGCCCATCGTGCCGCGCTCGTAGTAGAGCGGGATCACGCGGTCCTGCAGCAGCTCGTAGAGCGAGCGGCTTTCCTCGAGGTTGCGGCGCTCGTCGGAGAGCGTTTCGGACGCGGGCTTGATCGCCCAGCCGTTGTCGCCGCGATAGCCCTCGCCCCACCAGCCGTCGAGCACCGAGAGGTTGACGACGCCGTTGAAGCCCGCCTTCATCCCCGACGTGCCTGACGCCTCGAGCGGGAAGATCGGGTTGTTGAGCCACACGTCCACGCCGGAGACGAGCCGGCGCGCGAGCCGCAGGTCGTAGCCCTCGACGAACAGGATCTTTCCCTCGAACTCCGGCATCGCCGCGACCTCGTTCACGCGGCGGATCATCTCGCGGCCCGGCTCGTCGGCGGGATGCGCCTTGCCGGCGAAGAGGAAGATCACCGGGCGCTCGGGATCGCCCATGATCTCGCGCAGCCAGTCGAGCTCGTCGAAGAGCAGCGTGGCGCGCTTGTAGGTCGCGAAGCGCCGTGCGAAGCCGATGGTCAGCACGTTCGGGTTCGACGGGTCGGCGTACTTGAGGATGCGATCGACGTGCGCTTCGCTCCCCTGGTTGCGCGCGTACTGGGCGCGCACGCGCTGCTGCACCAGCGTGAACATCCGCGACTTCAGGTGCTGGCGGATGCTCCAGAAAATATGGTCGGGCATGTTCATCAGCGCCTCGAGCCCGTGCGGGTCGTCGAGGCGGCGGTTCCAGCCGCTGCCGATGAACTTGTCGAACGCGTCGGCCCATTCGGGCGCCAGGAAGCTCGGCACGTGCACGCCGTTGGTCACGTACATCACCGGGTTCTCGTCTTCGGGCACCTCGGGCCACAGGTCGCCCAGGATCAGCGCGGAGACATCTCCGTGGATGCGCGAGACGCCGTTGATGAAGCGCGAGCCGCGCGCCGCGAGTGCCGTCATGTTGAAGTCGTGGCTCTTGGGCGTGCGTCCCAAGGCGAGAAGGTCCTTGCAATCGAGCTTGAGCTCCTGGCAGAAGCGCACGAAGTAGCGCTCCATCTTCTCCGGAGTGAAATGGTCGTGGCCCGCGGCAACGGCGGTGTGCGTGGTGAAGATGGTATTGGCCGCCACCGCCTCGAGCGCCGATTGCAGGTCGAGGCCCTCGCGCATCAGGGTACGCATGCGCTCGAGCACGAGGAACGCCGCGTGGCCCTCGTTGATGTGCCACGCCGTGGGCTTGAGTCCCATCGCCTGCAGCGCGCGCACCCCTCCCATGCCGAGGACGATCTCCTGCTGGATGCGCGTATTGCGGTCGCCGCCATAGAGGCGATGCGCGGTGGCGCGGTCCTCCGGGCGGTTCGCTTCGAGGTCGGTATCGAGCAGGTACAACGTGACGCGGCCCACGCGCGCCTGCCACACCTTGCAGTGCACGTCGTGCTCGGCGAACTCCACCGTGACCTCGAGCTGCTTGTCGCCCGACATCACCGGGCGGATCGGCAGGTCGCCGAAATCGTTGTCGTTGTAGGCCGCGAGCTGCCGGCCCTCCGCGTCGATCGCCTGGTGGAAGTAGCCCTGGCGATAGAGCAGGCCCACG
>JANPHA010000448.1:0-11521 GCA_031424255.1 Burkholderiales bacterium | reverse complement strand
TGATCGGGCTCGACCGGCTTCACCATGTGGTGATCGAACCCGGCCTCGCGGGCGCGCCGCTTGTCGTCTTCCTGTCCCCAGCCGGTCACCGCCACCAGCACGGTGTGGCGCGTAACCTCCGAGGCGCGCAGTCTCTTCGCGAGATCGTAGCCGTTGACACGCGGCAATCCGATGTCGAGGAACGCGAAGGCTGGTGCGAACGCTTCGGCCGCTTCGATTGCCGCGGCGCCATCGTGGGCGACGCGCACCTCATGCCCGCTGACCTGGAGAATCATCGCCAGGCTCTCGGCGAAATCGACATTGTCGTCGGCGAGCAGGATGCGGCGCGGAAGCGTCTCGCCGGCCGGCGAGCCGTCCGCGCGCGCCTCGGCCTCGAGCAGGGAGCCGGCGAGCGGCAGGCGCACGATGAACTCGCTCCCCTTCCCTTCCCCGTCGCTCACTGCCGTGATCGTGCCGTCGTGCAGAGCCACCAGCCGGCGCGCGAGCGTGAGCCCTACGCCGAGGCCCGCCTGCGTGCGCGTGAGCGAGCGGTCGACCTGCACGAACATGTCGAAGATGGTCGCGATCGATGTGGACTCCAGGCCGATGCCGGTATCTCGCACGCGCACCACCGCGTTGGTACCCTCGGTGCCGGCGCTGAGCGTGATGCGCCCGCCCGGCTCGGTGTACTTGGCGGCGTTGTGCAGCAGGTTCGCGAAGATCTGCGCGAGGCGCGTGCGGTCCCCGTCCACCGGGATCGGCTCTTCCGGCACCTGGACCTCCAGCGCATGGCCGCGCGACTCGATGAAGGGCCGCGCGGTCTCGACCGCGTCGCGCAGCGCGGCCTGGATGTCGATCACGTGCTTCTTCACGCCGAGCTTGCCGGTGGTGATGCGCGAGACGTCGAGCAGGTCGTCGACCAGGCGCACCATCTGGCGCAGTTGCCGCTCCATCATCTCGAGCGCCTTGCGGCCCATCTCCGGGTTGTCGCGCGCCACGCGCAGGATCTCGACCGCGTTGCGCAGCGGGGCGAGCGGATTGCGCAGCTCGTGGGCGAGGGTCGCGAGGAACTCGTCCTTGCGCTGGTCGGCCTCGCGCAGCGCCTCGGCGCGCCGCGCGGTGTCGGCGATCATGCCGTTGAAGGCATCGACCAGCTCGCCGATCTCGTCCTGCGTGGTCTTGCGCGCCCGCAACGAGTAGTCGCGCTTCTCCATCACGTCGCGCGCCACGCGCGCCACCTCGAGGATCGGGTCCGTGATCGTCGACTGCAACCAGCCCGAGAGCAGCGCCGCGATCGCCAGGCTCGCGATCATCACCAGCCCGAGGATCGTGAGGTAGTCGCGCAACCGCTCCCACGGCCGGTAGAGGGCGCGAAGGTAGATCGTGCCGAGCGGCTCGCCCGCCTCCACCACGCGGCGGAAGACCACGAGCTGGTCGTCCTCGATGTGGTAGCCGTCGGCATCCGGCATCGGCGGGAACGGCGGGGCCTCGTAGCCCGGCTTCACGTAGGTCGCGAAGAGCTCGCCGTCCTGCTTGTAGAGCGCCGCCGAGAGCACGCGCGAACGCACGCGGATCAGCTTCAAGTCGTTGGTGGCGGTCTGGCGATCGTTGAACGTGAGGGCCGGTGCGCTCGCGCGCGCGAGGATCTCGGCCTGCAGGTTCAAGTCGTCGCTCCACTGCTTCTCGTAAGTGCGCAGGTCGTAGATCACCAGCCCGAGCGCGCTCAGCATCAGCGCCGAGATCGTGGTCGCGAGAACCAGCAGCATGACCTTGCGCCGGATCGAGTTGCGTACGCCCTTGAACAGCATCAGCCGCCCCTTTGCAGGACGCGGCGCGCGACCGAGAGCATGCGCGAGCTGATGCGCAGCCCGTTCCTCTCCGCCGCCTCGAGCGAGACCTCGAAGCCGACGCGATCCTCGGCGGTGACGAAGTTGATCGAGCTGCCGCCGTCGAGGCCGCGGTCGGTCTCGGTCACGACGAGAACGCCGCCCAGCTGCGCCGCGCGCGCGATCATCGACTGGCGCTCGCCCGCACCGCGCCCGACGAAGAGCACGTGGACTCCGCGTGGCGATTCGCCCTCCTTCAGGCGCCGCACCACGACCGGATGGCCCTCGATGGTGCGCCCGGCCGCGAGCTTCGCGATCTCGGCCCCGGCCTCGTCGGCCCCGACGATGCCGAACACGAATGGCGCCTCGGGACTCGCGAAGGCCGTGGGAGGCCACTCCACATAGGCGGCGAACTTGAGAAGGAAGGCAGCCTTCACCGTGGACTCGGGCGCCTCCACGCGCTGCGCGCGCGCATCGGTCCACGCCGCCGCGTAGGCCACGATCGCCCAGGGCAGGATGAGGCGCAGCGCGCGCCGGATCAGAGGCTCCACAGGACCTTCACGAAGAAGCTGCGCTCGAGCTCGGCGCGATTGGCGAGGGTGCCGAACTCGGAGTACTTGCGATCGAAGAGGTTTTGCGCGACGAGCGAGACTTCCAGGCCCTTGCGGATCCGCCACCCGAAGCGCGCATCGGCGACGGTGTATCCCGGCACCGCGGGATCGGGCAGGCGGCCCACGTAGCGCACCGCGATATCGAGCTCGTGGCGCGGCGTGAGGTCCCAGCTCGAGCGCAGCTGCGCGCTGCGCCTCGGATCGTTGCCGATCGACGAGAAGCCGCCGATCTGGGGAAGGCCCGGCTTCACCCTGAGGTCCTGGTTCATCGCGACGAATCCGCCCGCCAGGCGCCAGCCCGGGCCGAGCCAGTAGTTTCCCCATCCTTCGATGCCGGTGGTGCGACCGTCGACGCCGTTGCCGATGATCGGTCCCGCCGCCGATGCCTCGATATTGCGCAGGTTTGGAAAGCGATGGTGGAACGCCGTGATCGAGAAGGACGCGGCGGACGAGATCTGCGCGCGATAGCCGATCTCCACCACGTTCGCCACTTCCGACTCGAAGCCCGCGCCTCCGGCGAGCGCCGTGAACGGGGGACGGCTCGGGCTGAACAGCTCGCGGTCGACGCGCGAAGGCGCACGCACCGCACGGCTGAGGGCACCCCAGAGAAGATGGTCGGGCGCCGGCAGCCAAGCGAGGCGCACGTTGGGCAGCCATTCGTGCCCGGTATACGGATTGGTCTCGACCTTGAGCGCGACCGTCATCTTGAGAGAGCTCGCGAGCGCGATCTCATCCTGCGCGAACACGTTTCCCCAGCGCATCGTCTTGTCGGCCGGGAGGAACGCGACCGTGGCGCTGTTGCGGATGTCGTCGCGCGCGTAGCGATAGCCGCCGCCCCACACCAGCGTGTGCGTCGTGTACGGCTTCGACAGATACTGGAAGTCGATGTCGACCTGGTCGAGGGTCTCGCCGAAGACGTTGGGATGCTCGCGCTGCGTGCGGTCGTAGTACGCCTGCAGCCGGAAGCTCGAATCCTCGCCCGTCTTGTGCTGCCAGCGCCCGAGGATGTTGGCGCCCGAGACGTCGCGCGTGCCCGCGGGATTGCCGATGTCGCCCTGGTAGACGTCGCCCTGGAACGTGGTGCTTCCGCTCGCGCGTTCCCAATCCATGCGGAAGCCCGCCTGCGCGGTCTGCGCGTCGTCGCGCAATGTCGCGCCCGCCGAGTTGCTGCGGCTGTCGCGGTCGAAGTACTTGGCATAGATGCGGTAGTGGCCGTCGGCGCCCAGCGCTCCTCCGAAGCGCGCCGCCGCGCCCTTCTCCCTGTCGCCCGCGCCGGCACCGAGCAGCGCGCCCTGCGTGCGCCCCGCCGCGAGCGTGGTGATGTTGATCACGCCGTTCACGCCGTTGGTGCCCCAGAGCGTTGCCGCCGGGCCGCTGATCACCTCGATGCGCTCGACGTCCTCGAGCATCACGTCCTGCGCATCCCAGAACACCCCGGAGAATAACGGCGTGTACACCGTGCGCCCGTCGATCATCACCAGCATCTTGTTCGCGGTCGTGGTGTTCTGCCCGCGCGCGCTCACCGCGTACTGGCTCGCATCGATGCGCCCGACCTGGAGATTGGGCGCGAGGCGCAGCGCCTCGGCAATGCTGGTCGCGCCGGAACGGCGTATGTCGTCCGCGGTGATCACGTAGATCGACGCTGGCGCTTCGGCCAGGCGCTCCTCGCGGCGCGCGGCGGAGGTGACGGTGATGTTGGTGAGCTGCTCGAGGCTGAGATCGGCGAGATTGGCGAGCTGTGTGCGCGGCGGCTGCGCCTGCGCGGCGAGGGGCGAGAGGGCGAGGCCCACCGCGGCCACGATCCCCAGAAGCTGAGTCGTCGGTAATTTTTTCATCTTGTCCCGCCGAGCGAGAGCTGGTGGACCTTGATCATACATGCGGGGTTCACTCGTTTCGTGCAGCGGCACCATGCAAAAGGGCCCCGAAGGGCCCTTGCGCACAAATGTAATGCCCGTGTTACTTGAAGCGGTATCGCACGCTCGCGTAGTAGAAGCGCCCGGTGGGATCCGTGAGCGCCGGGTCGTAGCCCACCTGGAACGACTGGTTCTGGCGCGTGTACGGCGGATCGGTGTCGAGGACGTTCTTCACGCCCAGCGTGAGCGTGAGATTGCGGATTCCGGTGTACGCGGCATTCAGGCCGATGGTGCTGTACGAGCCTACCTCGCGAATGCCGTCCGCATCGGTGTACGAGCCCACGAAGAGCTGGTTCGCGGTGAGCTGGAACGCTCCGAAGTCCGCGGTGATGAGCGCATTGTGCTTCCAGTGCGGAAAGCCGCCGGTGGAGCCGCTGCCGATCACGGTCGCCGCGATGCCGCCGCCGAACTGCCCGGCCAGATGCTGCGTATCCTGGCCCTGGCTCGTCTGGTCCCACTTCATCAGGTAGTTGCCGTTGAACGAAACGCTCACGCGTCCCCAGCTCGCCCGTGGAAAGCGATACATCGCGTTGACATCGATGCCCTGCGTCTTGAGCTCGGCCAGGTTGACCGTGCCCTGGAAGCCGTAGTTGACCGGGCACGGCAATCCCGGCGTGGCCACGGGGCAGCCGGAGCTTCCGGGCGCGTAGCGCACGATCAGCCCGGCCGCCTCGCTGCCGGGGATGTCACTGAAGATCGGCTGCTCCGCCGGCAGCCCGATCACGTCGGTGATCTTGATCTTGTAGAAATCGACGCCGAACGAGAGTCCGCTGGCCGGCTCGATCACGAAGCCGACGGTGAAGTTCTTCGACTTCTCCGGCTTCAGATTCAAATTACCGCCGAGCTGGGTGGTGAACTGCGTGTTGCAATCGCGGGGGCTGCCGGTGACCGGGCAACGCACCGGGTCGCTGTAGTTGCCGCCGGTGGCGCCGTAGAACGCGGGCGTGTCGAGCTCCGCCAGCGAGGGCGCGCGGAAGCCGGTGCCGTACGACGCCCGCAACAGGAGCTCCTTGGTCGGCGTCCAGCGCAGCGAGAATTTCGGGTTGGTGGTGCTGCCGACGTCCTGGTAATCGTCGAAGCGCACGGCGACGTTCGCCTCGAGGTTCTTCACGATCGGGATGTTGGCCTCCGCGAACACCGCCTTCACGTCGCGACTCACCGAGGGCACCGTCGCGATGCTGCCGCCGAGCCCCGGCACGTCGGCGTCGCGTACGGTCTGAGAAGTGAGGAACTCGAACTTCTCGCGCCGGAACGTGGCGCCTGCCGCGAGCGCGAGCGGGCCGGCGCGCATCTGCATAATTTCGTTGGATGCACGGAAGTCGATCTCGGTCGCGTCGCCCTTCGCCTTGATCACCGGCTCGAGGACCAGCGCCGAGCGCAACTCGTCGAGCGCCGCGCCGCTATTCAGGCCGAAGAGGTTGATGCGCCCGCTGTTCAGGATCGGCAGGAGCTGCGAGCCCCTCGCCCACCCCGCGGTCCACGTATCGGTCGCCTTGCTCTGCGACCAGTTGATC
Source organism: Burkholderiales bacterium (assembly GCA_031424255.1). Lineage (GTDB taxonomy): Bacteria > Pseudomonadota > Gammaproteobacteria > Burkholderiales > Usitatibacteraceae > Usitatibacter. The sequence goes on along the minus strand of JANPHA010000448.1, from coordinate 5,678 downwards.
GCGGTCGAGTAGTCCCACGTCCCGATCGAGCCCTCGAGGCCCGCCACGAAGCGCGATTGCTCGACCTTGTTCTCGTCGGTGCGCGGGCCGAGCTGCAGGCCGCGCCAGAACACTTCGAGCGTCTGGCCGTTCACGCCGTATTGGGTCGCGAGCGCGGTCGGGTAGAACGGGCTGCCCGGGGATACGGTGACTGGATCCCCGGAGAGCAGCGTGGCCGAGGAGATCGGCGGAGGCGAAGAGCGCGCGATGCTCTTGGTGCGCTGCCACGTGCCCTCGACGAACACCTGGTGCCGGGGCGCGATCTGGAAGCGCGCGCTGCCGAACGCGTTGTAGGTCTCCGCGGGCGGCACGATGTCGATCACGCTCGCGAAATCGAAGCGGCATTGCCCGGCGGTCGCGGCGGTCGACGTTCCGAACGAGTACGGCGGCAGGCAATTCGGGTAGTTCGGGTTGAGGGTCAGGCCGTCCCGGCCCGCTACCGCGGGCAGGAAGACGTTGCCCGGAATGCTGTTGCCAGAGGTGCGGTCGTAGACGCCGCCGGGCGCTCCGGGCACGTAGGAGCTCGCCGAGAACGGGCGCTGCCGGGCGGCGATCGCCTCGTTCTTGTTGTAGTCGAGCGTCGCGAACGCGTTGAACTTGTTGTTCTCGAGCGTTCCCCAGCCGACGGTCGCGGTGTAGCGATTGGTCCTGCCGCCGCCGTGCTCGGAATCGCCGTGATACGCGAACACCTCGGCCCCGGTGAAATCCTTGCGCAGGATGAAGTTGATGACACCCGCGATCGCGTCGGTGCCGTAGATCGCGGAAGCGCCGTCGGTGAGCACCTCGACGCGCTCGACCGCGGAGAGCGGGATCGCGTTGATGTCGACCGCCGCGCCGTTGAACGCGGTGTTGGCGAGGCGCCGGCCGTTCAGCAGCACGAGCGTGCGATTGGCTCCGAGACCGCGCAGCGACGCGGCGGCGTAGCCCACGCCGGTGGCACCGATCGAACCCTGCAGGTTGATGCCGCCGATCGAGGAGTTGGCCGAGAGCCGCTCGATCGCTTCCATCGCGGTCACGACACCCTGCGATTCGAGCTGCTCGCGCGTGATCACCGTGACCGGCAGCGAGGTCTCGCCCTCGATGCGCTTGATGTTCGATCCGGTGACCTCGATCTTCTCCGCCTTCTGCACCTGCTGCGCGAACGCTCCCGGCGCGGCCATCGTCACCGCAACTCCCGCGCCCAGCGCGCGCAGCACCGCAAGGGACAACGTCCTCTTATTGCAATTCATGGGTGGCCTCGTTATTGGTTGGTGCCGAACGTTAAGCAGCGCGCCGATTCGGCGTCAACGAAATTGCGCGCTTGCGATGACCTGCGTTGCGCTGCGCCGACGCGCAAAGCGAGAAGCAGTGTCTTTCACCCGAATTTCTTGGCGTACGGCTCGTTGGACGCCACCGCTGCGGCGAGGAATTCCTGGTGAAGATCGCGCAGCTCGCGCTCCGCCTCGGTGATCAGCTCGGCGAGGCGCTGCGCCCTGCGGTTGAGCACTAGCGCCTGCGGCGAATCGCGCCGGCGCAGCTCCTCGAGCGAAACGGTGCGCTCGAACGCGTGCAGCTGCTGCCACCCGACGACATCGTCGATCGTGACACCGAGCTCGCGCGCGGCGTCCGCGACGGTGAGCATCCCATCGCGAATGCGCCCGATCGCGAGCAGCCGGTCGCCGAGATGCACGAACTTCGACTTCCTCTCCTCATACGCTTTCATCGTCTCCCGCCTTTCCGAGTTTTTCGCGCAGCAGCGCGATCTCGAGCGTGCGCTGCCCCAGGATCCGCTCGAGGTTGCGGACCTGCAGGCGCAGGTCCGTGATTTCCTTTTCGGTGTCGGCGCCGTTCGCGGCGTGCGTGAGGTCCGCGTCGATCACGTCCCGGTAGGCCTTGCGCCAGTAGTAGAGGACGTTCACCGCGATGTGGTGGCGGCGCGCGACATGCGTCGACGACACTCCGGGCACCATCGACTCGCGCACGATCGCGATCTTTTCCGTGAGCGTGAATCGGCGGTGCGTGCGCGGAGGCTCCATGCATCCGACGGTAGCGAATGCGGAGTTACGGCGTGTAACGGCTGGTTTCGCGCGCCTGCTAAAAATGGCGCGCGCGTTTCGCTTTGCTGCCGGATATGAAATTAGTGGAAGTCGTGGCTCGTGGTGGAGAGCCGGCCGAGCAGCGCGCTCAGGTCGTCGAGCCTGCGCGCGAGAATGTGCACGACGCGCCCCTCGCGCTGCACTTCGCCATGGACCGCGAGCAGGCGCGCCCCGAGGAGCTCCTTCCTCTGGCGATCGGCGAGGTCGTTCCAGACGATCAGGTTCACGTAGCCGGTCTCGTCCTCGAGGGTGACGAAGATCACGCCGCTCGCGGTCGCGGGACGTTGACGGCAGGTGACGATGCCGGCGGCGCGGATCCACTGGCCGTTGCGCGAGCCGGCGACCTCGGTCGCGGAGCGGATGTTGCGCCTGGCGAGGCGCTGCCTCAAAAGCGCAAGGGGATGGCGGCGCAGCGTGAGGCCCATCGACGCGTAGTCGCCGACGATCTCCTCGCCTTCGGTCGGCACGGCGAGCGGCGGCGGCTCGACCCGCACCGCGGGAAGCTCGAGCCGTGTCACCGCGTCGACCGCGAGAGTCTCCCAGAGCGCCTCGCGCCGATGCCCCGAAAGGCTCGCGAGCGCATCGGCCGCGGCCAGCGCGCTGAGATCACCGCGATCCAGCGAAGCTCTCCGCGCGAGGTCTTCTGTGGATGTAAATACCCTTTCTTTACGGGCTGTTACAAGGCGTTCCGAAGAATATACTTTAAGCCCCTTGATGAGCCCCAAGCCGAGCCTCAGGGCGGGTTTTCCCTCAGGCCGCGGCTCGAGTGAACTGTCGGTATCGCTGCATTGCACATCCGCGGGCAGGACCTCGACACCGTGGCGCTTCGCATCCTGGACGATGGCCGAGGACGAATAGAATCCGAGCGGCTGGCTGTTGAGGAGCGCACAGGCGAAGGCGGCCGGCTCGTGGCACTTGAGCCAGCTCGAGACGTACACGAGCAGCGCGAAGCTCGCGGCGTGCGATTCGGGAAAGCCGTACTCGCCGAAGCCCTGGATCTGCTGGAAGATCTGCTCGGCGTAGGCGAGCTCGTAGCCGCGCGCGAGCATGCCATCGATCAGCTTGTCGCGAAACGACGCGATGCCTCCGCGCCGCTTCCACGAAGCCATCGCGCGGCGCAGGCGGTCGGCCTCCCCCGGAGTGAAGCCCGCGGCGACCACCGCGAGCTGCATCACCTGCTCCTGGAAGATCGAGACTCCGAGCGTGCGCTCGAGGACCTTCTTCACGTCGTCGCTCGCGTAGGTGACCTTCTCCTGGCCCTGGCGGCGGCGCAGGTACGGATGCACCATGCCGCCCATGATCGGGCCGGGGCGCACGATCGCCACCTCGATCACCAGGTCGTAGAAGCATGCCGGCTTCAGGCGAGGCAGCATCGACATCTGCGCGCGCGACTCGATCTGGAAGACGCCGATCGTGTCGGCGCGCTGGATCATCTCGTAGACGACCGGATCCTCGGGGGGGATGGAGGACATGGTGAGCTCGGATGATTGGGCTTTGTAGCCGTTCACGAGATCGATGGCGCGGCGGATGCAGGAGAGCATGCCGAGGCCGAGCACGTCGACCTTGAGCAGGCCGAGCGCGTCGAGATCGTCCTTGTCCCACTGGATGACGGTGCGGTCCTTCATCGACGCGTTCTCGACCGGAACGAGGCGCGAGAGGCGGCGGTTGTCGATGACGAAGCCGCCGGGATGCTGGGAGAGATGGCGCGGGAAGCCGATCAGCTCCTGGGTGAGCTCGATCACTTGATGCACCACGCGGTTTTCGAGATCGAAGCCCGCGTCGACCAGGCGCTTCTTCATCGCCTCGCGGTCGTCCCACCACGACATCGATTTCGACAGCAGGTCGACCTGGTCGAGCGAGAGGCCGAGCGCCTTGCCGACGTCGCGCAAGGCACTCCTCGGTTGGTAGGTGATGACCACGGCGGCGATCGCGGCACGCTCGCGGCCGTACTTCGCGTAGATGTACTGGATCACCTCTTCGCGCCGCTGGTGCTCGAAATCCACGTCGATATCGGGCGGCTCGTTCCTCTCCTTCGAGATGAAGCGCTCGAAGAGCACCGACATGCGCCCCGGATCGACCTCGGTGATGCCGAGGCAATAGCACACCGAGGAGTTGGCGGCCGATCCCCGTCCCTGGCAGAGGATCTTGCGGCTGCGCGCGAAGAGCACGATGTCGTGCACGGTGAGGAAGAACGGCTCGTAGGCGAGCTCCCCGATCAGCTTCAACTCGTGCTCGACGGTCTTCACCACCGATCCCGGCGCGCCCTTCGGATAGCGCCGCGCGAGGCCCTGCAAGGTGAGATCGCGCAGGTGCGAGGCCGGGGTTTCGCTCGGGGGCACCAGCTCCTCGGGATATTCGTAGCGGATCTCGTCGAGCGAGAAGGCGCAGCGGCTTGCTACATCGAGCGTGGTGGCGAGGAGGCGCGCGGGATGGATCGCCGAGAGACGCCCGATCGGTCGCAGGTAACGCTCGCTGTTGGGCTGCAGGCGCCGCCCCACTTCCGCGAGCGGGCACTTGAGGCGGATGGCGGTCATCACGTCCTGCAGCTTCTTGCGCGCGCGCAGGTGCATGTGGACATCGCCCGATGCGATGCAGCCGAGGCCCACCTCGTGGCCGATCTCCTCCAGCGCTTCGAGCCGCGTCGTATCGTCGGCACCGCGATGCAGCTCGATCGAGATCCACGCATAGCCGGGGAAGGTCTTCGCGATCCACCGTGCCTCCTCGAGCAGGCTTTCGCGCACGATCTTTTTCCCCGGAAGCCAGAGGGCGAGCAGGCCCTCGGGTGCCATGGGCACTTCGGAACGCGCGAGCTTGTATTCGCCCTTCGGCGCCGCGCGCCGCGCCTGCGTGATGAGCTCGCAGAGTGTTTCGTAGCCGCGGATAGTGGCGGCGAGCAGCACCATCTTGAGTCCATCGGCGAGCGTGATTTCGGCGCCGATGATGAGCTTCAACCCCGCTTCCTTCGCCGCGCCGTGCGCGCGCACCACGCCCGCCACCGAGCATTCATCGGTGATCGCGAGCGCGGAGTAGCCGAGCTCGTGGGCTCGATACACCAGCTCCTCCGGATCGGAGGCGCCGCGCAGGAAGCTGTAGTTGGTCAGGCAGTGAAGCTCGGCGTATCCGGGAATCACGCGAAGACTCCGTGCACGTACCAGGCCCCGGGATCGTGGTGCTCGCGATAGATCCAGAAGCGCTCGCCGCGCGGGTTGGTGGCGACGTAGTAATCGCGCCGCACCTCCTGGCCATCCCACCACCCGGCCTCGATGCGCTCCGGCCCCGCGCCGAGTGCCAGCGTTCCCTGGAAGCTCGGCTGCCCGCCCGCGCTGATGAGCCGCTGCGGCCGTTGCAGCAGCCACGTGGGCCGCGTCGAAAACCGGGGACAGACCACGGTTTTCTGCTCTGCGGGAAACCGTGGTCTGTCCCCGGTTTGCGCATCGAAGATGAACCTGACTCCATTTTCGGGGCGGTGGTCGTCGGCGATGGCGATGCCGAAGACGCGATCGCGGCCGAGGCGCGCGGTGAGGCGCTCGAGCAGGCGCTCGCGGTCGAGCGCGTTTTCCTTCG
>JANPHA010000447.1:0-26103 GCA_031424255.1 Burkholderiales bacterium | reverse complement strand
GTCGAAGCCGCCCTTCTCGCGCACCTGCGTCCACAGCCATGCCACCTTGTCGCCGTCGCCGTCGACCGCGTCCCAGATGAAGCGCTCGAAGTTGGACGCCTTCGAGATGTCCATCGACGGGCTCGAGGTGGACTCGGTCTCCGCGGCCTTGCGCGGCCGGTAGCGCCCGGTGCGGAAGAACTCGTCGAGCACGTCGTTCTCGTTGGTCGCGAGCACCAGCCGGCGGATCGGCAGCCCCATGCGCTTGGCGACGTAGCCGGCGAAGATGTTGCCGAAATTTCCCGACGGCACCGCGAACGACACCGGCTCGTCGTTCGAGCGCGTCGCGGCGAAGTAGCCCTTGAAATAGTAGACCACCTGGGCCATGACCCGCGCCCAGTTGATCGAGTTCACGGCACCCAGCCGGTGGCGCTCCTTGAACGCGAGGTCCGCGGACACCGCCTTCACGATGTCCTGGCAGTCGTCGAACATGCCCTCGATCGCGATGTTGAAGATGTTGGGCTCCGCGAGCGCGTACATCTGCGCGCGCTGGAACGGGCTCATGCGCCCGTGCGGCGAGAGCATGAAGACATTGACGCGCGCCTTGCCCTTCAACGCGTGCTCCGCGGCCGACCCGGTGTCGCCACTGGTGGCTCCCAGCACATTCAGGCGCCGGTCCTGCTTGTCGAGCACATGCTCGAACAGGTTCCCGAGGAGCTGCATCGCGATGTCCTTGAACGCGAGCGTGGGACCGTTGGAGAGCCCCAGGACGTGCAGGTTGGGCTCGAGCGTGCGCAGCGGCGTGATTTCCGGCGTGCCGAATGTCTCGGCCGTGTAGGTGCGCTCGACGATCGCCTTCAGGTCGGCGCCGGGAAAGTCGTCGGTGAAGAAACGCAGGATCTCGAACGCGAGCCGCGGATACGGGAGGTCGCGCATCGCATCCAGTTTCACTCGCATGATGCGCGGCCATTGCTCCGGCACCATCAGCCCGCCGTCGGGCGCGAGGCCCTCGAGGAGGATGTCGGTGAACGATTGGCCGGCCGAATGTCCCCGCGTCGACACGTACTTCAAAGAAGCTCTTCCAATCGGATCCGCACCACCGGGGCCGGAATCGTCTGCAGCGCCTGGATGCGCTTCACCGCCGCGTTCACGTTCTTCTCGACCGTGAGGTGGGTGAGGATCACCACATCGACCTGGTCCTCGCCTTCCGCCGCTTCCTTCTGGAAGATCGCGTCGATCGAGATCTCGAGGTCGGCGCAGATGCGCGTCACGTCGGCGAGCACGCCGGGGCGGTCGACCGCGCGCAGCCGCAGGTAGTAGCCGGTCTCGACGTCTTCCATCGCGAGGATCGGCGCGTTGGACAGGCGATCGGGCTGGAATGCGAGGTGCGGCACGCGATGCCCGGGGTCGGCGGTGGCGACGCGGGTCACGTCCACAAGGTCGGCCACGACCGCGCTCGCGGTGGCTTCGGCGCCGGCGCCGCGGCCGTAGTAGAGCGTCGGCCCGACGGCATCGCCCTTCACCAGCACCGCGTTCATCACGCCCTCGACGTTGGCGATCAGCCGCCGCGACGGGATCAGCGTGGGATGCACGCGCAGCTCGATGCCCCGGGGCGTGCGCCGCGTGATGCCGAGCAGCTTGATGCGGTAGCCCAGTCCCTCGGCGTACTTCAGGTCGATCGCGGTGAGCTTGGTGATGCCCTCGGTGTAGACGCGGTCGAACTGCGGCGGGATGCCGAACGCGATCGCCGCGAGGATGGTGAGCTTGTGCGCGGCGTCGACGCCCTCGACGTCGAACGCCGGATCGGCTTCGGCGTAGCCCAGCTTCTGCGCCTCGGCGAGCACCAGGTCGAACGGCAGGCCCTTGTCGCGCATCTCCGAGAGGATGAAGTTGCAGGTGCCGTTGATGATCCCGGCGATCCACTCGATGCGGTTGGCGGAGAGCCCTTCGCGGATCGCCTTGATGATCGGAATGCCGCCCGCGACCGACGCCTCGAACGCCACCATGACCCCGCGCGCCTGGGCTTTCTGGAAGATCTCGGTGCCGTGCTTGGCGAGCAGCGCCTTGTTGGCGGTCACCACGTGCTTGCCGTTGTCGAGCGCCTTCAGCACCAGCTCGCGCGCGATCGTGTCGCCTCCGATCAGCTCCACCACGATGTCGATGTCGGCACGCCCGACGATCGCCGCCGGGTCGGCCACGAGCTCGATGCCGTCGAGGGACACCGCGCGCTTCTTCTTCAGGTCGCGCGCGCTTGCCGCCACGACGGCGATCTCGCGGCCGGCGCGCCGCGAGATCTCCTCGCGGTTGCGGCGCAAAACCTCGATGGTGCCGCTGCCGACCGTCCCGAGGCCGAGCAGGCCAACCCGGATCGGTTTCATCAAAGCCTGATCCCGGTCTGTTTCCCGGAGATCTTCTTGTCGAAATGGAACGACGTGATCGTCATTGCCTCGCGGAAGTAGAACTTGTGCGCCTGCTGGCGCCAGGTGCCGGAATCGAGCGAGAACGTGTCGCAGCCTTGCGCCCGGCAGACGTCTTCCATGTATGTCATGAGCGCGTGACCCACGCCGGAGGAGCGCTGCTTCTCGTCGGTGACGAGGTCGTCGCAATACAGGTCGCGCCCCGAGTGGGTCTTCTCGAGGATGCGATACACCGTCAAGCCGACCACCTTGCCGTCGGCGACCGCCACCGCCATGCGAGCGCCCCCCGCGAAGACTTCCTTCAGGCGCCCGGCGTAGTCCGCGGGCAGGTGCGGGCGAAGCTGGCGGTGCACGCCCTCGGCGGCGGCCAGCAGCTGCGCATCGGCGACCTCGCCGCCGTCGCCGGTGATCGCGACGACCTTCACGGGGCCGCTCTCCCCGCGAGGGAGTCCTTGCGGAACATCTCCTTGATGCCGCGCACCGCCTGCCGGATGCGGCTCTCGTTCTCGATCAACGCGATGCGGATGTGGTCGTCGCCGTAATCGCCGAAGCCGATGCCGGGAGAGACCGCGACCTTGGCGTCGCGCAGCAGCTTCTTGGCGAACTCGATCGAGCCCATCCCGGCGTACTGCTCGGGAATGCGTGCCCAGATGTACATCGAGGCCCGGGGCTTGTCGACCATCCAGCCGGCCTCGTGCAGGCCCTTCACCATCACGTCGCGGCGCTTCTCGTACTTGGCGCGGATCTCCTCGACACACTCCTGCGGACCCTCGAGGGCGGCCACCGCGGCCACCTGCAGCGGCGTGAACGTGCCGTAGTCGTGGTAGCTCTTGATGCGCGCGAGCGCGGAGACCAGCTCCGCGTTGCCGACCATGAAGCCGATGCGCCAGCCTGCCATGTTGTAGCTCTTCGACATCGTGAAGAACTCGACCGCGACGTCGCGCGCGCCCGGCACCTGCATGATCGAGGGCGCCTTGAACCCGTCGAAGGTGATGTCGGCGTAGGCGAGGTCGTGCACGACGAGGATGCCGTATTGCTTGGCCAGGGCTATCACCTTCACGAAGAACTCGAGGTCGACGCACTGCGCGGTCGGATTCGACGGGAAGCCGAGGATCATCATCTTCGGCTTCGGGATCAGCTCGCGGATCGCGCGCTCGGCCTCGGCGAAGAAATCCACGCCCGGCGTCATGCGCACCGAGCGGATGTCGGCGCCGGCGATGATCGCGCCGTAGATGTGGATCGGGTAGCTCGGGTTGGGCACGAGCACCGTGTCGCCGCGGTCGAGCGTCGCGAGCATCAGGTGCGCGAGGCCTTCCTTCGAGCCGATCGTGACGATCGCCTCGCGGTCCATGTCGAGGTCGACGTCGTAGCGGCGCTTGTACCACTGGCAGATCGCGCGGCGCAATTTCGGGATGCCCTTCGAGACCGAGTAGCCGTGGGTGTCCTCGCGCTGGGCCACCTCGACCAGCTTGTCGACGATGTGGCGCGGAGTCGGCCCGTCCGGGTTGCCCATCGACAGGTCGATGATGTCCTCGCCGGCGCGCCGGGCGGCCATCTTCAGCTCGTTGGTGATGTTGAAGACGTACGGGGGCAGGCGCTTGATGCGCGAGAATTCGGGGACCATGGGCTTGGAACTGTCGTTCAGGTTCATGTCGCGGGTGGTCTTTCCTTGATGCTGCGCTGCAAAAAGATATGATTCTAACGGCTCGCCCGCGGGGCGGGCAAACGCGGGCGGAGCCTTGAAGATCGAGCGCGACCAGGCGGAGGGCAGGAACACCTTCACGGGATATGGCGATGGCTACGTCGTGGTGAACGGCGTGCGCCATTCGTCGAGCCTGGTGGTGAGCGGCGAGCACCTGATCACCGGCTGGCCGGCCGACTCCCTCGAGTCGCTGCGCGGCGACCACCTGGCGGCGATCGTAGAGCTCAAGCTAGATCGTCCTGCTGGGCACCGGAGCGAAGTTCGGCTTTCCCGAGCCCGCGCTGCTGGCGCGGCTCTACCAGGCGAACATCGGCGTGGAGGTGATGGACACCCCCGCCGCCTGCCGCACCTACAACATCCTGCTGGGCGAGGGTCGCAACGTTCTCGCGGCCCTGATCCTGCCGTAAAACCGGGGACAGACCACGGTTTCCGAGCGGGAGTTGGCTCCGCCACCAGCGCAAACCGTGGTCTGTCCCCGGTTTTAAGCGAGCGCGCGCAGCTCGCGCAGCAGCACCGACAGGACCGCGAGGTCGAGCGTCGGCGTGCGTTTGAGCTCCTCGATCATCGTCTTCAGCCGCTGGGCCGCCGGGCCGTAGCGCTCGTGCCACGCCGCGAGCATCTGCTGCGGGTCGCTCGAATCCGGGGAGAGCTTGGCGACGGTGGCGGTGATCGCGCGCTGCTGGCTTGCGATGTCGTCGCGCAGCGCGTTGCGCGCGAGCGCCTGCCATGACGTGTCGGTCGGCAGTTGCGTGATCTTCTCCGCGACCCAACGCAGCCCGAGCTCGCCCGAAAGCGCGAAGTAGACCGCGGCGATCGATTCGATGCTGCGCTTCTGCTCGACCGCGACCTCGGTCACGTCGAGCACCGCGTAGAGCGCATCGAGGCTTGCGAGACGCTCGGCGAGCTCCCGGGTGACGCCCTTGTCGACCAGCCGCAGCACGGTGGCGTCCCACGCCGCGTGGTCCGGCGGCGAGAGTGTCGCCGGCAGCAGGTTGCGCAGCGAATCGAGCCCCGGGCGGAAGATGTTGATCACCTCGGCGATCGGCATGCGCTCGCGCCGGCGGCGCAGGAACCAGAGCGTCGAGCGCAGCAGCAGGCGGCCCACGTCGATCAGCATCTCGTACTGCAGCTGTGCCGGCACCCGGTTGTCGAGCGCGTCGATCTCGAGCCACAGCGGATCGAGCTGGAAGACGTCGCGCGACAGGACGTAGCCGCGCGTGACCTCTTCGGGCGTCGCTCCGGTCTCCTCCTGCATGCGATGGACGAAGACGCTTCCGGTGCGGTTGATCATCGTGTTCGCGACGACCGTCGCGGTGATCTCGCGCTTCAGCGCGTGCCGCGGCATCATGTCCGCGTAGCGCTTCTGCAGCAGCGTCGGGAAGTAGCCGATCAGCGCGCGCGCCACGTATTCGTCGTCGACCAGGGTGCCCGCCACGAGCTGGTCGAAGAGCGTCATCTTCGAATAGGCGAGCAGCACGGAGCGCTCCGGCGCCGTGAGCCCGTGCTTGGCAAGGCGGCGCTCGGCGATCTCGTCGTCGGAGGGCAGGTATTCCACCGCGCGGTTGAGCTTGCCGGCCTTTTCCAGGGATCGGATGAATGCCGCCTGCGCGTCGAGCAGCTTCTCGCCGCGCACCGCCGATACCGACAGCGATTGCGTCTGGTAGTAATTGTCGGCGAGCACGAGCTGCCCGACCTCGTCGGTCATCTCCGCGAGCAGCTTGTTCCTCTGCTTCTCGGTGAGCTCGCCGTCGCCCTGCACGATGCCCACCAGGATCTTGATGTTCACCTCGTGGTCGGAGCAGTCCACGCCGGCGGAGTTGTCGATCGCGTCGGTGCAGATGCGCCCGCCCGCCCCGCCCGCGCCGCGCTGCGCGTACTCGACGCGCCCGAGCTGGGTGAAGCCGAGGTTGCCGCCCTCGGCCACCACGCGGCAGTTGAGCTCGGTGCCGTTCACGCGGATCGCGTCGCTCGCGCGGTCGCCGACCTCGGCATGGCTCTGGTAGCTGGCCTTCACGTACGTGCCGATGCCGCCGTTGTAGAGCAGGTCCGCCGGGGCGCGCAGGATCGACTTGATCAGCTCCTGCGGCGTGAGCTCGCCCGCCGTGATGCCGAGCGCCGCCATCACCTGCGGGGTGAGCGCGATGCTCTTCGAGGCGCGCGGGAAGACTCCGCCGCCCGGCGAGATCAGGCTCTTGTCGTAGTCGTCCCACGAGGAGCGCGGCAGGTTGAACAGGCGCTCGCGCTCGACGAAGCTCCTCCCGGAATCGGGATCGGGATCGGGATCGAGGAAGATGTGGCGATGGTCGAACGCCGCCAGCAGCTTGATGTGGCGCGAGAGCAGCATGCCGTTGCCGAAGACGTCGCCCGACATGTCGCCGATGCCGACCACGGTGAAGTCCTGGGCCTGCGTATCGATGCCCATCTCGCGGAAGTGGCGCTTGACGCTTTCCCAAGCGCCCTTCGCGGTGATGCCCATCTTCTTGTGGTCGTAGCCCGCGCTGCCGCCGGAGGCGAACGCGTCGCCGAGCCAGAAGTTGTATTCGATCGAGATCGCGTTGGCGATGTCGGAGAACGTCGCCGTCCCCTTGTCGGCGGCGACCACGAGGTAGGTGTCGTCGGGATCGTGGCGCACCACGTCCTTCGGCGGCAGCACCTTGCCGCCCATCAGGTTATCGGTGACGTCGAGCAGCCCGCGCAGGAAGTTGCTGTAGCAATCGACGCCTTCCTTGAGGTAGGCCTCGCGATCGGCGGGGCTGGGCGCCTTCTTCAGCACGAAGCCGCCCTTGGATCCGACCGGCACGATGACGGCGTTCTTCACCATCTGCGCCTTCATCAGTCCCAGCACCTCGGTGCGGAAATCCTCCGGGCGATCGGACCAGCGCAGCCCGCCGCGCGCGACCTTGCCGCCGCGCAGGTGGATCGACTCGAAGCGCACCGCGTAGACCCAGACCTCGAAGAGCGGCCGCGGCTCGGGAAGCTCGGGGACCAGCGCCGAGAGGAACTTGAGCGAGAGGTACGCCTTGCGCTTGCCGTCCGCGCCCTTGACCCAATGATTGGTGCGCAGCGTGGCGAGCACGAGGTCGAGGAAGCGCCGCAGGATCTTGTCCTCGTCGGCGTTCGGCACCGCGTTGAGCAGCGCCTTGATCTCCTCCACGAGGTGGGCCTGCAACGCGTCGCGATCGCCCGCGAGGCCCGGATCGAAGCGCGCGTGGAAGAGTGCCGCGATCTTGGCGACGATCGCGGGATGGCCGGCGAGCGTCTGCTCGATGTACGCCTGGCTGAAGGTGAAGCCGGCCTGCTTCAGGTACTTCGCGTAGGCGCGCAGCACGACCACGTCGGCGGGGGCGAGCGCCGCGCCGGGCGTGAGCCGATTGAAGCCGTCGTTCTCGATCTCGCCGTGCGCGACCTTGAGCAGCGCTTCCTCGGTGATCGACTTCACCGCCTCGACGTCGGGAATCGAGCGCGCGCTCTTCAGCCCGAAGTCGTGCAGGAATACCGGCTCGACGTCGGCGCGGCGGATCTCGTACGACACCTCGTCGAGCGCCTCGAGGCCCATGTTCTCGAGCACCGGCAGGCTTCCCGAGAGCGGCACGCGCTCGCCGATCCGGTAGACGCGCAGCCTGAGCGAGCGCTCGTCGCCTTCCACCGGACGGTAGAGGCTCACCGAGAAAGGATTGTCGGGGCCGAGCTTCTCGATCATCGCGATGTCGCGCACCGCGGCGCGCGGCGACACGTCGTCGCGATAGGCGACGTCGAAGGCGTTGCCGTACTTGCGCAGCACCCCCGTCGCGCGCTCCTCGCCGAGCGCCTCGACCAGCGCGTTCTTGAGGTCGTCTTCCCAGCGCCGCGTGGCCTGCGCGATGTCGGCCTCGATCGCATGCACGTCGTAGTTCGCGGCGTCGCGCGGATTGGTGCGCACCAGCATGTGGATGCGCGCGAGCACCGCCTCCGAGAGGTTCACGGTGAACTCGGTGCTGGTGCCGTTCAGGTGCCGCTTGAGGATCTCCTGGATCTTCAGCCGGACGTCGGTGTTGAAATTCTCGCGCGGCATGAAGACCAGGCACGAGTAGAACCGCCCGTAGAGGTCCTTCCTCACGAAGACGCGGATCTTGCGCCGGTCGCCGAGCCGCAGGATCGCGAGCGTGGTCTCGAAGAGCGTGTCCGCGTCGATCTGGAAGAGCTCGTCGCGCGGGTATTCCTGCAGCACGCTCAGCAGGTTCTTGTAGAGATGGCTGTAGGGGCGGAAGCCCGAGCGCTCGATCACCCGCGCGACCTTGCGCCGCACGAGGGGCACCTCGCGCGGATCGGCGTGATAGGCCGACGACGTGTAGAGGCCCACGAAACGGCGCTCGCCCACGACCTTGCCGGCATCGTCGAAGCGCTTCACGCCGATATAGTCGAGATACCCCGGGCGATGCACGGTCGCGCGCGCGTTCGCCTTGGTGAGCACCAGCAGGCGCGGCTCGCGCGCGAGCGCCTTCAGCTGCGGCGGCAGCTCGGCGAAGCTGTGCGAGACGCCGCCGAGCACGGGCTCGCGCAGCACGCCGAGCCCGGAGCGCGGCACGATCTTCAGCTGGTCCTCGCCATTGACGTTGTTGAGCTCGTAGTCGCGGCAGCCGAGGAAGGTGAAATGGTGATCCGCCGCCCAGGCGAGGAACGCGCGGTTCTCCCCGGTCTCCTCGCCCTTCAGGTATTCGGGCGGATTCTCCAGCTCCTTCACGATCTCCTGCATGCGCCCGCGCATCGCCTGCCAGTCCTCGAACGAGGCCCTCACGTCGCCCAGCACGTGCACGATGCCCTCGCCCAGCGCCTTCAGCCGCGCGGGGTCGATCTCGCCCTCCACCTCGACGTGGATCAGCGATTCCTGGCGGCCCTCGCCCGAGGGCGGGCCGAACTCCAGCAGATGGCCTTCCTCGTCGCGCTTCACCGTGAACAGCGGATGGTTGAAGAGGCTGAGCGTGCAGCCCTGGCGGTTCACTTCCATCGTCACCGAATCGACCAGGAACGGCATGTCGTCGTTGACGATCTCGATCACCGTGTGCGGGCTCGACCAGCCGTGCTCGTCGGCGCGCGGGTTGTAGACCCTCAGCTTGGGCGAGCCGGTGGCGAACTGGCGCCCGAACGCGAGGTGGGCCATCGCCGCACCGTAGAGGTCCTCGGGGTCGCGCGCGGCCAGGTCTTCCGCGTCGATCAGGCCGTAGTAGATGCCGATGAATTCGCGCGCTTCCTTGGCGCCCTGCGCGGGGAGTCGCTGGTCCGCGATGCGCAATACCTGCTCGAGGAGCGCCTGCTTCTGCTCGTGGGTAGGGAAATGCATGACGGGATCTCGCGAAGCGAAAGCGTTATTGTCCTCCAAACCGCGACCGGGGTATCCTAGCCGCCAGAAGCGGCCGGTGCGCCTCGGAGCGCGCAATCAACCGCCCATCCACTGTCCAACCCAGGAGGTTTCACCATGTCCCGCATCACTCGTGCCGCTCTTGCGGCCATCGCCTGCGCCTTGATTGCCGCGCCGGCCCTCGCCCAGGAAGGCACCCTCGACAAGATCAAGAAGACCGGCGCGATCACCATCGGCCATCGCGACGCTTCGATCCCGTTCTCGTACTACGACGACCAGCAGAAGGTCGTCGGCTACGCGATGGAGATCTGCATGCGCATCGTCGACGACGTGAGGAAAGAGCTGAAGATGCCCAACCTCGAGGTCAAGTACCAGCTCGTGACATCGGCGAACCGCATCCCGCTGATGGCCAACGGCACCATCGACCTCGAGTGCGGCTCCACCACCAACAACCTCGATCGCCAGAAGCAGGTGTGGTTCACCAACACCCACTTCCTCACCGCCAACCGCTGGGTCGCGAAGAAGTCGTCGAACATCAAGACGCTGAACGACCTGAAGGGCAAGACGATCGTCTCGACCGCGGGCACCACCAACATCAAGCAGATCACCGTGATCAACGCCGCGCTGAACCTCGGCATGATCATCGTCTCCGCCAACGGCCACCCCGAGGCGTTCCAGATGGTCGAGACCGGCCGCGCGGTCGCCTTCGTGATGGACGACATCCTGCTCTACAGCCTGGCCGCGCAGTCGCGCAATC
Organism: Burkholderiales bacterium; assembly: GCA_031424255.1. Classification (GTDB taxonomy): domain Bacteria; phylum Pseudomonadota; class Gammaproteobacteria; order Burkholderiales; family Usitatibacteraceae; genus Usitatibacter. The sequence goes on along the minus strand of JANPHA010000447.1, from coordinate 15,913 downwards.
CGGGCGACTACGAGATCTCGAGCGTCGCGCTGTCGGTGGAGCCGTACGGCATCATGGTGCGCAAGGACGACGCCGCGTTCAAGAAGATCGCCGACGCCTCGACCGCCAACACCTACAAGTCGGGCGCGATCAACGCGATCTACGACAAGTGGTTCCAGAAGCCGATCCCGCCGAAGGGGCTGAACCTCAACGTGCCGATGAGCGACGTCCTCAAGAAGGAGTTCCAGAACCCGACCGATTCGGGCGATCCGGCGGCGTACAAGTAACTCGCAGCAACCCCCTCCCCAACCCTCCCCCAAGGGGGAGGGAGCGAACGTTGGACGCGGTTTCGCGACTGGAAGGCAAAGTGATGCGATGAAGTACAACTGGAATTGGGGCATCCTGTTCGCGCCCGAGCCGGGCGGGACGGGCACCTTCCTGCACTACCTGCTGGTCGGGCTCGGGTGGTCGATCGTCACCGCGCTCTGCGCCTGGGTCATCGCGCTCGCGATCGGATCGATCGTCGGCACGCTGCGCACGACGCAGAATCCGTGGGTGGTGCGGCTCGGCAACGGCTACGTCGAGATCTTCCGCAACATTCCGCTCATCGTGCAGATGTTCCTGTGGTTCTTCGTGTTCCCCGAGCTGCTTCCCAAGGGCCTGGGAGACGCGATCAAGCAGATGCCCCCGCCATGGAGCGCTTTCATCCCCGCGGTGCTGTGCCTCGGGATATTCACCTCGGTGCGCGTGGCCGAGCAGGTGCGCGCCGGCATCAACTCGCTGCCGCGCGGCCAGCGCATGGCGGGCACCGCCATGGGTCTCACGCCGTCGCAGACCTACATCCACGTGATCCTGCCGCAGGCCTTCCGCATCATCCTGCCGCCGCTCACCTCGGAATTCATGAACATCATCAAGAACTCCTCGGTCGCGCTCACCATCGGGCTGATGGAGCTCACCGGGCGCGCGCGCGCGATGCAGGAGTTCACCTTCCAGGTGTTCGAGGCGTTCGCCGCGGCCACCGTGCTCTACCTCATCACCAATCTCGTGGTCGTGCTCGGCATGCGCCTGCTGGAACGCAAGGTGCGCGTGCCCGGGCTCATCGCCGCCGGCGGCCCGGTGCAAGTGGCGGGGCACTGAATATGGATTCCGGCTTCGACTGGAATGTCATCGCGCGCTCGGCCGGCTACCTGTTCCGGGAGGGGATGACCTTCACGCTCACGCTCACCGTGCTGTCGATGAGCGGCGGCATCGTCTTCGGCACCATCCTCGCCCTCATGCGCCTGTCGAAGTTCAAGGCGCTGTCGATGCTCGCGGGCGCGTACGTGAACCTGATGCGCTCGATCCCGCTGGTGCTGGTGATCTTCTGGTTCTTCTTCCTCGTGCCGTACATCGGCGCGTGGATCACCGGCGCGGGCCGGCCCATCCAGGTGGGCGCCTTTTATTCGGCGCTCATCACGTTCACGATGTTCGAGGCCGCCTACTACTGCGAGATCATGCGCGCCGGCATCCAGTCGGTCGCGCGCGGCCAGGTGTGGTCGGGATACGCGCTCGGCCTCGACTACTGGCAGACGATGTCCTACATCGTGCTGCCGCAGGCGTTTCGCAACATGCTGCCGGTGCTGCTCACGCAGACGATCGTGCTCTTCCAGGACACGTCCCTGGTCTACGTGATCTCGGCTACCGACTTCCTCGGCGCCGCGGCCAAGATCGCCAACCGCGACTACCGCCTGGTCGAGATGTACACGTTCGCGGCGGTGGTCTATTTCGCCATCTCCTTCTCCCTGTCGCTGCTGGTCAAGCGACTGCAGGCCAAGATTGCAGTGATCCGCTAGTGGAAAATCCGATGATCGACATCAAGAACGTCAGCAAGTGGTACGGCGCTTTCCAGGTGCTCACCGACAACACCACCAACGTGAAGAAGGGCGAGGTGGTCGTGGTGTGCGGGCCTTCGGGCAGCGGCAAGTCCACGCTCATCAAGACGGTGAACGGGCTCGAGCCTTTCCAGAAGGGCCAGATCACCGTCGACGGCGTCCCGGTGCACGACCCGAAGACGGACCTGTCGAAGCTGCGCTCGCGCATCGGCATGGTGTTCCAGAATTTCGAGCTCTTCCCGCACATGACGGTGGAGAAGAACCTCACGCTCGCGCAGGTGAAGGTGCTCGGCCGTCCCGAGGACCAGGCGCGCGACAAGGGCCTGAAGCTCCTCGACCGCGTCGGCCTGCTCGCGCACAAGGACAAGTTCCCCGGGCAGCTTTCCGGCGGGCAGCAGCAGCGCGTCGCGATCGCGCGCGCCCTGTCCATGGACCCGATCGCGATGCTCTTCGACGAGCCCACCTCCGCGCTCGACCCGGAAATGATCAACGAGGTGCTCGACGTGATGGTGGAGCTCGCCCAGGAGGGCATGACGATGATGGTCGTCACCCACGAGATGGGCTTCGCGCGCAAGGTCGCCCACCGGGTGATCTTCATGGACAAGGGCCTCATCGTCGAGGACGCCACCAAGGACGATTTCTTCGGCAAACCGCGTTCCGAGCGCGCCCAGCTCTTCCTGTCGAAAATCCTGCATCACTGATGTGACGCGGTTCACGGCAAAAAACCGCCGCCGGGGGGCGGTCCCGGCCCGGGCCGCCCGGGGCCACCCTCACGGAAAGCATTGACGAAACTACCCTTTTTACCCCAGACTTGCTCCCATGAATCGCCTCACGGCCATCGGCCTGGCCTCGCTCGTCGCCTACGGGTTGCTGATTACCAGCAAATACACCGGCGTCGTTTCCGCTGCCCGGGACGATAAACCGCTCCAGTCCGCGATGCTTTCGCCCGACGAGATGTTCCCCGCGTCGCAGCCGCCTGCGCTCACGCCGGAGCCGCGCCCGCATCCGATCTCGCTGCCCGCCCCGGTGGCGCGCGCGGAGCCGGCCCGTGCCTCGCCCCTCGCGCTCGATTTCCGCTCCACCCGCGACCTGAAGGCGTTCGCCGACGCCCTCGCCGCGCGCCACGACCAGCTCACCGCCGACGAGCGCTACCACCTGGCCAAGGCGCTCGAGGAGTGCCAGTTCGCGACCTCGATCAACGAGGATCTCGCGGCCTACAGCGCGAAGCAGCGCCGCCAGTTCCTCGCCGGCCTGCCCACCGGGGATCCGAACAACACCAAGCGCATCGCGGCCTACGAGGCCGTCGATACGACGCAGCGCTGCCTGCGCTTCCAGGGCTCGAAGATCTCGCCCAAGGACATCGAGGACCTGTACCTCGCCGCCGCGCAGCAGGGCGATCCGCGCGCCCAGGCGAGAACGCTGGTGGCCGAGCTCAACATCAAGAACAACGCGAACAACCGGGGCAGCGAGCAATCGCAGAGCACGCGCGTCGCGCAGGACGATTTCTCGCGCATCGTCGGTCTGCTCGAGACGCGCGACCCGGAAGCGATCATCATCGTCGGCCAGTTCCTCGCGCAGCAGTCGGTCGCCAACCAGCTGCGCATCGGCCCGGGCGCGGGCGAAGTCCCCGAGCCGGCCGCGTTCCTCGGCGCCTTCTCGCTCGTGGCCTGCGATCTCGGCAGCGATTGCAGCTCCGGGTCGCGCGAGCCGATGATGGCGTGCGCGTACAGCGGCTATTGCGGCGCGGTGAATTTCGAGGAGCTCTACCAGAATTTCGTCGCCTCGCCCTGGTCGCTGGGCATGGCGATGCGTTATCGCAGCATCATCGTCAACGCGATCAACACGCAGAACTGGTCGCTGATCGGCCTGCAGCCGCCCTCGACCGACAAGCGCCGTACCAGCTCCCTGCAGTAACCCCCCGATGCCGCCGTGGTGCCGCCGGTCCCGTGACGGCGCGCTCGTCATTTGCGTCCATGCGCAGCCGGGAGCGAAACGCACCGAGGTGGCGGGCCTGCATGGCGACGCGCTCAGGATCCGCATCGCCGCGCCTGCGCTCGAGGAGCGCGCCAATCTCGCGTTGATCGCATTCATCGCCGAAAAGCTCGGCGTGGCGCGGCGCGACGTGACGCTCGTGAGCGGCGCGAAATCGCGCGAAAAACGCCTCGCGATCCGCGGCGTCGACGCCAGCGCGGCCGGGTTGCTTCTCGGCGCCTAGCCGGCCAGCACGCGCACGTGCTCGACCACGCAGCGTCCCAGCGCCGCGGTGTTGTAGCCGCCCTCGAGCGTCGAGACCACCCTTCCCCCGGCGTCGCGCTCGGCCACTTCCACCAGCTTCTCGGTGACCCAGCGATAGTCGGCGTCGTCGAGCTTGAGGTACGCGAGCGGGTCGTCGCGGTGCGCATCGAAGCCCGCGGAGACGAACACGAGCTGCGGCTTGTACGCGGCGAGCGCCGGAAGCCAGAAGCGCTCCACGGCGGCGCGGAAACCACGCCCGTCGGTCATCGCGGCGAGCGGCACGTTGATGATGTGCTCGTTGCCCGAATCCGCGCCGGAGTACGGATAGTAGGGATGCTGGAATGTGGAGCACAGCATCACGCGAGGATCCTCGTGGAACGCATCCTCGGTGCCGTTGCCGTGGTGGACGTCGAAATCGAGCACCGCCACGCGCTCCAGCCCGTGCGCCTCGATCGCGTGCATCGCGCCGATCGCCACGTTGTTGAACAGGCAGAAGCCCATCGGGCGATCGCGCGTCGCATGGTGCCCCGGCGGGCGCACGGCGCAAAACGCGCTCTTCACTTCGCCCGACATCACCATGTCGGTGGCCGCGACCACCGCCCCCGCGGCACGCAGCGCGGCCGAGAGGGAATTCGGATTCATCGAGGTATCGGGATCGAGGTACGCATAGCCGCGCTCCGGAGCGGAATCGAATACCAGGTCGACGTGGGCGGCGTGATGGACGCGCTCGAGATGCTCGCGCGAAGCTTCGGGCGCCTCGTGGATGCGCAGCTTCGCGGCGAGGCCCGAGGACTCGAGCGCCGCGAGGATGGCCTTCAGGCGCAGCGGCGACTCGGGATGCCCATCGCCCATCTCGTGCCGGGCGCAGTCCGGATGCGTGAAGAGCGCGGTCGCCATGACCGCGATTCTACCTAGAAGCTCTGGCGCGTGATGCTCTTGGTTCCGGAGAACGCGGGAAGGCCGAACGCGGGATCGGTCGACGCGAGCCCCGCGGGCGGGGCGATGCTATACGTAAAGGTGCCGTTCGACGCATCCGAGAAGTTGAACGTGAAGGTTCCGACCTGGTTCACGCGCGTGTTCGAGCCGGCCTGGTTGAACGGCAAGCCGTTGGTGACGTACACGGGGCCGGTGAACGAGGTAGGCGTGGTCCAGGTTCCCCCGCCGGCGAGCACGATCCACAGCGGCTTGAAATTCCCCGCGACGCCGCTCTCGGGCTCGCGCGGATCGTAGGTGTACCAGACCGCGTAAACCTTGCTGGTGGCGACATGCTGCGTGAAGCTCACGCCCCAGCCGTTCTCGCTCGGCAGGAACCACATGTCGGTGTAGTTGGTCGCGGGCACGCTCTGGGCGGCCGCGGGCAGCGCGAGGGCAAGCAGGGCAGTTGCCAGGAATCGTCGGATCATCGGCTTTCTCATCGTCGAACTATAACGGGTAAACAGCGCTGCGGGCCGGGCCATCCCGAGGGGCTTCGCGGGCGCGGCGGCGGGGTGCGCATGGTATCCTCGTCGGCATAACGGATCGACTTGTAAATCGCTGACAAGGTTCCCTTTTTTTCATGTTGATGGACGCTCGCAGCAGGCTCGCCAATCCGGTGGAGGCGGTTGTCGCCAAGGCCGGACAAGTGATTCTCGGCAAGGAACGCCAGATCCGGCTCGCGATGGCCTGCATCCTCGCCCGCGGCCACCTGTTGATCGAGGACGTGCCCGGGGTGGGCAAGACCACGCTCTCGCACGCGCTCGCGCGGCTCCTCGGCCTCGACTACCAGCGCATCCAGTTCACTTCCGACCTGCTGCCCGCCGACATCATCGGCGTGTCGATCTTCGATCGCGACAGCTCGACCTTCCGCTTCCATGCCGGGCCGATCTTCGCGCAGATCATCCTCGCCGACGAGATCAACCGCGCGAGCCCCAAGGCGCAAAGCGCGCTGCTGGAAGCGATGGAAGAGCACCAGGTGACCGCGGAGGGCGAGACGCGTCCCCTGCCCGAGCCGTTCTTCGTGATCGCGACACAGAACCCGATGCACCAGGTGGGCACGTTCCCGCTGCCCGAATCGCAGCTCGACCGCTTCCTCATGCGCCTGAACCTCGGCTATCCCGATGCGAAGGCCGAGCGCGAGCTGCTGAAGGGCGCGGAGCGCCGCGACATGATCTCGCAACTGCAGCCCGAGATGACGACCGAGCAGCTCGTGGGGCTGCAGAAGGCGGTGCCGGCGATGCAGGTGTCCGAAGCGCTGCTCGATTACGTGCAGCAGCTCATCAACTACACGCGCCACTCGCCGCGCTTCACGCAGGGCCTGTCGCCGCGCGCCGGGGTCGCGATCCTGCGCGCCGCGCAATCGTGGGCGATGATGGCGGGACGCCGTCAGGTGCTGCCGGAGGATGTGCAGGCGATCCTGCCGTCGGTCGTGGGCCACCGCCTGCACGGCAACTCCGACGCCGTCAAAGGCAGCTTCGACCCGGCCAAGGAGCTGATCGCCGGCGTCCCCATCCCCTGATCCTCGCGCGCGCCGCGTCACGCCGGGCTTGGCCGTGTTCACCGACCTGAGGCAATCGATCTCCGACTGGATCTTCCGCGCGGCCGTGCCCGAGACGCCGCCGGTGACGCTCGTCCAGCGGCGTATCTTCATCCTGCCCACGCGGCAGGGCTATCTCTTCGCGTTGACCGTCGCGATCCTGCTGCTGTCGTCGATCAACTACGTGCTCTCGCTCGGCTTCGTGCTCACCTTCCTGCTGATGAGCATGGCGGGTGTCGCGATGATCCACACGTGGCGCAACCTAGCGCACCTGAGGCTGCGGCCGGGGCGCTGCGAGGCGGTGTTCGCGGGCGAGACCGCGCATTTCGGCATCACGGTGGAGACGCCGTCGCAGACGCGCTTCGCGATCGCGGTGCGACGCAAGGGCGAAGACCCGGTCTACGCCGACATCGTCGCCGGCGACCCGGCGTCGATCGCGCTGCCGTTCACCACGCGACGGCGCGGCCTCGCGCGCTGCGGCCGCCTCGAGGTCTTCACGCGCTACCCGGTGGGACTGTTCCACGCCTGGTCGTACGTGGAGTTTCTCTTGAACGTGGTGGTCTACCCGCGCCCCGACCTCGATGCCGGAGCGCCTCCGAGCCAATCGGGCAGCGACTCGGAGGAAGGCATTCCCGTTCCCGGCGACGAGGAGTTCAACATGCTGCGGCCCTACCGCGCGGGGGACCCGCCGAAGCTGATCGCGTGGAAAGCGCTCGCGCGCGAGCAGGGCCTGCTCGTCAAGGAATTCAGCGCGACCGCCTCGAGCGAGCTGTGGCTCGACTGGGACGACGCCCGGGCGCCCGACGTGGAGGCGCGCCTGTCGGTCCTCACGCATTGGGTGATGCAGGCGGAGAACTTCGGCCAGAGCTACGGCCTGCGCATTCCCGGCACGCGCATTCCCCCCGACCGCGGCGACCTGCATCGCCGCCGCTGCCTGGAGGCGCTGGCGCTCTTCGAGGAGCCGCAGTGAGCGGCTCCCCCGCATCGCCGCATCTGGACGTACGCAACCTGATGTGGCTGCTCGTGGCGATGGCCTTCGTCGTGGCGCCGCACCTGCCGCGGCTGCCCGATTGGGTCGCCGCGTTCTTCCTTCTCGTCGTCGGCTGGCGCGGCTGGATGGCGTGGACCGCGATGCGCGTTCCGCCGCGCTGGCTGGTCGCCGCGATCACCGTGGCCGCGACACTCGGCACCTACCTCCAGTACGGCCGCATCACCGGACGCGAGGCGGGGGTCACGCTGCTGATCGTGATGGCCGCGCTCAAGCTGCTCGAGATGCGCACGCAGCGCGAGGTGGTGCTCGCGATCTACCTCGGCTTCTTCCTGGTGATGACCAATTTCCTCTTCTCGCAGGCGATCCCGCTCGGGCTCTACATGCTGGTATGCGTGTGGATCTTCATCGCGACGCTGGTGGGCTTCAATCGCGTGGGCCGCTCCCCGAGCCTCGGCGAGCGCCTGCGGCCCGCGCTCGCCCTCCTGGTGCAGGCGCTGCCGCTGATGGTCGCCTTCTTCATCCTCTTCCCGCGCGTGCAGGGCCCGCTCTGGGCGCTGCCGCAGGACGCGCGCAGCGCCGCCTCGGGCCTGTCCGACACGATGGCGCCCGGCAGCGTCTCGAGCCTGATCCAGTCCGACGCGCTCGCGTTCCGCGTGAACTTCATCGGCGAGCGCCCGCCCTATTCGGCGCTGTACTTCCGCGGGCCGGTGCTGCCCGAGTTCGACGGCGTCACCTGGCGCATGTGGGCCGCGCCGCAGAAGGGCGATCTCGTCTATACCGACACCGGCAATCCCACGCGCTACGTGATCACGCTCGAGCCGAACAACAAGACCTGGCTCTTCGCGCTCGACGTGCCGAGCGCCGTGCCGGAGGGCTCGTACTCGCTCGCGGACCTGCAGATCCGCGCGAGGAAGCCGGTGGACGAGCGCCTGCGCTACGAGCTCACCTCCTGGCTCAGCTATCGCTACGGCCAATCCATGGGGCCGCTGCAGCAGCAGTGGATGATGCGCTTCGACCCGGCGCGCAACCCGCGCACCGTGGCGCTCGGGCGCGAATGGGCGCGTGAGACGCAGGACGCGCATGCGCTGGTCGCGCGCGCGATGCAGATGTTCAACCGCCAGTTCATCTACACGCTCGAGCCGCCGCTGCTCGATCCGCGCGATCCGTACGACGACTTCCTGTTCAATTCGCGGCGCGGCTTCTGCGAGCATTACGCGGGCAGCTTCGCGCTGCTGATGCGCGCGGCCGGCATACCCGCGCGCGTCGTGACCGGCTACCAGGGCGGGGAAGTGAACCCGTTCAACAACGAGCTGATCGTGCGCCAGGCCGATGCGCATGCGTGGGCCGAGGTCTGGATCAGGGACGAGGGCTGGGTGCGCGTCGATCCGACCGCGGCGGTCTCGCCCACGCGCGTGGAAAGCGGCGTCAACGCGGCACTCGGGCCGATCGGGGTCGCCTCGAGCATCATCGCCGGCGATCCGCTCGGCGTGCTCTCGAAGTTCCGCTACGGCTGGCAGATGATGAACAGCCAGTGGGACCAGTGGGTGGTGGGCTACAACGTCGATCGCCAGCGGCAGTTCTTCGCCGATCTCGGGTTCCCCTCGATCGACTGGCGCACGCTCGGCTTCTGGCTGCTGATCGCGATGATCTGCGTGGGCGGCGCGGTGACGGCGGGATTACTGGTGCGCGACCGGGCGCCGCGGCGCGAGGCATCCCTCGGCGCGTGGAACCGCTACTGCGCGAAGATGGCCGCGGCCGGGCTCGCGCGCGCGCCGCACGAGGGCCCGATGGATTTCCTCGCGCGCGTGAAGGCGCTGCGTCCCGAATGCGCCACCACCGCCGCGGAGATCACGCGCCGCTACGTCGAGGCGCGCTACGGCGCAGGCGCCTCGCGCGACGAGCTGCGCCGGCTCGCTTCGCTGGTGCGGGAGTTCCGTGCAAGCCCCGACCCGTCGTAACGACCCCTGCCCCTGCGGCAGCGGGCGACGCTACAAGGAATGCCACGGCAGCCTCGCGCCGCAGGCCGGCGGCATCGAGGCGCTGCTGCAGCGCTCGCTCGCGCTGCACCAGCAGGGGCGCATCGACGAGGCCGCGAACGGCTACGCGCAGGCGCTGGAACGCGAGCCCGGCAACGCGATCGCCACCCACTACCTCGGCATGGTCGCGTGGCATCGCGGCGATCTCGAGGGCGCGGAGCGGATGATGCGCGCCTCGATCGCCGCCGATGGCACGATCCCGGATTTCCACAACAACCTCGGCCTGCTGCTGCGCGATACGCGTCGCACGGGTGCCGCGATCGCGTGCTTCGCCAGGGCGCTCGAGGTCGACGCGTCGTGGTTCGAGGCGCACAACAATCTCGGCCTGGCACTCGAGGCGGCCGGCCGATCGGACGATGCGATCGGTGCTTATCGCGCCGCGATCGCCGCGCAGCCGGCATTCGCCGCGGCCCACCAGAACCTCGGGCGCGCGCTCCTCGCGCGTGGCGAGTTCGCGCCGGGCTGGGAACACTATCGCTGGCGGCTGCTCGCGCAGGGCCTCGCCTCCACGCCCCCCGATCCGGCCGCCGCCGTGCTGCCCGCATCGCTCGCGGGACGCCGCTTCGTGCTGCGCGCCGAGCAGGGCGTGGGCGACGTGCTCTTTTTCCTGCGCTTCGCGCCCGAGCTCGTCGAGCGCGGGGCGCAGCTCGCATTCCGCGGCGATGCGCGCCTGCACGCGATGCTCGATCGCACCGGACTTTTCGCATCCGGATTCGCGGCGGAAAATGCGCCCGGCGAAGCCCTCGAGCCGGTCTGGATCGGCGACCTGCCGTGGCTGCTCGAGGCGCGCGATCCGCGGCGCTTTGCGCCCGCGCTGCCGCTCGCGCCCCTGCCCGAGCGCGTCGATCGGTGGCGCCGTGCGCTCGAAGCACTCGGGCCGCGGCCCTGGGTCGCGCTCACATGGCGCGCCGGTGTCGCCTCCGCCGGGCCCTCGCGCACGCAGTGCAAGGCGATCGAGCCGGCGCAATTGGGCCGCGCGTTGCGCGGCACGCACGGCACATGGCTCGGCATCCAGCGCCATCCCGAGCCCGGCGAAATGGCGCGCGTCGCCGCGGCGCTCGGGGCGCGCGTACACGACCTGAGCCACGCGAACGACGACCTCGAGGACATGCTCGCGCTGCTCTCGATCGTCGACGAGTACGTCGGCGTGAGCAACGCCAACACGCACCTGCGCGCGGGTCTCGGCGGATCGATGCGCGTCCTCGTGCCGCATCCTCCCGAGTGGCGCTGGGGCATCGAGGCAGATCGCTCGCCGTGGTTCCGGTCGATGCGCATCCAGCGCCAGTCGAGCGGCGGCGACTGGTCGATCGAGCCGCTCTAGGTCGTCACATCCCCGGCAGGACCTTCGCCGGATCGACCGGCTTGCCCTGGCGGCGCACCTCGAAGTGCAGCTTCACCTGGTCGGTGTCGGTCGAGCCCATCTCGGCGATCTTCTGGCCCTTGCGCACGTCCTGCTGCTCCTTCACGAGGATGTTCTCGTTGTGCGCGTACGCCGAAAGCCAGGTGTTGTTGTGGCGGATGATCACGAGCTTGCCGTAGCCGCGCAGGCCCGCGTCGGCGTAGATCACGCGCCCGGAGGCGGCCGCGAGCACCGCGGTGCCCTTGCGCCCGGAGATGTCCATGCCCTTGGAGGATTCGGTGAACGCGGCCAGCACCTTGCCCTTCACCGGCCACATCCAGTCGATGTCCTCGTTGTCGGTGCCGGTGGGCCTGGGCGCCTCGGCGACCGGGGGCGGCACGGGCGCCGGCGCGGTCGTGCCCTCGAGCGGTGGCATCCCCGCTTCGGCCGCGGAGAGCTGAGCCAGCGCCTTCTCGGAGAACGGCAGCTTCTGCCCGCGCGGCTCGACCTTGGTGCCGACGGAATTTCCGAGCGGACGCGCCTCGATCGGCGGGCCCGCGGAGGCGAGCGGTGTCGTGACCGGGGCCGTGATCGCGGGCGTGCCCGGCGGCGCGGCGAGCACCAGCACCTGCCCGACCGAGAGCACGTTGCGATTCACGATGTTGTTCCACGCTGCGAGCTCGCGGTAATCGAGCCCGTACTGCAGCGCGATGCTTACCAGCGTGTCGCCTTTCTTCACGACGTGCGTGGGAACGGGCTTCTCGGGCGGCAACGGCTCGGGAGCGGCGGGAGCCGCCTCGACCACCGCGCTCGGCGGCGGCGTGGGCTGCATCCGATCGCTGACCGGGGCGGGACGGCGCGCGGCGCAGCCCGCCAGCAGCACGACGATCGCGACGAGCGCCACGCGCCTCATCATGCGAGCCCCGGCAGCAGCGGCACGAAGCGCACGCCCGCGCGCCTCTGCTCGACGAATCCGCTCTCGGTGCGATCGACCACGTAGAGCCACTGATCGTCGGTCCCGACCGGGAGCACCATGCGGCCCCCGACGGCGAGCTGCTGTTTCAACGCATCGGGCACATGGGTGGCGCACGCGGTCATGATGATTCCGTCATAGGGTCCGCCTTCGGGATAGCCGGCGTGGCCATCGGCATGCTTGTAGCGAACGTTGTAGTAACGCAGGTCGCGCAGGTGGCGGCGCGCCTTGTCCATCAGGGGAGCGATGCGCTCGAGCGTGTAGACCTCCTTCACGAGCTTGGCGAGCACCGCGGTCTGGTAGCCGCAACCGGTGCCGATCTCGAGCACCTTGTCCATCGGCGACTTCTCGAGCAATAGCTGGGTCATGAGCGCCACCACGATCGGCGCCGAGATCGTCTGGCCGTGGCCGATCGGAAGGGCGGTATTGAATTCGTAGGCGCGCGAAGCGATGCCCTCGTCGACGAACACGTGGCGCGGGATTTCCGCCATCACGCCGAGCACGCGCTCGTTCACGATCTTGTCGGCGCGCAGCGCCTCGACCATGCGCAGGCGCGTGCGCTCCGAGGTCATGCCGATGCCATCGCGCCCGCTCACGTGCGGATCCATTCGGACACCGGCGGAATCTGGCTCGCGTGCGTGAGGTCGACCTGCAGCGGCGTGACCGAGACCGCGCCGCGCTCGAGCGCGTTGAAATCCGTGCCCGGGCCCGCCTCGCGCGCGGCGCCCGCGGGGCCGACCCAATACACGGTCTCGCCGCGCGGGTTCTTGCCCTGCACCACGGGCTGCGCCTTGTGGCGGCGACCGAGGCGCGTCACCTCGATGCCGCAAAGCGACTCGTACGGCACGTCGGGCACGTTCACGTTGAGCAGCACCGGAGCCCCGAACGGCGCGCGTGCCAGGCGCTCGACCAGGTCGTGGGCCACGCGCGCGGCGGTGGCGTAGTGGGCGAAATCCTTGCCGACCAGGGACACGGCGATCGCCGGAATGCCGAGCAGATACCCCTCGGTGGCCGCCGCGACCGTTCCCGAGTAGAGCGTGTCGTCGCCCATGTTGGAGCCGGAGTTGATGCCGGAGACCACCACGTCGGGCTCGAAATCCAGCAGTCCCGTGACCGCCATGTGCACGCAGTCGGTCGGCGTGCCGTTCACGTAGAAGAAGCCGTTGTGGGCGCGGTGCAGCATCAGCGGGCGGTCGAGCGTGAGCGAGTTGGAGGCTCCGCTGCGGTCGCGTTCCGGCGCCACCACGGTGACCTCGCCAAGCGCGGCGAGCCCCTCGGCGAGAGCGGCCAATCCGGGGGCGAAGTAGCCGTCGTCGTTCGAGAGGAGAATGCGCATGCGGGGGAAAAGTATACCGTGACAAACCGTGACGCCGCCGCCTGATTCCCCGGATAAAATCCGCCCATCGCGACTTCCCCGGAACAACCCCATGAATCGCCTCAAGACCCGCTCGGCCCTGGCCGGCGCCCTGGCCTCGTTTGCGTGCGCCGCCCCCGCGGCGCTCGACCTGGCCAGCTTCGACGCGGCGGTCGATCCCTGCGTCGATTTCTACCAGTACGTGAACGGCAAATGGATCGCGGCGACCACCATTCCCGATGACCGCGCGTCGTGGGGCACGGGTGCCATCGTGGACCAGCACAACGAGCGGGTCCTGCGGGGCGCCCTCGACGCGGCGCTGCGCGCGCAGCTGCCGAAGGGCGTGGCGCAACGCAAGGCGATCGAGTTCTATGCGAGCGGCATGGACGGCTCCGCGATCGAAAAAGCCGGGCTCGCCCCGCTCGAGCCGGTATTCGCGCGCATCGCCGCCGTGGCGACACCGGCCGACCTCGCGCGCACGCTCGCGTACCTGCACATCCGCGGCATCGGCGCGGGCTTCGGGCTCGACGTGCGCCAGGACGCGAAGAATTCCAGCCGCTACCTGGCGGAGCTGCAGCAGGGCGGCCTGGGATTGCCGGATCGCGACTACTATCTCAAGGACGACGAGCGCAGCAAGCAGCAACGCGACGCCTATGTGAAGCATGTCGCGCGCATGCTGGCACTCGCCGGCGACGCGCCCGATGCCGCCGCGCGCAACGCCGCGATCGTGATGGCGATGGAGACCGAGCTCGCGAAGGCGTCGATGACCAACGTCGAGCTGCGCGACGAGGAGAAGAACTACCACAAGCAGACGCCGGCGCAACTCGGCAAGCAGGCGCCCGGACTGCCGTGGGGCGAGTACTTCGCCGCCTTCGGCGCGAGCGGGCTGCGCGAGCTGAACGTCGCCCAACCCGAGTTCTTCAAGGCCCTTGCGCGCCTCGCCACAGAGAAGCCCGCGGAAGAATGGCGCACCTACCTGCGCTGGCACGTGCTGCTCGCCACCGCGACCAAGTTGCCGGAGAAATTCGAGCAGGCGAGCTTCGATTTCCACCAGGGCGTGCTGAAGGGCGTGAAGACCCAACCGCCGCGCGCGCGCCGCGTGATCGCGGTGATCAGCGGCAACTACGGCGAGCAGCCGATGGCGCAGGCCCTCGCGCGCATCTTCGTCGACCAGTCTTTCAGCCCGCAGGCGAAGGCGCGCTCCGAAGCGCTGATCCGCAACGTGAAGGCGGCGCTCGCCGACCGGCTGCGCACGGTCGACTGGATGAGCGAGGCCACGCGCCGCCGGGCGCTGGAAAAGCTCGCCGCGATGCAGGTGAAGATCGGCTACCCGGACCATTGGCGCGACTACTCCCGCGCCGACGTCGGCGCGCACAGCTTCGTCGAGAACTGGCTCAACGCCAACGCCTTCGACCACGAACGCGACCTGAAACGCCTCTCCGGCCCGGTCGATCGCGGCGAATGGTGGATGTCGCCCTACATGGTCAACGCGTACTACGACGCGCGCAAGAACGAGATCGTGTTCCCCGCGGGCATCCTGCAGCCGCCGTTCTTCGATGCGCAGGCCGACGACGCGCTCAACTACGGCGGCATCGGCATGGTGATCGGCCATGAGATCACGCACGGCTTCGACGACCGGGGCCGCAAGTTCGATGCACGCGGCAACCTGACCGACTGGTGGACCGCGGCCGACGCCAAGCGCTACGAGGAGCGCACGCTCCGCATCGAGAAGCAGTACTCGGGATTCGAGGGCGTCGAGGGGCTCAAGGTGAACGGCAAGCTCACCCTCGGCGAGAACATCGCCGACCTCGGCGGGCTGAAGATCGCGTACCTCGCGCTGCAGAAGGCGCTGAAGGACAAGCCCCAGGGCCCGATCGACGCTCTCACGCAGGACCAGCGCTTCTTCCTCTCGTATGCGCAGACGTGGCGCAATCGCCAGCGCGCCGAGCAGGAACGGCTGCGCATCCAGACCGACAGCCACTCGCCGCCGCGCTTCCGCGTGCGCGGCCCGCTCGCGCACATGCCGGAGTTCGCGCGTGCCTTCTCCTGCGACCCGGCGAAGTCGCTCCTGGCGGAGTCGCAGCGCGGGAACATCTGGTGATCTAGAATGCGGGGCATGACAACCGCCCCGCTCTTCGACATTCACGGCAAGATCGCGCTCGTCACCGGCGCTTCCAGCGGCCTGGGCGAGCATTTCGCGCGCACCCTCGCCGCCGCCGGCGCGACCGTCGTGGTCGGAGCGCGGCGCACCGACCGGCTGGAGGCGCTGGTCGCGGAAATCGCGCGCGACGGCGGCAAGGCGCTCGCCGTGCCCCTCGACGTGTCGGACCGGGCGTCCGTGGTGCAGGCGATCGACCAGGCGGCGCGCAGCGTCGGCGCGCCCGATATCGTGGTGAACAACGCCGGCATCGCGCAAGGCAAGCCCTCGATCGAGCTCACCGAGGAAGACTGGCGCAATGTCCTCAACACCAATCTCGACGGGGCGTGGCGCGTGGCGCAGGAAGCCGCGAAGGCGATGATCGCCGCGGGCAAGGGCGGCAGCATCGTCAACATCGCCTCGATCCTCGGTGTGCGCGTGGCGACCTCGCTGCTCGCCTACGCCGCCGCGAAGGCCGCGTTGATC
>JANPHA010000446.1:0-25039 GCA_031424255.1 Burkholderiales bacterium | reverse complement strand
ATCGTGGACCGTGATCTTCGCCTCGCTCGTCGTGAGCGCGTTAGCGATCCAGACGCTGGTGATGAGCCCGATCGTGTGGGGATCGTCCTTCTTCTCCGAGAGCGCGGCCGCCGCGACCGCGCCGTTGCCGCCGGGCTTGTTGATGACCTGCATGCGCACCGGAACGAGCTTCTCCTTTTCCATCATCGTGGCGATGGCGCGCGCCAGCACGTCGCTGCCGCCTCCCGGCCCGGTATGCACGATCACCTCGACAGGCCTGGTCGGTTTCCACTCGGCCGCAGCCGGGGCCGCACCCGCGAGGGCCATCAGCGCGGCGGCGCAAACGTGTCGTGTGCGAATCATGGGAATCTCTCTCCTCGGGAAAATACCGTCAGGCTTCCTTGTCGACGACCTGGACACGGACGGCGTTGATTTTCTTGAACAGCGGGACCAGCAGCAACAGCGCCGCGAGCACCAGCAGCACGCTGGGAATCGGGCGAAACAGGATCGCGAGGCTTCCCTGCGACATCATCAGCGATTGCCGCAGCGCCTTCTCCATCAGGTCGCCCAGCACCAGGCCGAGCACGAGCGGCGCCGTGGGGTAATCGAGCTTGCGCATCACGTAGCCCAGCAGCCCGAAGAGCGCCAGCAGCCCGAGGTGGAACATGCTGCTCGAGACGCTGTACACGCCCACGATCGAGACGCCGAGAATGAACGGGTACATCGCGTAGCCCGGGATCTTCAGCAGCTGCGCGAACACCGCCACCAAGGGAAGGTTCAGCAGCAGCAGCAGCAGGTTGCCGATGTACATGCTGGCGACGAGCCCCCAGAAGAGCTGCGGGTTGTCCTGGATGAAGAGCGGACCGGGCTTGAAGCCCCACAGCACGAGTGCGGCGAGCAGGATCGCGGTCGTGCCGCTGCCGGGAATGCCGAGGGTGAGCAGCGGCACGAGCGCGCCTCCGGTCTCTGCATTGTTCGCACCTTCGGGCGCCGCGACCCCTTCGATGGCGCCCTGGCCGAATTCCTCGGGATGCCGGGAGACCGCTTTCTCGATGCCGTAGCTCATGAACGATGCGATGGTCGAGCCGGCGCCCGGAAGGATGCCGATCAGGAAGCCCACGACCGAGCCGTTCACGAAAGCGAAGCGGCACTTCTTCATGTCGTCCCACGTCGGCATCAGGTTCCTGAGTCCCTTGGGAACCGGCAGCATCTCGACCGGCTTCTCCGGCTCCATGTTGCCGAGCACCTCGCCGACCGCGAACACGCCGATCGCGACGATGATGAAGTCGATGCCGCCGAGCAGCTCGACGCGGTCGAAGGTGAAGCGCGAGGTGGCGGTGAAGAGGTCGGTGCCCATGCTCGCGATCCACAGGCCCACCAGCATCGCGAGCAGCGCCTTCACCAGCGATTCGCCCGCGAGCAACACGACCATCGTGAGGCCGAGGACCATGAGCGCGAAGTATTCGGGCGCGCTGAAGGCGAGCGAGAGCTTGGCGAGCGGTGGTGCGACCAGCATCAGTGCCACGACGCCGAAAGTCCCGGCGATGAAGGACGCGATCGCGGCCATGCCCAGCGCCGCCCCGGCGCGGCCCTTGCGCGCCATCGCGTAGCCGTCGATACAGGTGACGACCGACGACGATTCGCCCGGAACGTTGAGCAGGATCGACGTGGTCGAGCCGCCGTACTTGGCACCGTAGTAGATCCCGGCCAGCATGATCATCGCCCCGGTCGGCTCGAGCTTGAACGTGAGCGGCAGCAGCATCGCGATCGTCGCGGAGGGACCGAGCCCGGGCAGCACGCCGATCACGGTGCCCAGCACCACGCCGATCACGCACATGAGGAGGCTCATCGGCGTGAGCGCGACCTGGAAGCCTTGCAGCAGCCCGTTGAGAATCTCCATGCGCCCTAGAAGAGCATTCCGCGTGGCAGCGAGACGTCGAGCGCCATCTCGAACAGCGCATAAAACAGAAGCGCGCTGCCGATCGAGACCGGAAGTGCTACGCGCTGCGGCCGGCGCGCCATCACCGCGATGATGAACCAGGTGAGGAGCGCGAACGCCACCACGAATCCCACGACGTACATGAGGGCCACGCACGCGACGAACGCGGCCCAGCAGGTGAGCGCGCGGCCGAGGTCGTTCCAGCGGAAGCCGGCCCTCGCGCCGGGCGTGTCGCGCTTGAGCACGGTGCGCGCCACGAGCACCAGCGAGAGCGCGATCATGGCGCTGCCGTACCACAGCGGAAAGAAACCGGCGCCCGGACCATCCTCGCCCATGTACACCCAGCGGCGCGCCTCGCTCACGATGTAGGTGCCGAGAGCGGCGAGCGCCAGGCCCGACCAGAAGTCGCCGCTGCGGGCGAGAGGACGCATCGCGCGGGCGTTCAGCGCTTGTAGCGTCCGACGGGCACGAGCTCGGCGATCGTGCCGCCGGGCGCGCGGAACTTGACCGGGACCACACCCGGGTCGCTCACCACCTCGGAGCCGAAGGACTTGATCTGCTTCGTGGCGCCGTCGAGATCGCGCACCTCGATCGCGAAGTGGTGGATGCAGGGGCCGTCGCCGGCCGCCTTCGACTCCGCCGATTGCGTGCCCTCGTCGTACTTCATCAGCGTGAAGTCGATCTGCCCGTCGGTCATGTGGCGCGAGACATGGTCGCGCGTCTTCTTCGTCTCCGAATCGCGGAACCCGAACACCTGCTGGTAGAAGTCGCCGGTCTTCAACACGTCGTCGACCTTGAGCGACAGGTGCACGATGCGGTCGGTGCCCGGGTCGAAGCCGGGCTGCTGGTAGCGCCCGATCGGCACCAGCTCGGCGATCGTGCCGCCGAGCGCGCGGAACTTCACCGGGATCACGCCGGGGTCGCTCACGATCTCGCAGCCGCGCGCGCGAATCTCCTCGGTCGCCCTGGCGATGTCCTCCACCTCGATCGCGAAGTGGTGGATGCAGGGGCCGTCGCCGGCGGCCTTCGATTCCTTCGTCTGCGTGCCCGCGTCGTACTTCATCAGCGTGAAGTCGATCTGCCCGTCGGTCATGTGGCGCGAGAGGTGGTCGCGCGTCTTGCGGGTCTCGGAATCGCGGAAGCCGAAGACCTCATGGTAGAAGTCGCCGGTCCTCTTCACGTCGTCGACCTTGAGGGAAATGTGCACGATCCGGTTCATGGCTTGCTCCTTCGATGGGTCTCGATATTCTCACAGAAGCAAAAAGCCCGGCACTCGGCCGGGCTTCGTTCTCCATGGAGGAACCGGGTCAGTGCTTGGTGGACAGCCCCTTCTGGCTCGCGAAGAATGCGGCGAGGTCGAGGATGTCCTTCGGCGACAGGTTCGCGACCTGGGCCTGCATGATCGGGTTCTTGCGCTTGCCGTTCTTGTAGTGGCGCAGCGCCGACTCGAGGTAGTCGGGATATTGGCCCGCGAGGTTGGGGAAATCCGGCGCCGGGCTGATGCCCTCGGCGCCGTGGCATGCGGCGCAGGGCGCGGATTTCTTGCGGCCGACTTCGGCGTCGCCCGAGGCGGCAATCGCGGAGGTGGACAGGGCGAGCAGCGCGGCGAGGATCAGGGTTCGGGTCGTCATGGCGGCGCTCACTTCTTCTTCTCGGCGGGGGCCGCTACTGCGGGAGCCGGTGCTGCAGGGGCCGGTGCCACAGGGGCCGGTGCCACAGGGGCCGGTGCGGTCGCGACCGGCGCGGCGGTCGCTTCACCGTAGTACTTCGCGATCTCCTGGATCTCGCCGTCCGACAGGTCGGAGGCGATCGCGTGCATCGTCGCGAAATCGCGCTCGCCCGCCTTGTAGGCCTTGAGCGCGGCGACGATGTAGCTGCCCTTCTGCCCGCCCAGCTTGGGGACGCGATAGACCTCGGGGAACGCGGTCTTCCAGTCGGGGATGCCGTGGCAACCCTGGCACTGGGCGATCTTGTTCTCGACGGTGGTCTTGTTGTCCGCGGCTTGCGCGGAGATTGCGGCGGCGCCCAGGGCGACGGCAACGACGAGGCGAAGAGGAGACATGGCGGAGATGTTCTTGTAGGGAGCTCGTTTAGCGGCCGATTATAGCTCACGCCTGATCGAAAAGCGCCTCCCACGGCTTGGGCGGCGCGAGCCAGAAGCCCTGCCCGAGCTGGATCCCGATCTGCGTGAGCTTTTTCGCGATGTCCTCGGTCTCGACGTACTCCGCGATCGTCTGCAGGCCGAGGCTCACGCCGATCTTGTAGATCGACTCGACCAGCGCGTAGTCGAGGTAGTTCTTGGCCACACCCTTCACGAACAGGCCGTCGATCTTGATTCCGTCGACCGGAAAGTGCTTGAGATAATTGAACGACGAGAGCCCGCTGCCGAAATCGTCGAGCAGGAAGCGCACGCCCATGCCGCGCAGCGTCTCGATCAGCGAGCGCGCGCGCTCCACGTTGGCGATCGCCGCCGTCTCGGTGATCTCGAAGTACAGGCATTGGGGCGGCACCGCGTACTGCGCGAACTTCTCCTGCATGAAGTCGGCGAACTCGGGGCTCGACAGCGTGTGCCCGGAAAGGTTGATCGAGAATTCCGCCGGCGTCGGGTTGTCGCGCAGCTTGGCGAGCCGGCGGAAGTCGGAGAACGCGCGCTCGACCACCCAGCGGTCGATGGTGCGCATCAGGTCGTAACGCTCCGCGACCGGGATGAACGACATTGGCAGGATCAGCTCGCCGCCGGTATCGCTCATGCGCAGCAGCGCCTCGGCGCGCGGTGTGCCGACGATGCGCGGAGGCTCGATCGGCAGGATCGGCTGGTAGAGCAGCGTGAAGGCGCCTTCCGAGAGGGCGTCGTTGATGCGCTTGAGCCACCCGCGGCTCGTCTGGCGCATGTACTGCGAGGTGCTCGCGTCGTGGAACGCGAAGACGCGGTTGCGCCCCTGCTCCTTCGCAGTGAAGCACGCGGTATCGGCCTCGCTCAATACCGCCGAGAGGCTGGGGGCGAGCTTGGTGATCGCGACCACGCCGATGCTGACACCCACCTGGAAGGCCTTCTCGCCCCACTCGAATTGCCACGACTGCACCGCGTCGCGCAACTGGGTCGCCGCGGCCTGCGCGAATTCCGCGCTGCAGTTCTCGAGCAGCACCGCGAACTCGTCGCCGCCGATGCGCGCGAGGGTCTCGCCTTCGCGCAGGCTCGACTGCAGCACCGGCGTGATGCGCCGCAGCAGGTCGTCGCCGGCGAGGTGGCCGAACGAATCGTTGATGCGATGGAAGAAATCGATGTCGAGGTAGAGCAGCGCGTGCGTGCTGCCCTGGCTCTTGGCGTTGGCGAGCGCGCTCTCGAGGCGCTCCTCGAGCGCCTTGCGGTTCGGCAGCCCGGTGAGCGGATCGTGGTTGGTGAGGAAGAAGATCTGCTGGCGCGCGATGTCGAGGCGCTCCTGCATCTTGCCCTGCTGCGCCTGCATCTCCTGCGCGAGGTCGAGCACGTCGTTCTTGAGGTCCTCGAGTGGCGCGGTGAGCTCGGGCATCTCGGGCTGCTCGCCGCCGCCCGCCACGTGGCGCATCGCCTGGCGCATCGCATCCACCTCGCCTACCACGGTGCGTGCGGCGAGCGAGCCCAGCAGGAACAGGCTCGCGACGCTGCCGGCGAGCGCCAGCGTCAGGGTCCACGCCTGCGCGTTCGCGCTCTCGGTCCCGAGGATGGCACGCACCAGCAGATAGACCGCGCAGAAAACGGCGATCGGGATCGCGCCCAGTCCGAAGAGCCGGCCGGCGAGGCGTTTGC
Organism: Burkholderiales bacterium; assembly: GCA_031424255.1. Taxonomy (GTDB): domain Bacteria; phylum Pseudomonadota; class Gammaproteobacteria; order Burkholderiales; family Usitatibacteraceae; genus Usitatibacter. The sequence goes on along the minus strand of JANPHA010000446.1, from coordinate 19,334 downwards.
GCGATTCGGGCGAGGCGCTCTCGCCGGCGGGAATCACGTCGCCGCCGCGAGGTGCATCCACAGGCATCGGCCCTTGCTTTCCTTCTCGATGCGCTCGCACATCGCCGCATGCTGCGCGCGTTCCTCGTCGCTCGCCCGCGCCACCACCAGCGCCGCGCGGATCGGCGCCTCGGCGAGCGACATCGAAGGCGCGTCGACCGCGTCCATCATGATCATCAGCGTCTCCTGGCCGCGCGTCATCGCGAGCCAGACGTCGGCGAGAAGCTGCGCATCGAGCAGCGCGCCGTGCAGCGTGCGCTTCGAGTGGTCCACCGCGTAGCGCTCGCACAGCGCGTCGAGGGAATTCTTCTTGCCCGGGTGCAGCTCGCGCGCGAAGGCGAGCGTATCGCTCACGCTGCAGACGCTGTCCAGCATCGGGCGGCCGACACGCTCGAGCTCGGCGTTGAGGAACGCGATGTCGAACGGGGCATTGTGGATCAGCAGCTCGGCGCCGTGCACGAACTCGAGGAACTCCTCGACGATGTCGGCGAATTTCGGCTTGTCCTGCAGGTCCTCCAGCGTGAGCCCATGGACCTGGCTCGCGGCGAAGTCGATCGCGCGCTCCGGGTTCACGTAGCGGTGGAAATGCCGCCCGGTGGGGCGCCGCCCGTGCAGCTCGAGGCATGCGAGCTCGATCACGCGGTGGCCCTCGCCGGGCTCGAGGCCGGTGGTCTCGGTGTCGAGCACGATCCGCCTCATGGCGCGCCGAGCGATTCCACGCCCTTGTTGGCGAGCGCATCGGCGCGCTCGTTGCCCACGTCGCCGTCGTGCCCGCGCACCCAGATCCAGTCGATGTCGTGCGGCCCCACCACCTCGTCGAGAATCTTCCACAGGTCGACGTTCTTCACCGGCGCCTTCGCGGCGGTGCGCCAGCCGCGCGCCTTCCAGCCGCCGATCCACTCGGTGATGCCCTTCTGCACGTACTGCGAATCGGTGTGCAGCTTCACGCGGCTCGGGCGTTTCAACGCCCTCAGGGCCTCGATCACGGCGGTAAGCTCCATGCGGTTGTTGGTCGTCACCGCCTCACCGCCGAAGAGCTCCTTCTCGGTCTCGCCGCATTCGAGGATCGCGCCCCAGCCGCCCGGGCCGGGATTGCCCTTGCAAGCGCCGTCGGTATAGATGTGGATGGTCTTCCGCTCGGGAGTCGGGGCTGCGGCCGCTGCGCTCTTCAATTACTTGACGATCCTCAAGTGTTCGACCGGTTTCGACGGCGCGTTGCCCTGGCGCTTGGCCGCGGCGATCATCTGCTTCTCGCGTGCGCTCTTCTCCTGCCACGCGGGCGTGATGAGGCGCATGCCGCGCACGCGCTTCACCGCCTGCAGCATGTAGACCGCGCCGCCGACGGCCCACCAGCGGTCGCCCGCGGGCTCCATGAAACCGAAGCGCCGGCGCAGCTTGTCGCTGTCGAAGGGCGGCGCGTAGGCGGTGAGGCGCCCGGCGGACACGTCGAAGCCGAGGAGCGCCAGCCAATCCTTCACCCTCAGCAGCGAGACGAAGCGGCCATTCCAGGGAAACTCGCCGCGCGCGGGCCCGAGCGCGCTGCGCAGGCCCCACAGGCTCCACGGATTGAAGCCCAGGATCACGAGCCGCCCCTCGGGCATCATCACGCGGTCGACCTCGCGCAGCACCGCGTGCGGCTCGTCGGCGAACTCGAGCGTGTGGGGCAGCACCACCAGGTCGATCGACTGGGTCGCGACCGGCAACTCGTGCGGCTTGGCGTAGAGCTCGGGTTTGTCCGATGCGGCGATGCGCATGCGGTGGGCGATGCGGCTTTCCTGCAGCAGGTCCACGGCGGGCAGGCCGATCTGCAGCGCGTGGTAGCCGAAGATGTCCGGGGTGACGTCGTCCAGGTACGCGCGCTCGCGTTCGAGCAGGTACTGCCCGAGAGGCGTCTGGAACCAATCCTGCAACGTGTTGGTCGGCATGGGGCAATTCTAATAGACTCGGCCCCATCATGCTGCACGTGCACGCGGTTCCCGCGTTCAAGGACAACTATATCTGGGCCCTGGAAAACGGCCGCGACGCCGCGGTCGTCGACCCGGGCGAGGCCGCGCCGGTCGAGGCTTTCCTCGAGCGGCGCGGCCTGAATCTCACGGCGATCCTCGCCACCCACCACCATGCGGACCACGTGGGCGGCATGGCGGAGCTCGCCCGCCGCTGGAAGTGCCCGACGTTTGGGCCGGCGCGCGAGATCGCCTCCGGCCTCGACCAGCGCCTCGCCGAGGGCGACCGGTTCACGGTGCCGGGCCTCGAGCTCGAGCTTGGCGTCCTCGACATCCCGGCCCATACCGCCGGCCACATCGCGTTCTTCGGCCCGGACCAGGTGTATTGCGGGGACACGCTGTTCGCGTGCGGCTGCGGGCGGCTCTTCGAGGGCAGCGCCGCGCAGATGTTCGCTTCGCTCGGCAAGCTCGCGCGCCTGCCGGGCGAGACGCGGGTCTTCTGCGGCCACGAATACACGCTAGCCAACATCCGCTTCGCCGAGGCGGTCGAGCCCGGCAATCGCGCGCTCGCCGGGCGCAAGGCGCGCGATGCGGCGCGGCGCGAGCGCGGCGAGCCCACGCTGCCCTCGACGATCGCCGACGAGCTCGCGACCAATCCGTTCCTGCGCTGCGAGGAGCCCGAGGTGGTCGCATCCGCCGAACTCCATGCGGGGCATCGCCTGCGCGATCCGATCGAAGTGTTCGCCGAGCTGCGCGCGTGGAAAGACCGTTTCTGATCCGCGCCGCGCGACGCGCGGATACCGGCGAGATCCTGCGGCTCATCCGCGAGCTCGCGGTCTACGAGAAGCTCGAGCATATGGCGGTGGGCACCGAGCCGATGCTCTCCGGGGCGCTCTTCGGCGCGCGGCCGAGCTGTGAGGCGCTGATCGCCGAGATCGACGGGCGCGCGGTCGGCTTCGCGCTCCACTTCGCCACGTTCTCGACGTTCCTCTGCAAGCCCGGCATCTACCTCGAGGATCTTTTCGTCGAGCCCGGGCATCGGGGACTCGGCATCGGCAAGGCTCTTCTCGGACGATTGGCGGCGCTGGTGGTCGAGCGCGGCGGCGGCCGGTTCGAATGGCGCGTTCTCGACTGGAACGAGCCCTCGATCCGGTTCTACGAGTCGCTCGGCGCCACCGTGATGCGCGAATGGCTGCTCGCGCGCGTCACCGGCAAGCCGCTGGAAGAGCTCGCCGCGAGTCGCTGAGCTCCCGGTTTTGCGCGCGGCACGGCGTTTGCCAAACGCCCGCCACGAGCGTAGGTTCGGCACAAAGCGTGCAGCATCACAACAAGGGTTTGTCTCTCCGGCGCGACATGTTCGCTGTCCTTCGCCAGGAGGAGCCATGGCCGCACGATTCCTTCCCCCGGTAATCTTCTGCGCCGCGCTTGCGTTCGCCGGGCCCGTCCATGCGCAGGCCGTGCAGTGGGGCGTGTCCAGCTACGGCCCGCCTGCGGGCAACGCGGCCTACGTGGGCTGCGGAGGCTGCTACAGCGACCAATTCGCGATCGCCATCGGCCCTGACGGCAACCCGGTGGTGACGGGCGCCGGATGGAACGGCGCCAACTTCGACTGGAAGACGGTGAAGTTCAATGCCGCGACCGGAGCGGTCCTCTGGGAGGCCCTCTTCAACGGGACCGCCGACGGCTACGACGTGCCGTATGCGCTGGCGATCGACAGCGCGGGAAACGTCGTCGTCGCGGGCGAGAGCGGGAACGCCGACTTCAACTCCGATTTCAAGGTGATCAAGTACGCCGCGGCCACCGGCGCGGTGGTCTGGGAGCGGACCTTCAACGGCGCCGCGAACTCGAACGACGCCGCATATGCGGTGGCGGTGGACGGCGCGGACAACGTGATCGCGACCGGGATCACCACCAATGCCGCCGCCAACGTCGACTGGAAAACGATCCAGTACACCTCCGGCGGCACGCAGGTCTGGGAAAAGACCTTCGACGGTCCCGGCGGCGGGCACGACTACGCCAACGCCATCGCGGTCGATGCGGCGGGCAACGCGTTCGTGACCGGCAGCGCGGCGAACGCCACCGACGACGACTGGAAGACGATCAAGTACGCCGCGGCCGACGGCGCGATCGTGTGGGAGAAGGCACTCGATGCGAGCGGCGCGGCCGCCGGCGACAGCGCACGCGGCGTGCGGATCGACAGCGCCGGCAATGCCGTCGTGATCGGCTACGTATCGACGACCAGCTTCGACTGGAAGATCATCAAGTACGCCGCCGCCGACGGCACGATCCTCTGGCAGCAGAGCTTCGACGGTGGCGCCGACGACCACGCCTACGGGCACGTGATCGATGCGGCGGGGAACGTGATCGTGACCGGCGCCGCCCGCAACGCCGCGGGCAACTTCGATTACAAGACGATCAAGTACGCCGCGGCGAGCGGCGCGCTTCTGTGGGAGAAAACCTTCGCCGGGGCGGCCAACGGCCGCGACGTCGCGGTGCCGATCGCGCTCGACGGCGCCGGCAACGCCATCGTCTCGGGCGCCAGCTCGAACGGCGTGAACGACGACATCAAGACGATCAAGTACGCATCGTCCAACGGCGCGGTGCTGTGGCAACAGCTCTACAACGGCACCGCGGACGGCACCGACCGCGGCGCCGCGGTGGTCGCCGGGCCGGGCGCCGTGTTCCTCGCGGGTGAATCGACCGAGAGCGGCGCCCAGATCGGCTGGCGCGTGATGAAGCTCGCGAACTCGAACGTGGCCGCCGCGATCGCGAAGCGCCACGACTTCAACGCCGACTTGCGCGGCGACGTGCTCTTCCGCCGCAACGACGGCGCCAACTACGTGTGGATGCTCGATGGCGCCAGCATCAACGGCGGCGTGGTCGCGATCTCGAGCCAGGGTTTGCTGCCGTCGGTCGACTCGACGTGGTTCGTGGCGGGCATCGGCGATTTCAACGGCGATGGCAAGGCCGACATCCTGTGGCGCAACCTCGGCGGCACCAACTATGTCTGGCACCTCGATGGCTCCACGATCAACGGCGGCGTCCTGACCATTGTCTCGCAGGGGATCCTTCCCTCGGTCGATGCGTCCTGGAGCGTGGCCGGCATCGGCGACTTCAACGGCGACGGCAAGAGCGACATCCTGTGGCGCCGCAACGACGGCGCCAACTACGTGTGGATGATCGACGGCGCCAGCATCAGCGGCGGGGTCGTCGCGATCGCGAGCCAGGGCTTGCTGCCGGGCGTGCCGACCGATTGGGCGGTCGCCGGCATCGGCGACTTCAACGGCGATGGCAAGAGCGACATCCTGTGGCGCCGCACCGACGGCACCAACTACGTGTGGCACGTCGACGGCTCGACCATCAACGCCGGCGTCCTCTCGATCTCGAGCCAGGGATTGTTGCCGGGAGTCGATACGAGCTGGGCCGTCGTCGCGACCGGCGACTACAACGGCGACGGCAAGAGCGATGTCTTCTTCCGCAAGACCGACGGCACCAACTACGTCTGGCACGTGAACGGAGCGGTGATCACGGGCGGCGTGCTGCAGATCAGCTCGCAAGGCCTGCTGCCGGGCGTCGACACTTCGTGGACGGTAGTCGGCCAGGGCGACTACAACGGCGACGGCAAGGGCGATGTCTTCTGGCGTCGCAACGACGGCACGAACTATCTCTGGCATGTCGACGGCGCAACGATCAACGGCGGCGTCCTCGCGATCACGAGCCAGGGCATCCTGCCGAGCGTCGATCTGACGTGGCAGGTCGTTAACCCGAAGTAACGACGCAGCGCTCCGCTCGCCTCACGCTGCCTGGCGCGATCATGGCGCTTCCTCCCGGGTAGAGCACTTTCCGGCCCGAAGGCGGTCGAAATGCCTCCGGTTGACGCTCCCCCGGAGGGCGCGTAGCATCCAAAAACCCATGAGAAACAACAAGTAATTTGAGCCACTTCGCGCGAAACCTGAAGACGGCGGTCCTGGTCCTGGTCCTGGCGCTGGCCCAGGGCGTCGCTTTTGCGCAGGTCGGCCCGGTGGCGGAATCGGTCGCGCCGAAGGCCGCGGTGTTGCCGTCGGCGTTCGACGATCCGCAGGACGTCCCGCTTCCCGATCCGGACCTGTGGCAACGCATTCGCATGGGTTTCGCGATGGAAGCGCTCGACTCCCCGCTCGTGCTCGAGCATGAGGCGTGGTATTCGAGCCGCCCCGAATACATCAGGCGCTTCGTAGGCCGCGGAAGCCTCTACCTTCACTACATCGTCGAGCAGGTCGAGAAGCGCGGCATGCCGACCGAGATCGCGTTGCTGCCGGTGGTCGAAAGCGCCTTCACGCCCAAGGCCAACTCGAAGGCCAAGGCCTCGGGCTTGTGGCAATTCATCCCGTCGACTGGAAAGAATTACGGCCTCACGCAGGACTGGTGGCGCGACAACCGTCGCGACATCGTCGCCGCGACCGACGCCGCGTTGAATTACCTGCAGCGGCTGCACGACATGTTCCAGAGTTGGGAGCTGGCGCTCGCCGCCTACAACTGCGGCGAGGGATGCGTGTCGCGCGCGATCGCGGCGAACGTGAAGCGTGGCCTGCCGACCGACTACCTGAGCCTCAAGCTGCCGCCCGAGACGCGCAACTACGTGCCCAAGCTCTTCGCGGTGAAGAACATCGTGCTGGCCCCCACCACCTACGGCATCGAGCTCGACTCGGTCCCGGACCAGCCGTACTTCACCACGGTGGATGCGCCCGCGAGGATCGACGTGAAGGTGGCGGCCAAGCTCGCCAACATGAGCGAGGAGGACTTCGTCGCGCTCAACCCGTCGCACACCAAGCCGGTCGCGATGGCGGGCAAGATCGTGCTGCCGATCGACAAGGCCGACGGCTTCAGGGCCAACTTGGAGAGCTACGACAAGCCGCTGGTGAGCTGGACCACGTACAACGCGAAGCGCGGCGAGTCGATCGACGCGATCGCGCGGCGCCACGGAGTCTCGGGCGCGGCGCTGCGCTGCGCCAACGACACCGCCAAGCTGCTCGACAAGAGGGGCCGGCTGCGCGTCGCGGCGCCCGTGATGGTCCCGATGAAGGGCGGCGCGGCGAATGCGCCCGTGCAGGTCGCGCGTGTGGCGACGGTCTCCATCCCGACCGCCTCGTCGGCGGCGGCGCCACGCCCGGCCGCGCCTTCGCACGCGACCGCGGCGCGGACCTATGTCGTGCGCGCGGGAGACACGCTCTACAGCATCGCCAGGCGCTTCAATACCGCGGTCGATACGCTGCTCAGCATCAACCAGCTCTCCGCCCAGAGCGTGATCCAGCCCGGCTTCAGGCTGCGGCTGCCGGGCTGAAGTTCTTCCTCTCCCTTGGGAGAGAGAAGGTCACCGCTGCTTGCCGGTGATCTCCGCGAAGAAGGCGTCGCTGGAAGGCTCGCGGCCGAGGAACTTGCGCACCATCTCCATCTCCTCGTCCTGGCTTCCCTGGGCGAGGATCGTGTCGCGGTAGCGCGCGCCGACCTTCGGGTCGAGCATGTCCTTGCGGAACGGCGACAGCATGTCGAGCGCCAGCACCTCCGACCACATGTAGCCGTAGTATCCCGCCGCATAGCCCGATCCGGCGATGTGCGCGAAGGACGCCGGGCGCAGCGCCCCGTCGACGTAGCCGAGCGCGGTGGCCGATTCGAGCGACTTCCACACTTCCATCGGCGGGCCCGGGTTGGTCGCGAGCGCCATGTCGTAGCTTGCGAGCAGCCATTGCCCCGAGTAGAAGAGGCCCTGCCCGTAACGCCGCGCGCCGTCGAGGCGGGCGATCTCCTCGCGCGAGAGCTGCGGACACTCGGGGCATATCTTCCTGAAGAGCGCGAGCGGCTGCTCGCGCCGCACCCACTCCTCGAACATCTGCGAGGGCGCCTCGACGAAATCGCGCTTGACGCTGGTGCCGGCCTGCGCGACGTAATCGGCGGTCGACAGGACGCCGTGCAGCACATGGCCGAACTCGTGCATCAACGTCTCGAGCTCGCGGTGGCTCAGGCCGGTGCGGTTGAAGTTGGTCGCGAGCACGGAAAACGGCAGGCGCCCGGCGATGTGGCTCGCGCGCCGCGCCCCCGAGGCCCACGCCCCGCCGCGCTTGCCCTCGCGCGGGAAAAGATCGAGATAGATGCCCGCCGTGAACTTGCCGTTCGCGTCGAGCACGTCGAAGTAGCGCACATCCGGATGCCAGGCCTCGACTTTCGCTTCGCGGAACTTGACGCCGTAGAGCGTCTCGGCGACGCGCATCGCGTACTCGAGCGCCTTGCCGGTGGGGAAAAAGGCGCGCAACTTCTCCTGGTCCACGGCGAAGCGCTCGCGGCGGATCTTCTCCAGGTAGTAGGACGTGTCCCAGCGCCGCAGCCGCGCCTCCGCGTCCCCGGTGTCCTTCGCCTTCGACGCGGTGAGCTCGGCGATCTCGGTTTTCTCGAGCCCCGCGACCGCGCCCTTCACGTCGGAGAGGAACTTGTTCACCACCTCCGGCGTTCCCACCATCTTGCGACGCAGGGCGTAGGCGGCATAGCTCGGGTAGCCGTAGAGCTGCGCCAGCTCCCTGCGTAACGTGAAGCTCTCCTCCAGCAGCGCGATGTTCGGCTCGCCTCCCTTGTTGAAGCGCGCCATGTACATGCGCTTGCGCGCTTCCTCGAGCTTCGCGTTCGACATGAACGACGCATAGGTGGGATCGTCGGTGGCGAGCACGTAGTTGCCGCCGGCGTCGCGGTTCTGGCGCAGCGCGAACGCCTCGGTCGTGCCCTCCATCTCGGCGGGCGTGACCGTGACGGTGGTGTTGTCGTCCCGCACGTTGCGCTCGAAAGCCTGGCGCAGGGCCTCGAGCCGGGTGAAGATCTCCTTGGCGCGGGCTTGCTTGTCCTGCGCCAACGCCACGCCGCCATCCTCGAAGCCCTCGGCGAGATTCTTCTTGAGCTTCGCCTGGCGCGGGCTCGAGGCGCGCGCCGCCTTTGCGCGCGCGTAGAGCTTCTCGTTCTGGTAGATCGCGGTCGAGAGCGTGGTGTATTTCTGCAGGCACGGCTCGACGGCATCGCGCACCGCCTTGTCGGGATGCAGTCCGCCGAGGACGCCGAGCGGTCCGGACACATCGTCGATCAGGATCTGGACCTGGTTCCACTCGTCGAAGAAGGTGGCGGCGTCGGCGCGCGACTCCATCGTCGCGATCGAGGCGCGGGCGCGCTCGAGTCCCGCGTCGCACAAATCGGCGACGCCCGCGGCATCGAGATTCGCAATCAGCGTGCGCTGCGACTGGGCCGCGGCCGGATGGATCGCGCCCACCGCCAGCAGGACCAGGAGAAAACGCATCGGAACGCGCCGGCGCACGGTCAGCGCGTGCCGGTGATCTCGGCAAAGAAAGCCTCGTTCGACGGCTCGCGGCCGAGGAACTTGCGCACCATCGCCATCTCGTCCTCCTGCCCGCCCTGGGCGAGGATGGTGTCGCGATAGCGTTGACCCACCTTCGGATCGAGCATGTCGCGCTTGAACTGCGAGAGCATGTCGAGCGCGATCACTTCGGACCACATGTAGCCGTAGTAGCCTGCCGCGTAGTTGCTCGCGATGTGGCTGAACGAGGACGGAAACGAGGTGCCCTCGACGAAGCCCAGCGGCGTGGCGGACTCGAGGCTCTTCCACACCGCCAGCGGCGGCTGCGGATCGGTGGACATCGCCATGTCGAAGGTGGCGTAGAGCCACTGGCGCGCATAGCGGATGCCCTGGCCGAAACGGCGCGCGGCCTCGAGGCGCTCGATGTCGTCGTGGGTGAGTTGCGGGCACTCGGGGCAGACCTGCTTGAAGAGCGCGAGCGGCTCCTCCTTGCGCGCCCATTCCTCGAACATCTGCGAGGGCGCCTCGACGAAGTCCACCTTGACGCTGGTGCCGGCGTGGGAGTTGTAGTCCGCGCGCGACAGCACGCCATGCATCACGTGGCCGAACTCGTGCATCATCGTCTCGAGCTCGCTGTGGTCGAGGCCTTCGCGGTTGAAGTTGGTGACCAGCGCCGAGAGCGGCGTGCGCCCCGCGAGGCGGCTCACGCCGCGGATCGGGAATGCCGCCGCATGGCCGTACTTGCCCTCGCGCGGGAAGAGGTCGAGGTAGAACCCGGAGATGAACCGGCCGCTCTTGCCGTCGAGCACGTCGTAGTAGCGCACGTCCTCGTGCCATGCCGGCACCTTCACCTCCTGGAAGCGCACCCCGTAGAGCTTCTGCGCCACCAGCATCGTGTATGCGATCGCCTTGTCCGTGGGAAAGTACTTGCGCAGCTTCTCCTGGTCGATCGAGAAGCGCTCCTTGCGCACCCTCTCCTGGTAATAGCTCAGGTCCCAGCGCTCGAGGCGCGTCTCGGCGAGCGGCCCGCCGTTGTCCTTCGCCTTCTCCGCGCGCAACTCCTCGAGCTCCTTCTTCTCGAGGTCGGTCACCGCGGAGCGCACGTCGCCCAGGAATTTCGTCACGGTCGCCGGCGCCTGCACCATCTTGCGGCGCAGCGAGTAGTCGGCGAAGGTCGGCAGGCCGTAGAGCCCGGCCAGCTCCTTGCGCAGCTTGAAGATCTCGTAGAGGACATCGAGGTTCGCGGCACCGCCCTCGTTCAGCTTGGCGACGTAGTAGCGCTTGCGCGCGCCTTCCCGCTTCGCGTTCGTCATGAACGGGACATAGGAAGGGTATTTCAGCGTGAGGACGTAGTTGCCGTCCTTGTCGCGCGTGTCCTCGTGGGCCTTGAGATAGGACTCGGGCATGCCCTCCATATCCGCGGGCGTGAGGACCACGCGCGTCGGGTCGTCGCGCACGTTGCGATCGAAGACCTGGCGCAGCTCCTCGAGCTGCTCGAAGATCGCCTTGGCGCGCGCGCGCTTCTCCGGCGGGAGCGCGACGCCGCTATCCTCGAAGCCTTCGATCAGGTCCTTGCGCAGCTTCGCCTGGTGCGGGTTCGCGGGCCTTGCCGCGTTCACGCGCGCGAAGAGCTTCTCGTTCTGGAAGAGGTCGGTCCCGAGCGCCGTGTATTTTTGCAGGCACGGCTCGGCCGCATCCCGCACCGCCTTGTCGGGATGCACGCTGCCCAGCAAATAGACCGGGTTGATCACATCCTCGATCTGGATCTGCAGCCGGTTCCACTCGTCGAAGATCGCGCCGGCGCCCTTCCTCGCCTCCATCGCGGCGATCGCCTTGTGGGCGGCGGCGAGGCCGGTCTCGCAGGCCCGGGTCACTCCGGCCGCGTCGTAGAGGGGCGCGAGCGGGCGCTGCTGCGGCGCGGCCGCGGCCACGGCCACGGGAACGATGGATGCCGCGGCGAGCAGCGGGATCAGGTAACGCATTCGTGATTCTCCTGCCGTTTCAAGTGGGTTCCGGCGCCTTCTCCAGGCCCTTGGGGATGGAGGAGAGCAGCTTGCGGGTGTACTCCTGCTGCGGGTGCAGGTAGATCTCGTCGGAATCGGCCATCTCGATGATCTCGCCGCCGTTCATCACCATCACCTGGTCGGAGATGTACTTCACGACCGCGAGATCGTGGGAGATGAAGATGTACGACAGGCCGAACTCGTCCTGCAGGTCCTGCAGCAAATTCAGCACCTGCGCCTGCACCGACACATCGAGCGCCGAGACCGACTCGTCGCAGATCAGCACGTCGGGCTTCATCGTGAGGCAGCGCGCGATCGCGATCCGCTGGCGTTGGCCGCCGGAAAACTCGTGCGGATACTTGTAGAACGTCTGCTCCGAGAGGCCCACGCGCTTGAGCAGCGCGAACGCCATCTCGACGCGCTCGCGCTCATCCTTGCCGATCGAGTGGATCTTCATCGGCTCGACCAGGATCTGGCCCACGGTGAAGCGCGGGTTGAGCGATGCGTAGGGATTCTGGAAGATGATCTGGATGCGCTTGCGGTACGCCATCATCTGCTTCTCGGTGAGCGAGAGCAGGTCCGTCCCCTCGAACAGCACCTCGCCGCTGGTGGCTTCGTGCAAGCGCATGAGGGTGAGCCCCACCGTGGTCTTGCCGGAGCCGGACTCCCCCACGAGGCCCAGCGTCTTGCCGCGCGGCAGCTTGAAGCTCACGTCTTTCACCGCGGGCACGGCGCGCTTGCCGAACAGCCCCTCCTTCAGGAAGAAGGTCTTGTTCAGGCCCTTCACCTCGAGGATGATCGGATCCTCGGGACGGATGCCGCGCGTGCGCTCCTCCATGTGCACGCGCCCGCTGCCCTTGATGAAGTCGTCGATCACCGGCAGGCGCTTGGGGCGCCGGTCGAGGCGCGGGCGGCAAGCGAGCAGCGCCTTGGTGTAGGGATGCTGCGGATGCTCGAAGATCGCATCCACCGTCCCCTGCTCCTGGATCACGCCGTTCTGCATCACCACGACGGTGTCGGCGATCTCCCCGACCACGCCGAGATCGTGCGTGATGAAGAGCACCGACATCTGGTGCTTCTGTTGCAGGCCCGCGATCAGGTCGAGGATCTGCTTCTGGATGGTCACGTCGAGCGCGGTGGTGGGCTCGTCGGCGATCAGCAGCTTGGGCTCGCAGGCGATCGCCATCGCGATCATCACGCGCTGCTGCTGGCCGCCGGACATCTCGTGCGGATAGGAATTCACCCGCAGCTGCGGGTTCGGAATGCCGACCTCGTTCAGCAGCTCGACCGCGCGCGCGAACGCCTGCCGCGAGCTCATGCCCATGTGCAGCCGCAGGACCTCGGCGATCTGCTCGCCCACGGTGAACACCGGGTTGAGCGAGGTCATCGGCTCCTGGAAGATCACCGAGATGTCCTTGCCGCGGATGTCCTGCAGCTCGGGCAGCGACGCCTTGAGCAGGTCGCGCCCGCCGTAGAGCACCTTGCCTTCGGGGGCGACGATGGCGTTGTCGGGAAGGAGCCCGATGATCGCCATCGCGGAAACACTCTTGCCGCTTCCCGATTCGCCCACCAGGGCCACGGTGGTATTGGTGGGGATGTCGAACGTGATGCCCTTCACGGCGCGGAAGGGCTCGGACTTGCGCTCGACACGGAAGCGGATGTCGAGGTCCTGGATCTGCAGGATCGGCGTGACGTCGGCCATGGCGGTCATTTCAGCTTCGGATCGAGCGCGTCGCGCAGCGAATCGGTGAGCAGCGAGAACGCGGTCACCAGGATCGCCATCGCGGCACCCGCGGCGAAGAGCTGCCACCACTTGCCGATCACCAGCTCGTTCTGCGCCTCGGCGAGCATCGTGCCCCACGAGACCATGTCCACCGGGACGCCGAAGCCGAGGAACGAGAGGATCACCTCGGCCTTGATGAACTGCACCGTGTGCTGGGAAAGCTGCACCAGGCTCACGTGGCTCACGTTGGGCAGGATGTGCTTGAACATGCGCTGCAGGTTGGAGGCGCCGATCGCCTGCGCCGCCTTCACGTATTCGCGATTGCCGTGCTTGATGTACTCGGCGCGCATCAGCCGGTAGATGCCGGTCCAGCCGGTGAGCGACAGGATCAGCACGATCGGCAGGATGCCCTTGCCGAACTTGCCGGTCGAGGTCGCGACCGCGGCGAATGCGAGGATCAGCATGATGTAGGGGATGGAGGTGAAGATGTTGTAGACCCACTCGAGCAGGTCGTTCGCCTTGCCGCCCCAGTATCCGGCGATGGCACCGAGCACGGTGCCGATGAAGGTGGCGAGCAGCGCGCCGCTCAGGCCCACGAAGATAGAGACTTCCGACCCCTTGATGACTTTCTGCAGCACGTCGCGGCCCCACTTGTCGCCGCCCAGGGGCAGCGACTCGGCGCGTTTCACTTCGGTCACCGCGATCTTGGCGGCGCGCTCCTCCCACTCCTTGTAGCGCGGCGCGAGCGGATCGATGTCGGAGAGGTCCACCGGCGGCGCCTTGGCCGATTCCTTCTGCGCCATCGCGCTCGCCTCGAGGTTCTCCGCCCCGGCGAGGAACGCGGGGTTGGCGTAGGAGACGCCCTTTTCCTTGCTCCAGTCGCTCGCGACGAGCCCGGTGTACGAGGCGAGCATCAGCAGCAGGAAGAACACCACGACCGCCAGCGAGAACATGCCGACGCCGTCCTGCTTCAGGCGGCGCCATGCGAGGGCCCAGAGGCCGGGTGATTCCTGGACCGGCGGCAGCGGAGGATTGGTGAGGACTGCGCTCATTCGGCTTTCCCTTACTTGAAGGACACGCGCGGGTCGACGAACTTGTACATCACGTCGACCAGCAGGTTGATGATCATGGTGATCACGGCGAGGTAGACGGTCACCGCCTTGATCACCGGGAAGTCGCTGCGGTTCACCGCGGTCACGATCTCGCGCCCGAGACCGGGGATCGAGAAAAACACTTCCAGCAGGAACGAGCCGACGAAGACGCCCGGCAGGTAGATCGCGATGTTGGTGAGGATCGGGATCATCGCGTTCCTCAGCACGTGCTTCATCATCACGCGCTTCTCCGGCACGCCCTTGGCGCGCGCGGTGCGCACGTAATCCTGGCTGATCTCGTCGAGGAAGAACGAGCGATACAGGCGCAACTGTGGTGCCACGCCCACGAACACCGCGAGCATGATGGGCAGCGGCGCGTAGGTGGTGAGGTTCTTCCAGAAGCTCTCGCTCCAGCCCTGCACCGGGAACCAGCCGAGGATGAAGCCGAAGAGCCACTGGAACACGATGATGTAGACGAGGAAGCTGATGGACATCGCGACCGTGCAGATGATCATGATGGCGCGGTCGGTGAGGGTGCCGCGCACGTAGGCGACCATGATCGCGAGGATCACCGAGAGGCTCGTCTCGATGATCAGCACCGGGATCATGATCGTGAGCGTCGGGCCGACGCGCGTCACCAGGATGCGCGAGACTTCCTCGTTGGTGGACCAGCTGCGGCCGAAATCGTACGTGAAGACCTGCTGCACGAAGATCAGCAGCTGCTTCCAGTAGGGCTCGTCGACGCCGAGCTGCTTGCGGATGTTGGCGATCTGCTCGGCGTTGGAGATCTTGCCGGCGAGGATCTGCGCGGGGTCGCCGCCCACCCAGTTGAAGAGGAAGAAGATCAGCAGGATCACCCCGGCGATCGTCGGGATCATCTGCCAGAGACGGCGGATTACATAGGCGGTCACGTTCTCGCTCCTCTGCCTCGTGCGGCGCTATTTCGTCCCGGCCTGTTGGGCCGCGACGTCGATGTCCAGGTACTTGTAGTTGGTATACAGGATCGGATGCTTCTTGTAGCCCTTGACCCACGGATATTGCAGGTGGTTGAAGATGCGGTGCACGCCCAGGCGCCAGGGCGCGTAGGCGAGCAGCAGCCGGTTCATCTCGCGGTAGAGCTGGTTGCGTTCGGGGCTGTCGGGAAGCGCCTGCGACCTTTCGTAGAGGCGGTCGTATTCGGGCAGCTTGAACTCCGCCTCGTTCGATTGCCCGGTGTTGGGCCCGTAGAGCAGCTGCAGGAAGTTCTGCGCGTCGGGATAATCGGCGATCCACGCGGAGATCGCGGTCATGTAGTTGCTGACCTTCTTGTCCTTCAGCAGGTCGGCGAACATCACGGCCTGGGCCTCCATGCGCAGGCCCACTTCGGCGAGCGACTTCACGTAGAGCTCCGCCAGCTGCCGCTTCTCCTGGCTGCCCGCATCGTACTTGAAGCGGATCACCAGGGGCTTGCCGTCGGGCTGCTCGCGGATGCCGTCGCCGTCGCGGTCCATGTAGCCGAACATGTCGAGCAGCGCCTTGGCCTTCGCGGGGTCGTATTCCTGGGAGAGGGTGCGGAAGTCCGCGTCGTACCCCACGACACCCGGCCCGATGGGCGACTGCGCCACGATCGCCTGGCCCTTGCGCACGATGTCGATCTCGGCGTTGACGTCGTAGGCGAGGACCATGGCGCGGCGCAGCGCCACGCGCTCGGGCGTATAGCCGCCGATAGGGTTGGGACGTCCCTCGGCCACCATGTTCATGTTGAACGGGTAGTAGGTGAGCTCGGGCTGCACTTCCCGGAAGACCCGCACGCCCTGCTTGGCGAGCTGGGGGGCGAGCTTGCCGTTGACCAGCACCTGGTGGATGAAGGCGAACGGCGTCTCGTCGAGAATATCGTGCTCGCGGTTGAGGAACGCGAGGAAGCGCGGCTGCTCGTCCTCGATCGGCGAGATCTCGATACGGTCGATGAGCGGCAGGCGCTTGCCGCGCAGCGCCTCGATCGCGCGCCGGTCCCACTCGTCGTTCATGTCGGCGTATTGCGTGTCGAGCTCGTAGCCGCGATGGTTGAGATTGCGCTCGAGCACGATCTTCGAGCGCCGCATCCATTCCTTGAGGACGTACGGACCGGTGCCCACGGGATGCGCGTGCGTGTCGGCCGCGTAGAACTCGATCACCTCGCGCGCCACCGGCACCACGTTCGGCATCGCGAGCACGTAGAGGAAGTTGAAATCGGGCTCCTTCAGCTTGAAGCTGATGGTGTACTTGTCGCGCACCTCGATGCCCGCGATCTTCGCGTCGTAGTCGAAGACGCCGGTCTTCTTCGCCTTCGCGGCGAGCTCGTCGAGGCCGACCAGCTTGTTCTCGAACAACCACTCGTAGGGGCTGCGGTTCTTCGGATCGCGGAAGCGCTTCAGCGCGTAATCGAAATCGCGCGCGACGAGCTCGCGCTTCTGCCCCTTGAAGACCGGATCGTCGGCATAGAGGATGCCGGGCTTGATGCGGAACGTGTAGCGCGTGCCGCCCTCCTCCGGCGCCGGGATCGCCTCGGCGACCAGCGGAGCCAGCTTCACGGGGCGCGCGAGGTAGTCGTAGGTGAGCAGGCCCTCGAAAATGTTCTCGCAAATGCCGGTGGAATAGCGGTCGTCGATGCGCTGGGGGTCGAACCCGGTCTCCGCGGTGCGAAACGCCACGCGCAGGACTTTTTTCGGCGCCTCGGATGCGGTTCTCTGCGCCTCGGCCGTGGGGACGGCGACGGCGAGGAGGATCGCGGCGAAGGCGGCGGTGAGGCGGAGGGCTTTCAAGAGGCGTCGGATGAGCGAAATCGCGGAATTATAACGGTTTTATGACCGGTTCCGATGACCTGCGCAGGGTCAGTTGATGGCCTTCGCCCGGCGTTCCAGGTCGATGTCGACATACCTGTACGTCTCATGAAGGAACGGGTGCTTGGCCCATCCCAGCACCCACCCCTGGGTCATGTGGTTGTACATGCGATGCACGTTGAGCTTCCAGGGCGCATAGACGGCGATCAGCCGCGCCATGTCCTGGTAGATCCGGGTGCGCTCGTCGCCGGGCGGGATGAGGACGGCCTTGTCGTACAGGCGGTCGAATTCGGGCAGCTCGAAGCAGCCGTCGTTGGACGAGCCGCAGTTCGGGCCGTAGAGCAGCTGGAAGAAATTCTCGCCGTCGGGATAGTCCGCGCCCCACGCGAGGTGCCAGTTCTGCAGCTTGCCGAGCTTGGACTTCTTGCGCAGGTCGGGCCATTTGGCGGTCTCGACCTCCATGCGGATGCCGATCGAGTCCATGCCCTTTTTCCACAGCTGCGTGAACTGCCGCGACAGCTGGTCGGGCTCGGAGGCGTAGACGAAAGTGAGCGGGCTGCCGTCGGGCGCCTCGCGCCAGCCGTCGCCGTCGCGATCGACGTAGCCGAACATGTCGAGCAGCGCCTTCGCGCGCGCCGGATCGAAGGTCTTGCCGACGCTGAATTTCGGGTCATAGCCGAGCACCCCCGGCGGAACCGGCGTTTGCGCCTCGATCGCGGTTCCGTTGCGAATCAGAAAAATCTCGTCGTCGTTGTTGTACGCCATCGAGACCGCGCGGCGCAGCGCGACCTTCTCGGGGGTGTAGCCTCCCCACTGCGGATCCTTCATGTTGAAGTACAGGTACGTGACCACCGTTTCCACCGACGGCATGTAGCGCACGCCGCGCTTCTCCAGCCACGGCGCGGGCTTGCCGGCGGGGATCGCCATGTTCTTGAACTCGTACGGCAGGTAGATCCAGACGAGCTCGTTGTTGAGGAACGCGAGCCAGCGCGGCTGCGACTCCTCGAGCACGTAGATCTCGACGCGGTCGATCTGGGGCAGGCGCTTGCCCTTCATCTCGGCGTAGAGCTGGTTCAGCAGCTTGTCGCCCGGCGGGGGCTCGGCGTCGTAGTACTCCTCGCGGAAATTGGGATTCCTCTCGAGCACGATCTTCGAGGAGCGCTTCCATTCGGCCAGGCGATAGGCGCCGGTGCCCACCGGGTGCGCGCCGATCTCGTCGCCGTAGCGCTCGACCACTTCGCGCGCCTGCGCTCCGAGATTGCACATCGCGAGGATGTAGAGGAAGTTGTAGTCGGGCTTGCCGAGACGGATGCGCAGCGTGTGGCGGTCGAGGATCTCCACGCCCGGAACCGGCGCGTCGTAGTCGAGCTTGCCGTCCTTCTTCGCCTTCGCGATCGCGTCCTCGATCCCCGCCACGCGCCCCTCGACCAGCCACATGTTGGGCGATTTGAGCCTCGGGTCGATCAATCGCTTGATCGCGTATTCGTAGTCGCCCGCGACGAGCTCGCGCTTCTTGCCGCCGAAGGCCGGGTCGTCGTCGAAGAAGATGCCTTTCTTGAAGCGGATCGTGTAGGTGCGCCCGCCGTCGGTCACTTCCGGCATGCCGTCGCTGGTCAGGGGCTTCAGCTTCACCGGGCGTGCGAGCATGTCGTAGGTGAGCGGCGCCTCGAAGATCTCCTCGATCACGTTGTTGGAGTAGAGATCGGAGGTGGTGGCCGGATCGAAGTTCGTCTCCGCGATGATGAACGGCACGCGCAGGACTTTCTGCGGCGCCGCCTGGGCGCCGAACGCGAGCGCGGCGAGAGCGAGGAGGGCGAGGCGCGCGAGCCTCATCGCCCCGCCGCCGCCAGCTTCGGCTGGTCGATGTCGATGTACTTCCAGAAGCCGCGCATCACCGGGTGGCGCATGTAGCCGATGAGCCACGGTTGCATCAGGTCGTTGTACATGCGGTGCGCGCCGAGGCGCCAGGGCGAGTAGGCGAGGAACAACCGGTTCATCTCGCGGTAGATCGCGTTACGCTCGGGGCCGTCGGGCAGGCGCTTCGCCTGCTCGTAGAGCCGGTCGAATTCGGCGAGCTGGAAACGCGCGTGGTTCGCCTGCCCGCTGTTGGGTCCGTAGAGCATCACGAAGAACGCATCGGCGTCGGGCACCGCCGCGCTCCAGCCGACACCCCACATCTGCAACCTGCCCGCCTTCGATTCCTTCAGCAGGTCGGGCCACTTCGCGCGCTTGAAGGTCATGTTGATGCCGATCGCGTCCATGTTCTTCTTCCACAGCTCGACCAGCGTCTGGTACTCGCGGTCGGGTGCCGCGGCGTATTCGATCACCATCGGCTTGCACTCCGCGCGCGCGTCGGCGCGCGGGAAATCCCGGTAGCCATCGCCATCGCAGTCGACGTAGCCGAACATGT
>JANPHA010000445.1:0-3795 GCA_031424255.1 Burkholderiales bacterium | reverse complement strand
GACACGCTCATCAACAACGCGGGGATGAGCATGTGGGCGCGCTTCGAGGACATCGAGGACCTCTCGATCCTCGAGCGGATCATGCGGGTGAACTACATGGGCGCGGTGTATTGCACCGCCGCGGCGCTGCCGTTCCTGCGCGCGACGCGCGGGCGCATCGTCGGGATCTCGAGCCTCGCGGGGCGCACCGGCGTGCCCACGCGCACCGGGTACGCGGCGAGCAAGCACGCGATGACCGGGTTCTTCGACTCGCTGCGCATCGAGCTCGCCGAGAGCGGCGTGAGCGTCACGATGATCTATCCGGGCTTCGTCGCGACCGGCATCCGCGAGAATGCGGCCGGCCCCGACGGCAAGCCGATCCTGGTAAGCCCGGTGAAGGAAAGCGCGGTGATGTCGGTCGAGGATTGCGCCCGGCGCATCGTGCGCGCGATCGAGCGCAGGGAGCGCGAGGTGGTGATGACGGCTCGCGGTAAAATGGGGCTCTGGCTCAAGCTGCTCGCGCCTTGCCTGGTGGATCGGATCGCGCGGCGCGCAATCGAACGGGGACGTTGATGGAACTGTCGCTCTGGATCACCTATTTTCTCGCCACGATCATCCTTTCCCTCTCGCCCGGGCCCGGGGTGTTCTCGAGCATCTCGAGCGGCCTGCACCACGGCTTTCGGCTGGGCCTGTGGAACGGCGTGGGCATGCAGGCGGCCAACGTGATCCTGGTGGCCATCGTCTCGCTCGGGCTGGGCGCGATCCTGCTCGCCTCGGAGACGCTCTTCTCGGTGGTGAAGTGGCTCGGCGTGGCCTACCTCATCTACCTCGGCATCGTCACCTGGCGCTCGAAGACGCAGGGCTTCGAGGAGGACCGCGACGATCACGCGAACACCGCGAAGGAAGTCTTCCTGCGCGGCTTCTTCGTGAACCTCACCAATCCCAAGGGCATCATCTTCTTCGCCGCGATCCTGCCGCAGTTCCTCGACGTCTCGCGCCCGCAACTGCCGCAGTACGCAATCCTCGCCGCGACGACCTTCGCCGTCGACCTCGTGATCATGATGGGCTACACCGCGCTCGCCGCGAAGGTGCTGCGCGTGATGAAGGATCCGGCCCACCTGCGCTGGGTGAATCGCGGGCTGGGTGGCGCCTTCATCGCCGCGGGCGTGGCCCTGGCAAGTTTCCGCCGCGCATTCTCGGCTGCGGCCTGATTTTCCGAACGACAACAGGAGAGTGACATGACGATCAAAGTGGGTGACAAGCTGCCCGAAGGCAGCGTCTCGGAGTTCGTCGAGGTCGAAGGCAACGGCTGCACCGTGGGCCCGAACACGTTCAAGGTGCAGGACCAGGTGAAGGGCAAGAAGATTGCGATCTTCGGCCTGCCGGGGGCCTTCACGCCGACCTGCTCGGCCAAGCACGTGCCGAGCTACCTGAAGAACATCGACGCGCTGAAGGCCAAGGGCGTGGACGAGGTGTGGTGCTTCGCGGCCAACGACGCCTTCGTGATGGGCGCCTGGGCGCGCGACCAGAAGGCCAACGGGAAGATCCGCTTCATGGGCGACGGCAGCGCCGAGTACACGAAGAAGCTCGGCCTCGAGTTGGACCTCAACGCGCGCGGCATGGGCATGCGCTGCCAGCGCTTCTCGATGCTCGTCGACGACGGCGTGGTGAAGACCCTGAACGTCGAAGGCCCGGGCAAGTTCGAGGTCTCCGACGGCGACACGATGGTGAGGCAGGCCTAGCGGCCGAACAGCACCAGCATCACGAACACCAGCACGAGGATCGCGACGGTGAGCAGCGCGATCTTCCACAGGGACTTCGGGCTTTCGCCCGAGACCTCGCCGGTCTGGCCGTTGATCAGGAAACGGAAGACCTTGTCGCGATAGCGGTAGGCGGAGATCCAGACCGGCAGCAGCACGTGCTTGAACTTGATGTCGCTGTATTGCGTCGCGACGTTGTGGATGCGCTGCTGGTCGCCGCCGATGTCGCGCCGCACGAGATCGGCCACCTGCTGGTCGATCGTCACCTTCGCGATCGGGTAACCCTCGCGCAACCCGACCTGGTACGCCTCGGCCTGGAAGCCGCTCACGAACTCGGGCTGATAGGGCACGAGGCCCTTCAGGTTCCAGCGCGCCGCGGCGCCGAGAATATTCGCCGGCAACGTCTGCGAGGCCATCACCAGCACATCGTCGTGGAACTTGTCGACGTGGCCCGCGGCGGGTGACCAGCGCGTCTGCTTGCGCTGTCGCGTGCCCACCACCGTCTCGCCCCTGGAGTTGGTGGTCTCGTAGCTTTCGTTCACGTAATAGTCGTCGCCGCGCTCGCCGCGATAGTCGCTCGCCGTGCGGCAATCGTAGGTCCAGAACGGAAGATAGATGCCGTTGAGGCCCGCGTCGCTCTGTGCATAGCGCTTCAAGTCGTTGGGTGCCAGCCAGAGCTTTCTCACCCAGCGGCGGAACTCGTCCTGCGCACGGCGCCGGTCCACCTGAAAAGGCACGATGGAACGCGGCTTGATGCGGCGGTTGGCGTAGCTCTTCGAGACGATGCCCGCGCCGCAGAACGTGCACTTCGATGCGAAGAGGCTCGAGGGCAGGTTCTGCTCCGCGCCGCACTTGTCGCAGCGCACATGCTCTTCCTCGACCGTCTCCTGCTTGCCCTCCAGCGCCTTGAGAAACGTCGCGAAGTCGAGCTCCTCGATGCGCTCGTCGTTCTCCGCGATCGCGTTCTGGGTGCCGCAGAACTCGCATTTCAGCGCGCGCGTTCCGGGCGCGAACGAGAGCTTCGCCCCGCAGCCGGTGCAGGGAAAGGTCTTGATGAAATCCAGGGCGTCTATTGCGGAATCGGCGGCGGCACGCCGGCGAAGAGCGACGCGAGCTCGGGCACCTCGCCCGCCTTCACCCACTGCGCCATGCCCGCCTTCCACACGAGCGAGTTGCGCGTGAGGGTGCCGGAGGCGATCTGCTGCTGCAGCGTGCCCACGTCGAAGGGCCCGGTCTGGCTCTGGCCCACGGCGACGTGGAACGTGGCACCGCCGGGGATCGACGGCGGCGAGGCACCGCTTCCGCCCGTGGCCATGCCGCCCATGTTGTTCATCATCTGCGCGCCCATCGCGATCCCCGCGCCGAGCCCCACCCCCGCGCCCGCCGCGCCGCCCGGATTGTTGGCGGCATCGCGAATCGCCGACGCGGTCTCGTACTGCGTGTACGCCTGCAGGTTGCCGACCGCGGCCATCGCGCCGCGCTTGTCGATCGCCTTCTCGACTTCTTCCGGCAGCCCGATGTCCTGCACCTGCACCTCGACCAGATCGAGCCCCATCGCCTCGAAATCGGCTTGCAGCTTGTCGCGCAGGCGAGCGCCCATCTCGACCACCTTGGCCTCCATCTCGATCACCGGGATGCCGAGCTCGGGCATGAGCTCCTTGATGCGCGTGCCGATCTTGCCGCGCAGGTTCTCCTGGATTTCCGCGGTGGTGAAGCGGTTGTCGGTGCCGACCAGGTCGCGCACGAAGATGCCGGGATCCTTCACGCGGATCGAATAGAGACCAAACGCGGTGGCGCGGATCATGCCGAAATCCTTGTCGCGCATCATCGCCGGGCCGGGCGTACCCCACTTGAGATTGGTGAACTTGCGCGTCGAGACGAAATAGACCTCGGCCTTGAACGGGCTGTTGAAGCCGTATTTCCAGCCGCGCAAGGTCGCCAGGATCGGCATGTTCTGGGTGGTGAGCTCGTAGGTGCCGGGCTTGTAGACGTCGGCCAGCTTGCCCTCGTTGATGAACGCGGCCATCTGGCCTTCGCGCACGACAAGCTTGGCGCC
>JANPHA010000444.1:0-12793 GCA_031424255.1 Burkholderiales bacterium | reverse complement strand
TCTCCCAGCCCGTCCGGCTGGCTGCCTAGCGCGGGAGGACTCGGCGTGAACGGCGATGCGAGGTGCCGGCCGGCCAGCAGGTCGCCGGCCTTGCCGGGACGCGCGTTGTGCGTGTTGCTCCAGACGCCGTAATCCCAGCTGGAGATGCTGCCGGCCGCATCGAGCGTCGCCTGCACGCCGGTCACCATCGGCGGGCTGTACGGTTCCCAGCTGTGCTCGTCCTCCCGCATCCACTGCACGCGAATGGGCTTGCCCGGCATGAAGGATGCGATGAGCGCGGCATCGGCGGCCGCGTCGTCGGCGCCGTTATGCCCATAGCAGCCAGCGCCTTCCGCATGGATGCAGCGCACCTTCTCCGGCGCCATGCCGAGCATCTCCGCGATCGCATCGCGATCGGGATACACGCCCTGCGTGTGGCTCCAGACCATCAGCACGCCATCCTTCAACTGGGCCACCGCGCACGAGGGGCCGATGGAGCCGTGGGCCTGGTAAGGCCGCGTGTACGTCGCCTCGAGCGTCTTGACGCCTTCCGCCGGCGGCGCGGTCCGATCGACCAGCGTCACGTCTTCCGAGGGCAGCGCCGTCAGAAACGCGGGCAGCTTCTGCGCATCCGGCAGGCTTGCCTTCTCCTCCCAGCGCGCCGCGGCCGCGAGGTCGTTCATCGCCTTCACCGCGGTCCATTCGCGCTCGGCCACCACCGCGAGGAAGTTGGCGTCGCGAATGACCTTGATCACGCCCGCGCGCTTCTCCACCGCCGCCGCATCCACGGAGGTGAGCACCGCGACATAGCTCGGCGGGCGCACCACCCGCGCGTGCAGCATTCCCGGGAGGCGGATGTCGTGCACGTAGGCGGCACCCCCGGTCACCTTCGCGGGGATGTCGACGCGCGGCACCGAGCGATTGACCACTTCGTACTGCGCCGGGTCCTTCATCTTCGCGCCCGGGCGCGCTTCCACGTGCAGGTTCTGCCCCGCGACCAGCTCGCCATAGGTGAGCTTGCGGCCATCAGGGGCGATCACGGTCGCCTTGTCCGCGCGCAGGCTGCCGGCGGGGACGTTCCAGCGTTTCGCGGCTTCATCGACCAGCATCTCGCGCACCTGCGCCGCGGCCGCGCGGATGGCGCTCCCACTATCCTTCAGCGAGTTGCTGCCCGAGGTGTAGCCCTCGTTCGGCGTGAGGTCGGTATCCGCGGTGATGAGCTTCAGCCCATCGAACGCGACATCCAGCTCCTCGGCCGCGATCTGTTGCAACGCGGTGCGCACACCCTGCCCCAGCTCGCTCTTGCCGGTGAATACCGTGATCGTGTTGTTCGCGTCGATGCGAATCCACGAATCCAGATACGGGGTCTTCTTCAAGCTGCCCGCGAGCTCGGGTGCGGCGGCGGGTTTCGCGGCGGCGCCGCCTTCCTGCGCGAAGCCCACGCGCGCCAGCGAGAAGCTCACCACCAGCGCGCCGGAGCGCGCGAGGAACTCGCGGCGCGAGCTCACGACTGCGAGGCCTTGCGCACGGCGCGCACGATGCGCATGTGCGTTCCGCAGCGGCAGAGATTCGGGCGCAGGGCGGCGCGGATCTGCGCATCCGTGGGCAGCGGCGTCTTCGCGAGCAGGGCCGAGGCGCGCATGATCATTCCGGGAATGCAGTAGCCGCACTGCGCCGCCTGCTCCTCGATGAAAGCCTTTTGCAATGCTCCGGGCTTCGCCGCGGTGCCGAGGCCTTCGAGCGTCGTGATCTTCTTGCCCTCGAGCGTTGCGATCGGGGTGACGCACGAAAACACCGGCTCGCCGTCGATCACCACGGTGCAGGCGCCGCATTGTCCGAGGCCGCAGCCGAAGCGCGCCCCGTTCATGCCGAGCAGGTCGCGCAACACGTAGAGGAGCGGCGTGTCGGGCTCGGAAATCACCTGGACGGACTTGCCGTTGATCTCGAGGGTGGCCATCAGGGTCTCCGCGGTTCGCTCGCCGCCGGGTCGACGCCCCGGCCCCCGGGAGCATACCGTGCGATGCGCGGCCCCGCACTCCGCGCCTCGCGCACGGCCTTCTCCACGTCCTTCCACGGGGCCTTGTCGGTGAAGGTCGCACGCAACCATATGGCGAGATCCGCCACCTGCTTGTCCGACATCGCGCCCGCGAAGCCCGGCATCGCCGGCCCCGTGTCGCCTTCGGCCGCGGGCAATCCGTAGAGCACGACGTTGACGAGATTGCGCGGCTCCTCTCCGCTCACGCCGATGCTGAGCGAGAGCGCAATGCCGCCAAACGGCAGCGGCCGCTGGCCGTCGTGGCAGCGAAGGCACGCGGCGTCGTAGGTCGTCGCGGCCTCGGAGTCCGGATTGGGCGCCGCGAACGACGGCTTTTCGAGGAGGGCGGCCGCGCGCGCGCGGCGCGGCTCATCGGGCGTTCCGATCAGCGCCGCGACGTAGCCCGCGATCGCGCGCACATCCTCCTGCGGGACAGCCTGGAGCTCATCGGTCACCGGCGCCATCGGGCCGCGCGAGACGCCATGCTGCGGATGCCAGCCGCCGCGCAGGAAACGCTCGAGCGATTCGGCGTTCCACGGAATGGGCGCGGCCGACGCGCCGTTGATCGCGTACGCATGCCAGCCTTCCGCCTCGCCGCCGGCGTAAGGCTGATCGCGCTTCTCGGCGCCGAGCATATTGCGAGGCGTGTGACAGGCGCCGCAGTGTCCGAGGCCTTCGACCAGGTAGGCGCCGCGATTGAGCTCCGCGCTCTTCGATCCATCCGCCGCGTACGGCCCCTCGTGCAGGTAGAGCTTTTTCCACGCGGCGATCACCGGGCGGATGGTGAGGGGGAACGGCAACCGGTTCGCGGGCGGCGTCGCGTTCACCGCGAGGCGCGTCATCAGGAATGCGTAGATCGCGTGATTGTCGCCGTCGGTGACGAGCGTGAAGTGATCGTAGGGAAACGCGGGATAGAGATGGCGCCCGGCGCGGTCGACGCCCTTGCGCATCGCCCGCTGGAAAGCCTCTTCCGGCCAGCGACCGATGCCGGTATCGGGATCCGGCGTGATGTTGGTGGAGTAGATCGTTCCAAACGGCGTCTCGATCCCGACGCCGCCCGCGTACGAAGCGCCATCCGGCGCGCTGTGGCAGGTGGCGCAGTTGCCGATCGCCGCGAGCGCCGCGCCGCGCTGCACCAGCCCGGCGTCGAACGTGGCGGCGAGCGGCGGATCGATGACCGCGATCTCCGGCTCGCGCGTGAACGCCCAGAAGCCGGCGGCCGCGAAGGCGAGAATCACCAGGAGCCAGATGAGGACTATTGCGATTCTTCTCACGATTTCCTCACCGAAACCGGCAACGCGTTCAACGCCGCATTGCCCGAGAGCGGGTCGACCGCGGCTTCATCCGAGACATCGTTGTAGCTCGCCCCCGGAAGTGCCGCCGCGAGGGCGAGGCGCACGCCGGCGCGGCCTTGGCCGAAACCATGCGGAAGGCATACGACGCCGCTCATCACGCGATCGGTGACTCTCGCGGTGACGCCCACCTCGCCCACGCGCGATGCGAGGATCACCGCCTCGCCATCGACGATCGATCGCAGCGCGGCATCGGCCGGATGGATCCAGAGCTGGTCGCGGCGCGGTCCCTTCGTCAAGCGGCGCGCGTTGTGCATCCACGAGTTGTTGCTGCGCAGGTGGCGCCGGCCCACCAGCCGCAGCGCATCGCGCGCTTCCCCCTTCGCGAGCAGCTCCGATTCGACGCGCGCGAGATCGGCGATGAACGATTCGGGCGCGCAGTGGATCTTGCCGTCGGGCGTCTCGAGGCGCTGCATGAGGGAAGGGGCCAGCGCTCCGAGGTCGATGCCGTGGGGCGAGGCCTTCAGCATCTCGAGCGAGAGGGAGTTTCCGTAGGGGCCCGCGCGCACCGCGGCATCGACCAGGACCGAGGGATCCGGCAGCGGCTTGAACGCGCCTCCCGTGGCCTTCGCATATGCGGCGCCCAGGCCATTGAAGATCTCCCAATCGAAGCGGCTGCCTTTCGGCTTCGCGAACACCGCCGGATTGTGGCGCGTGACGTTGCGAATCGCGAACGCGTTGAAGACCACGTCGTAGTTCTCGTGCGCGAGCATCGAGGCGGGCGGGAGGATCACGTCGGCGTGGCGCGTGGTCTCGTTGATGAAGATGTCGATCGACGCCATGAAGTCGAGCGAGGAGAACGCGCGGTCGAGGCGCCTGCCGTTCGGCGTCGAGGATACCGGATTGCCGGCGATGGTGAGCATCGCGCGGATGCGGCCCTCGCCCGGCGTCTCGATCTCCTCCGCCATCGAGGCCGCGGGAAGCTCTCCGCTGAACACCGGCCGGCCGGAGACTCGGCTGCGGAATTTCCCCGGCCCGCCGGGGCGCGTTCCGGGGCCGGTCATCGGAATCGCGGGCACGGTGAGCAACGCGCCGCCGGGTGCGTCGAGGTTGCCGGTGAGGAGATTCAGCAACTGGATCAGCCACTGGCAGACGGTTCCGAACGGTTGCGTCGAGACTCCGATGCGTCCGTAGACCACGGCCGTTGGCGCGGCACGCAGCTCGGCCGCGATTTCGCGCACCGCCTCCGGAGATATTCCGGTGGCCGCGGCGGCACGCTCCACGCCGAACGCACGGATCGCCGCGATCGCCTCATCGAGGCCCGCGATGCGGTCGGCGCCATACCGCTCGATACGCGGCGCTCCGAGATCGAGCAGCGCATTCACGAGCGCCAGCAGGAACGCGGCGTCGGTGCCCGGGCGAATGAAGTGATGGCGGCTCGCGACATCGGCGGTCTCGGTGCGGCACGGGTCGATGACGACCACCTTCCCGCCGCGTTCGCGGATCGCCTTCAATCGCTTGCCGACGTCCGGTGCCGTCATCAGGCTGCCGTTGGATGCGATCGGGTTCGCGCCGAGGATCAGCCAGTAGTGCGTATGGTCGATGTCGGGGATCGGGAACATGAAGAGATGCCCGTACATCGCGTGCGCCACGACGTGTTGCGGAAGCTGGTCGACCGACGTGGCGGAGAAACGGTTGCGCGTCTGCAGCGCGCGCACCAGGCTCGGCGCGTTGAGGATGCTGCCCATGTGATGCGCGTTCGGGTTGCCGAGGTAGATGCCGAGCGCATTCGCGCCGTGCTCACGCTGGATCGCGGCGAAGCGCCCCGCCACCATGTCGAACGCGTCGTCCCAGGCGATCGGCTCCCAGCGATCGCCCGTGCGAAACATCGGGCCGGTGAGACGGTCGGGGTCGGTGTGGATGTCGATCAGCGCGACCGCCTTCGGGCAGATATGGCCGCGGCTGAACGCATCTTGCGCGTCGCCGCGCACGCTCAGGATTTCGTCGCCGCGGGTGCGGATCTCGAGGCCGCAGATCGCTTCGCAGAGGTGGCAGGCACGGTAGGTGACGCGTTCGTCAGTCATGAGTCACATTCTGCTCGCGCTTGCCCACCACGTAGAGAACTATGCAGAGGGCGACGAAGGGAATCATCGAGAGCGCATCCGCGTAAGGCCCCTCGAAGAAAGGATTGTGCGCGGTCGACCATTTCGTCAGTCCCGCGTCGATCTCGTCGAGCACTCCGGCGAGGAAGGCGATCACGATGCCGGCGATCGCACCACCGGCGATGTAGCCCGAGGCGAGGAGCACGCCCGGGCCCTTGTCGCTTTCGCGCGTGAGCTCCTCGGGCGCCATCGCGGCGTGCGTGGCACGCCGCCGCATGTGGCGATCGACGGCCCAGCGCACCAGGCCGCCGATGAAGATCGGCGAGGACGACGAGAGCGGAAGATAGACGCCGACCGCGAACGCAAGCGCGGGAACAAGCGTCATCTCGAGCATCACCGAGATCATCACGCCGAGCAGCACCAGCGCCCACGGCAGCTTGTGGTCGAGGATGCCCTTGATGATGTACGAGACCAGCGTCGCCTTGGGCGCATCGAACTTGCGCACGGTCGAGCCGTCGGGGCGCGTGTCGTGCGTGCCGTTGATGCCCGGGTCGACGAGCCACACCGCATCTCCATTGGCGTCGACCAGGTATTTCCCCGCCGGGCCGCCCTCCATGTCGAGCTTGTGCCACGAGCGATAGCTCTTCGCGTCGTCGCGCGCCTGCGGGCCGTGCAGCTTCTCCTCGCCCCCGATCGCCGCGGGCGGCGCATGCAGCGGCGCAGCCGCCACCTTCGCCACCGGCACGTACACGGTCGCCGCGTCGTTGAGCTTGAGAAGCACCGGCCCGAGGCAAAGCGCCGAGAGTGTCGCGCCGATGAGAATCGACAACTGCTGCAGCTTCGGTGTCGCGCCCAGGAGGAACCCGGTCTTCAGGTCCTGCGACGTGGTGCCGCCGTTGGAAGCGGCGATGCAGACGATCGCGCCGACCGAGAGCGCGGTCACGTAATGCGTGCCGCCGGTCCATCCGACCAGCAGGAAGATGAGGCACGTGAACAGGAGGGTGGCCACCGTCATCCCCGAGATCGGATTCGACGACGACCCGATCTGCCCGGTGAGGCGCGACGATACCGTCACGAACAGGAATCCGAAGAAGACGATCAGTGCTGCGCCGACCAGGTTCATCTCGAGCGTGGGTGCGAACGTGATCGCGGCCATCACTACCACGATGCCGATCGCGACGAACTTCATCGAGAGGTCGCGCTCGGTGCGCGGGACCGCGTCGCCCTCCGCGGCGTCCGCGCGGCGCGCGCGGAACCCGCGCACCCCTACCTTGATCGCGTTCACGATCATCGGCAGCGATTGGCCCAGGCTGATGAGCCCGCCCGCCGCGACCGCCCCGGCGCCGATGTACAAAATATACGCGCCGCGCACCGCTCCCGGTCCCATCTCCGCAATCGGCACCGTGCCCGGCGGAATCGGCACTCCGATCGGATCCCCGAAGAACTTGATCATCGGGATCAGCAGCATGTAACTGAGCACGCCGCCCGCGCACATGATCGACGCGATGCGCGGCCCGATGATGTAGCCGACGCCCAGCAGCTCGGGCGACACTTCCACGCTCAACGAGCCGCCCTTCAACGGAGCGCCGAACACTTTCTCGGGCACGTCCTTCCACCCCTTGAACGCCACGTTCGCGGTCTTGTACAGCAGCCCGAGGACGAAGCCCCCGAAGATCACCTTCGCACCCGGCGAGACGCCAAGACCCGCGGCGTTCGCGGCGAGAATGTCCGCCTGGGCCGCGGGCGAGGCCGCCGCGCGGTCCTCGGCGCTGGCGCCCGCGACCAACACCGCCGCGCACGCCGTGCCTTCCGGATATTTGAGCACGCCGTGCTCCGCCACGATCAGCGCGCGCCGCAGCGGCACCATCATGAGGATTCCGAGCGCCCCGCCGAGAAGCGCCACCAGCATCACGCGCGTGAGCTCGAGATCGAAGCCGAGGATCAGGATCGCCGGCATCGTGACGCCGATGCCGAATGCGATCGATTCGCCCGCGGAGCCGGCGGTCTGCGTGATGTTGTTTTCGAGGATGGTCGCGTCGCGCAGCCCGAATTTCGACAGCGCGCGGAACATCGCGAGCGAGATCACCGCCACCGGGATCGAGGCGCTCACCGTGAGCCCCACCTTCAGCACGAGGTAGAGGGAAGACGCGCCGAAGACGAGTCCCAGCAGGGCGCCGGTTGCCACCGCGCGGACGGTGAACTCGCGCAGGACGGTTTCCGGGGCGATGTAGGGCTCGTTTCGCACGCCGAATGTTACCGCACGCCGGATATTTCGCTACCATGGCGCGAGGCGGCCGGAGCGCCGCCACTCGACCATCGAACCCAGGAGAGAGCCCGTGACCCGTTTCACCCGTTTTGTCGCCGCTGCCGTGTTCACCGCGCTCGCCGGAATCGGCTCCGCGTCCGCCGTCGATTACCCGACGCATCCCGTGAAGTGGGTCGTGCCCTACCCGCCGGGCGGCACCACCGACGTGCTCGCGCGCATCATCGCGGTGTGGCTCTCGGACAAGATGGGCCAGCAGTTCATCATCGAGAACAAGCCCGGCGGCGGCAACAACATCGGCGTGGAGCTGGTGGTGAACGCGCCCGCGGACGGCTACACGATGCTGCTCGTCAATCCGGCGAACGGCATCAACACCACGCTCTACAAGAACCTGCCGTTCAATTTCCTGCGCGACATCGCGCCGGTGGCAGGCCTCGTGCGCACCCCGAACGTGATGGAGGTGACCAATTCGTTCCCCGCGAAGACGGTCGCCGAGTTCATCGAGTACTGCAAGGCGAACCCCGGCAAGATCAACATGGCGTCGTCGGGCAGCGGCACCTCGGTGCATCTGTCGGGCGAGCTCTTCAAGTCGATGACCGGCTGCAACATGCTGCATGTGCCCTACAAAGGCGCGGGCCCGGCCCTCACCGACCTGATCGCCGGCCAGGTGCACGTGATCTTCGACAACCTGCCCTCCTCCGCCGGTTTCATCAAGGGCGGCCGCATCCGCGCGCTCGGCATGACCTCGGAGCGGCGCGAGCCCTCGATGCCCGACATTCCGACGGTCGGCGAAACGGTGCCCGGCTACGAGGCGACCGCGTGGTTCGGCATCGGCATGCCCAAGGGCACGCCGCGCGAGATCATCGACAAGGTGAACGCCGAGGTGAACCGCGCGCTCGCCGATCCGAAGATGCGCGAGCGCCTGGCGGAGCTCGGCGGTCAGCCGATCGCCGGCACGCCCGAGGATTTCGGCAAGGTCATCGCCGCCGAAACGGAGAAGTGGGCCAGGGTCGTGATCTCATCCGGCGCGAAGGTCGAGTGAATTTCCCTCTCCACCAGCATCGAGTCGCCGAACTCGTGCGTGCGGTAGGCACGCCGCTCCATCTCGGCAGAAGCGCGGCGCAGGGTCGCGTCGCGCGCGAAGGCGCGCAGCAGCTCGTAGTGGCTGCTGCCCGCTTCGTGCGTACCCGAGAGGATGGCGTCTACGACGCGTAGACGCGTGGTGGCGGCGATGCGCTGTGTCGCCACGCCGTCGCCCGCGCGCACGCAGCCGTCGATGCGCGCCGCATGCTCGAGCGCACGCACGACCGTGGTCCCGATCGCGACGATGCGCCCGCCGTCTCCCTGCGTGCGGCGGATCGCGAGCGCGGTCGCCCCGGGAATCCGATAGGGCTCGTCGAAAGGCAGGCGTTTGTCGAGCTCGGCATCGCCGGTGGAGGAAAGCCCCGCCGCGTGCGTGAGAGTCGCGAACCCGACGCCCGCGGCGCGCATCGCAGCGAGCGCCTGCCAGTCGAGCGCGAATCCGGCGGAAGGCGGCTCGAACGCGACCGGGGATCCGGCGATCGGCGTCCAGACATCCCACAATTCGAGACGCTCCCGAAGATGCGCGTACTGCACCGGCCGTCCGTATTCGGCGAGGCCCGCCCAGATCGCATCGGCCGAGCCGTTGAATCGCAGCGAGATGAGGCGCGGATGATCGAGCACGCGCGTGATCGCCGCCGTGAGCTTGCCGAACGTGAGCCAGTCGCCCCGGGCGAGCCTTGGCGGAGCGGGCCGATCCTCGGTGCGCGTGCGGAAGTCCCCGGCCCCGAACACGATCGCGGTGAAGCACGCGACATCGCTCGCCTCGAGCGACCGCCGCCCCGCGAGGCGCGCCTCGATCGGCGCCCCGGTGGCGGCGTGAATGCCGTGCAGGCTCGCCGGGATCGTCGCCGCGTCGTTGGCCACGACCAGATCGCCGGGCCGCAGCAGGCGCACGAAGTCGCGGCGCGGGATGTGCCGCGCACACCCCCTCGCATCGAGATGCAGCAGCATCGCGTTCGCCGGCCGCTGAACCGGCCGGGCAGCGGCAATCATGACAGCGGCTCCATCGCGCTCGGGACCGCCGGCTTCGCGCGCCGCAGCAATGCAAGCTCATGCAACTCGGAAGCTATCATCCGCGACAGCTCGCGCGCGGCCGTCTCCGGACGCTTGAGCGTCGCGGGGTCCGCCTGCGGGAGCGCCACGCGATGCAGCGCGGTATCCATGTCGCCGGGATCCGCCGAGAGCACGCTGACCCCCTCGCCCTTCAACTCCTCGTTCCAGATCGCGCTCAGGTGATGCAGCGCCGCCTTGCTCGAGCCGTACGCGCCCCAGGTCGCGTAGGGCGTGATCGCGGCATCGCTCGAGATGTTGAGGATCACGGCGCCGCGCCCTTCCGCAGCCGATGCGCGCAACGCTCCCAGCAGCGTCTTCGTCAATCGGAACGGACCGAGAAGATTGGTCGCCAGCGCGAGCTCGACTTCCTCGCATTGCGTATCCGCGAGCGGCACGAGGGCAACCGGCCCGAGGCTCGAGGCGTTGTTCACCAGCACGTCGAGCCCATCCAGGCGCCCCAGGATCTGCAGAGCGATCCGGTGGATGTCCTCCTTCTTCGCGACGTCGCCGACGATGCCGAGGGTCCCGGGAAGCTCGCGCGCCACCCGCACCACATCGCGCTGCGTGCGCGCGACGAAAGCCACCGACGCGCCGCGCTCGCGCCATTCGCGCACCAACGCCAGTCCCAAACCGGCGGTTCCGCCGGTGATCGCCACCCGCAGGCCCTTCCCGTTCTCCAGGTCACCGTGTCTCTTGCCCATGTCCGTCCTCCGGTTCGATTCTGGGAGAATAGGGCTCGACGCGGCGATCCACAGCAACGTGTCCAACCCGTTGGCGAAAGGTCAGGCAGATGGACAAACCCGAACGCGTGCCCGCGCACCTCGCCCGCAACCTGCTGGGCCTGCGGCACGTGCGTTCGCTCACGCAGGAGGCGCTGGCGAAATCCGCCGGCGTCCCGCGCTCGACGATCGCGAACCTCGAATCCGGCGACGGCAATCCCTCGCTCGCGGTGCTGGTGAAGGTCGCCGGCGCCCTCGGAGCCTCGATCGATGAGCTCCTCGCCTCGCCGCGCGCGAAGGTGCGGCAGTGGGCTGCGGCGGATCTCGCGTCGCGCACCCGCGGCCGCGGCATCACCACGCGCCCGCTCGTCCCCGAGCCCGTTCCCGACGAGATGATGGAGGTGATGGAATTCGCGCCCGATTCGATGATGGGCGGCACGCCTCACCTGCCCGGCACGCGCGAGTTCTTTTCCTGCCTCGAGGGGCACGTGACCATCTTCGTGGCCGGGGATCGCTACGACCTGGAGGCGGGCGAGGTGCTCGGCTTCCCCGGCAACGTCGCGCATTCATACCGCAATCCGGACGCGGGGAAAAAGGCGCTGGGGATTTCGGTCGTGGTGCTGGCGAAGGCCGGAGTCTGACTTGAGGATCACTCCATGAATCCCTCTGCATCGCAGCCACCCATCCTCATCCGCATGCACGAGCGCGACAACGTCGCGATCATCGGCAACAATGGCGGCCTGCCGGCGGGAGCGGAATTTCCCTCCGGCCTGGCCTTGCGCGAGCACGTGCCGCAGGGCCACAAGGTGGCGCTCGTGGACATCGCCGCCGGCGCGCCCGTGCAGCGCTACAACGTGACCATCGGCTATGCGCTGAAGGACATCCCCGCCGGCAGCTGGGTGAACGAGCGGCTGCTGAAGATGCCCGCGGCGCGCGGCCTCGACAACCTGCCCATTGCCACCGTGAAGCCCGAGCCGCAGCCGCCGCTCGCGGGCTACACGTTCGAGGGCTACGTGAATCCCGACGGCTCGGTGGGCACGCGCAACATCCTCGCCATCACGCAGACGGTGCAGTGCGTGGCGGGCGTCACCGATTTCGCGGTGCAGCGCATCCGCAGCGAGCTGCTGCCGAAATTTCCCAACGTCGACGACGTCGTCGCGCTGGACCACACCTACGGCTGCGGTGTCGCGATCGACGCGCCGGACGCGAACATCCCGATCCGCACGCTGCGCAACATCAGCCTGAACCCCAACTTCGGCGGCGAGGTGATGGTGGTGAGCCTGGGCTGCGAGAAGCTGCAGCCCGAGCGCCTGATGCCGCCGGGCACGATCCCGATCTACGACGAGCGCAACGTGGCCGACGTCGGCGAGAACGCCGAGGCCCAGCTCGACGTGGTGCGGCTGCAGGACGACAGGCACGTGGGCTTCATGTCGATGATCGAGTCGATCATGGCGAGCGCCGAGGAGCATCTCGAGCGCCTCAACGCGCGCCGGCGCGAGACGGTGCCCGCGAGCGAGCTGGTGGTGGGCGTGCAATGCGGCGGCAGCGACGCGTTCTCCGGCGTCACCGCCAACCCCGCGGTCGGCTTCTGCACCGACCTGCTGGTGCGTGCCGGCGCCACCGTGATGTTCTCGGAGGTGACCGAGGTGCGCGACGGCATCGACCAGCTCACCTCGCGCGCGACGACGCCGGAAGTGGCCGCCGCGATGATCCGCGAGATGGCATGGTACGACGCCTATCTCGAGAAGGGCCGCGTGGATCGCAGCGCCAACACGACGCCGGGCAACAAGAAGGGCGGGCTCTCGAACATCGTCGAGAAGGCGATGGGCTCGATCGTGAAGTCGGGCAGCTCGCCGATCTCGGGCGTGCTGGCCCCCGGCGAGAAGCTCACGCAGAGGGGGCTCATCTACGCCGCCACGCCGGCCAGCGATTTCATCTGCGGCACGTTGCAGGTCGCCGCCGGCATGAACCTGCACGTCTTCACCACGGGCCGCGGTACGCCTTACGGTTTAGCGCAGGTTCCGGTGATCAAGGTCGCCACGCGCAGCGATCTCGCACGGCGCTGGCACGACCTGAACGTGAACGCCGGCACGATCGCCACCGGCGAGAAGACGATCGAGGAGGTGGGCTGGGAGCTCTTCCGGCTGATGCTCGACGTGGCGAGCGGCCGCAGGAAGACCTGGGCCGAGCATTGGAAGCTGCACAACGCTCTCGTGCTCTTCAACCCCGCGCCGGTGACCTGATGAATTCGGGGGTCAGACTCCTCA
>JANPHA010000443.1:0-10996 GCA_031424255.1 Burkholderiales bacterium | reverse complement strand
GGCTCGCCCTGGCTTCGCCCATGCGCGCGAGATACGGCATCCATGGACCGCAAGACTCCCCGCCCCACCGAGATCAGCCTGCACCAGGTGTCGCGCGTGCTCGACGTGACGTTCGACGACGGCCGCAGCTTCTCGCTGCCTTGCGAATACCTGCGCGTTTTCTCGCCGTCGGCCGAGGTGCGCGGCCACGGCCCGGGGCAGGAGGTGCTGCAGGTCGGCAAGCGCGAGGTCAACATCGACGCGATCGAGCCGGTCGGGGTGTACGCGGTCAAGTTCGTCTTCAGCGACGGCCACGATACCGGCATCTACTCGTGGGATTACCTGCACGAGCTCGGCGTGAAGCAGGAGTCGAACTGGAAGACGTATCTCGCGCGCATGGGCGAAGCCAGGGCGAGCCGCGACAAGTGAGCGACAAGAGCACCCATTTCGGCTACCAACAGGTCCCCGAGGGCGACAAGGCGCGCCGCGTCGGCGAGGTGTTCAAGTCGGTGGCGCCAAGCTACGACCTGATGAACGACCTGATGTCGCTCGGGCTGCACCGCGTCTGGAAGCGCTTCGCGCTCGAGATGAGCGGAGTGCGCGCGGGCGCGCGCGTGCTCGACGTGGCTTCCGGCAGCGGCGATCTCGCGGCGTCGTTCGCGAAGCGCGCCGGCCCCACGGGCCAGGTGTGGATGACCGACATCAACGCGGCGATGCTCGCCGTGGGCCGCGACAAGATGATCGACGCGGGCATCTTCCCGCCGCTGGCGCTGTGCGACGCGGAGAAGCTACCGTTCCGCGCCGATACGTTCGATTGCGTCTCGGTCGCGTTCGGCCTGCGCAACATGACCCACAAGGACCGCGCGCTCGCCGAGATGGCGCGCGTGGCCCGCCCCGGTGGCCGCGTGCTGGTGCTCGAGTTCTCGCGCCCGTGGAAGCCGCTCGAGCGCGCCTACGACGCGTATTCCTTCTCGATCCTTCCCGCGCTCGGCAAGTACGTCGCCAAGGACGAGGCCGCGTACCGCTACCTCGCCGAATCGATCCGCATGCATCCCGACCAGGAGACGCTCAAGGGCCTGATGGAATCGGCGGGGCTCGGGAAGGTCGAGTACTTCAATCTCGCCGGCGGCGTGGTCGCGCTGCATCGCGGCTTCAAGCTGTGAGCGCGATCCTTCCGCATCCGGCGGCGCGCGCCGTGAACCTCGTGCTGCGCTCGGCGCCGATGGCGCTCGAGCGCCAGCGCAAGCATGCCGGGCGCACCGCCGCGTTCCACGTCGGGCCCGCCACCGTGGTACTCACCGTGCAGACCACGGGAGAAGTCACCGCCGCGGTGCCCGGCGCCGCGCGCGACCTCGAGGTGGGCATCTCGCCATTCCTGCTGCCGCGGCTCGCCGCGCACGAGGAGGCGGCGTTCCGCGAGATCGAGATGCAGGGCGACGCGGAATTCGCGCAGGAGGTCGCCTTCCTCGTGCGCAACCTTACCTGGGACGTCGAGGAAGACCTCGCGCGCGTGGTCGGCGACGTCGTCGCGCATCGCATGGTCGGCACCGCGCGCGCGCTGGCCGAATGGGGCCGCGAGGCGTTCAGGCGCGGCAGCGCGGGCGCGGCCGAATACTGGACCGAGGAATCCCCGCTGATCGCCTCGCGCGTCAAGGTCGAGGACTTCGTGCACGGGGTGGCGAGCCTGCGCGACGACCTCGAGCGCCTCGAGAAGCGAATCCAGCGCCTCGAAATGCCGTGACGCGGCCGGATCCCGCCGGCCTCGCGCTGATCGCGCTTTCCGCGACCGCCTTCGGGGCGATGGCGATCTTCGCGCGCTTCGCCTACGCGGGCGGCGCGGACGTGCTCGGCGTGCTCATCACGCGCTTCACGCTCGCCGGGGCGGTGCTCGCCGCGATCATGGTGGCCACACGCAAGCCGTGGCCGCGCGGCCGCTCTCTGCTGGTGGCGATCGCGATGGGTGCCATCGGCTACGTCGGCCAGGCGCTGTGCTATTTCGCCGCGCTGAACCACGCCTCCGCGGGATTGGTGGCGCTGCTGCTTTACGTGTACCCCACGCTCGTGTGCCTGCTCGCGGCGATCTTCCTGCACGAGCGGCTGACCACGCGCACTACGTTGCTGCTCGCGATGAGCTTTGCCGGCATCGCGTTGACTCTCGGCGCAGGCCACGGCAGCACGATGGGCATCGCGCTGGCGCTCGGCGGGGCGTTGTTCTACTCGGTCTACATCGTGGTCGGCGCACGCGAGCTCGGCGGCACCGACGCGCTCGCGAGCACCACCGTGGTGTGCCTCTCGGCCGCGGCGGTGCTGTGGATCGCGAGCCTCGTGCGCGCGCCGCAGCTGCCCGCCACGGCGGCGGGCTGGGCGGCGGTCGCGGCGATCGCCGGCATATCGACGGTGATTGCGATCATCGCCTTCTTCGCGGGGTTGAAGCGCGTCGGGCCCGCCGTGGCCTCGATCGCCTCCACTCTCGAGCCGGTCGTCACGGTGGTCCTCGCGTGGCTCGTCCTCGACGAGACCCTCTCCGTGGTGCAACTCGCCGGCGGCGCGCTGGTGCTCGCATCGGCCGTATCGCTCGCGAAGAGATGACTCCGGGCGGCGATTCATGGAACCACCGCCGCGCGGCTCCGTCGAAGAGCTTCAGGGGCGTGATGCCCGTCCACGCGATCGAATCGACCCCATGAGGCCGCTCGCCCTCTTCTGGTTGGCCTGCGTCGCTTCTTCCCTGTCCCTGGCGCAGGAGCCGGCAGCCCCGGCGGCGCCGCCCGCGCCCCCCAGCGCCGAGGAATCCCTTGACCAGCCTGCGCGCGATACCCGGCGCGAGCCGTCGCGCACGCTCAGCGTCACCTGGCAGGCGCCCGAGCCGCTGCGTGCCCTCTACATCAAGTTCCTTCCCCCGCCCACGCTGGAATCCGGCGAGCGCCGCGCCGGCTCGATCCGCCCCTGGTTGCGCGACGTGCGCCGGCGCGTGCCGGAGATCGCCGCGTCGGAAGGCTATTTCTCCGCGACCCTCGACATCCAGTTCGAAGGCGAGCGGCGCGATCACGTGACCATCACCGTGACGCCCGGCCTGCGCACCGTCGTGGAGGCGGTCGACATAGAGTTCGAGGGCGATCTCGCGCTCGACGGCGCGCAGCGCGAGAAACGCCGGCGCGAATTGCGCGCCGGATGGGCGCTCACGCCCGGGCAGCCGTTTCGAAGCTCCGACTGGGATGTCGCCAAGACGCGCCTGCAGGAAGCGCTGGTCGAGGTGGACTACGCCGCGGGCGACATCTCGAGCTCGCGCGCCGAGGTCGATGCCGAGGCGGCCAAGGCGCACCTCAAGCTCACGCTCGCGAGCGGGCCGCCGTTCACGCTGGGCGAGGTCGGGATCCAGGGCGTCGAGCGCTATCCGGAATCGATCATCCGGCGCGTCGTCGACCTGAAGCCGGGCGAGCGCTACCGCGCCGAGCGGTTGATCGAGATGCAGCGCAGGATCCAGAACGGCCCGTGGTTCTCGAGCGTCGTGGTGGAAATCGAGCGCGACCCGGCCCATGCGGAGCAGGTGCCGGTGAAGATCGTGGTCTCGGAGCGGCCCACGCGCGAGGTCGGCCTCGCGCTCGGCTACGGCACCGACGATGGCGCGCGCAGCGAGGTGGCCTTCCGCCATCGCAACCTTTTCAACCGCGGCTTCGACCTGCAGAGCTCGCTGCGCGTGAGCCAGCAGCGCCAGATCGGCTACGCGGACGTCTACCTGCCGCCGGGACTCTTCGCCGCGCCCAGGCGCGGCAACATCCCGTTCACCGACAGCTTCGGCGTGCTCACCGAGCGCAGCACGCTGTCGAACCTGAACCTCACGCGCTTCGCCGTGGCCGGGTACCGCCACTTCAAGCTCGATACCATCGAGACGCGCGTGGGGCTCACCTACCAGATCGAGCGCTCGCGTCCCGACGGCGCCGACGAGCGCATCAAGCGGGCGTTCGCGCCGATCGTGGCGTTCACGTGGCGCAACGTCGACAACATCTTCGATCCGCGCAGGGGCGGCGTGCTCAACGTGCAGTTCGCCGCGGGCTCGAAGACGTTCGCCTCGGGCGACGACTTCCTCAAGACCTATGCGCAGTACCAGCACTGGTTTCCGCTCGGCGCGCGCGACCAGGTCCTGCTCCGCACCGAGATAGGCCGGACGTTCGCGGTGAGCCGCGAGCGCATCCCGGAGGATTTCCTGTTCCGCGCCGGCGGCTCGCGCTCGAATCGCGGCTACGCGTTCCAGAGCCTCGGCGTGACCGAGGGCGACGCGATCGTCGGCGGCCGCTACCTCGCGACCGCGACCGCGGAATACGTGCACTGGCTGAACGACACCTGGGGCGCGGCGGTGTTCACGGATATCGGCGATGCGGCCGATTCGATTCGCGAGTGGCAGCCGCTCAGGAGCTACGGCGTGGGCGCGCGCTATCGCACTCCCGCCGGCCCGTTCGCGCTCGACCTGGCTTATGGCGAGCGCGATCGCAAGTTCCGCCTCGCCTTCTCCGTGACGGTGGCGTTCTGAAATGAGCACGATCGAGACTCACGGCGTTGCGCCCCCGCCCCCGCCACCGCCGCCCCGCCGCAGGCGCCGCCGCTGGCCGTGGATCACGCTCGCCGTGTTCTTCGTGTTGCTGGCCCTGGTGATGGGGGCGATCTACTGGATCGTGGCCACACCCGGCGGCGCGCAGCTCGTCTTCAACCGCGTGGCCACGATGCTCGGCAAGGGCGCGAAGTTCGAGGGCGTCGAGGGCACGCTGGGTGGAAAGCTGCGCATCAGGACGATCGAGATCGACCGCCAAGAGCTCTTCGTGCACATCGACGATCTCGAGATCGATTCGTCGCCGCGATTCGTCGGCCCGCTGCTCGTGCACCGCCTCTCCGCGCGCAACGTGGAAGTGCGCACTACCACCTCGAGCGCGGCGGCGCGCGTGCCGATGTCGTTCGCGCCTCCCTATCCCGTGGTGCTCGAGGACGGGCGCGTCGGCACGCTGCGCTTCGGCGTGAAGGGCGGCTCGCGCGACAAGGACCTGGTGCTGAAGGACATCGTGGTGAAGGGCGAGGGCGACAAGACGCGCTGGAAGATCGACAACGCCGCTGTCGTCACCGAGCACGGAACGCTCAAGATCGCGGGCACGCTCGGCAACACCAGTCCGTTCCCGCTCGACGCGGCGGGAACGTTCGCGGGCTCGTTCCAGCAGCGCGCGTTGCGCATCGCCGCGAAGCTGCACGGCACGCTGAAGACGCTCGATGCC
Organism: Burkholderiales bacterium; assembly: GCA_031424255.1. Lineage (GTDB taxonomy): Bacteria > Pseudomonadota > Gammaproteobacteria > Burkholderiales > Usitatibacteraceae > Usitatibacter. The sequence continues at coordinate 5,762 of JANPHA010000443.1, read as the reverse complement.
GAGGTCGATGCCGGCGTGGGCGGCGCGCGCGCCACGGCGCAGGCGGTGCTCGAGCCGTTCGCGCCGGTGCTGTTGAAGACGCTCGCGGTGAGCGCGCGCGACCTCGATCTCGCGCAGGTCGGCGCCGATCTTCCGCATACGCGCCTCGCGATCGAGGCGAAGTTGGTCCCCGAGGGCGCAAAGGCGCTCGCGGGTCCCGTGCGCATCACCAACGCCGAGCCCGGGACGTGGGACCGCAAGCGGCTGCCGTTCACCACGGCGAGCGCGCGCATCGTGGCGTCGACGCAGCGAATCGACGTGCACGATCTGGCGCTCGCATTGCTCGGAGGCGGAACCGCAAGCGGCGCCGCGACGCTGCAGGATGGTGCGGTGGAAGCGAAGCTGCAGGTGGCCGACGTGGACCTCGCCGCGCTGCAGAACGGGCTGCAGAAGACCCGGGTCACGGGCCGCGTGACGCTCGCGGGCACGCGCGCGGCGCAACGCTTCGACGTGGCGCTGAAGGACCCGTGCTTCGAGGTCGAGGGGCGCGCGGCGATCGCCGGCGAACGCCTCGAGATCGAGAACGCCCGCGTCAGCACCGGCGCGGGAGCGGTCGTGGCGAAGGGCGGCATGGCGCTCACCGGGCGCAAGGAATTCCGCTTCGAGGGCAGGGCGGAGCATTTCGATCCGTCGGCGTTCGTGAAGGCCGCGAAGGGCGATCTGAATTTCACCTTCGTCGCCGCCGGCGCGCTCGCCGACGGCATCGCCGGCGAGGCGAAGGTCGATATCGCACCCAGCACCTACGCCGGGCTGCCCGCCGCGGGGCGCATCAACATCGCGGGCGACAAGCAGCGCATCGCGAGCGCCGATGTCGACGTGACGCTCGGCGAGGCGAAAGTGAACGCGAAGGGCAGCTTCGGCCGCGCCGGCGATGCGCTCGATCTCGCCTTCAACGCGCCCAACCTCTCGGTCCTCGGCAAGGCGTTCGGCGTGGTACTCGCCGGCCGCGTGGAAGGGAGCGCGCGCCTCACCGGGACTTTCAGGTCGCCCGCGGGACGCGTCGACTTGACCGGCGCCAACCTCGCATTCCCGTCGAACGTGTACGTGCGCGAGCTGGCGCTGCATGCCGAAGCGGGAGCGGAACCCACCAGCCCGATCGATGCGAACCTGCAGGCGAAGGGCATCGCGATGGGCAAGGAGACGCCGCCCACCGCGCTCGCCGAGAGCGCGCTCGCCACGCTCAAGGGAACGCGCGCCGCGCATCGCTTGGAGCTCGATGCGAAGATGACGCGCGACAATGCGGTGAAGGCGGTGCTCGTCGGCGGCCTCGACGAGCGTGCCAGGGCGCCCGCCTGGAACGGCAGGCTCGAATCGCTGGCCATGGCGGGGCGCGGGGCGTTCTCGCTCGTGGCGCCCGCGCCGCTGACACTCGCCGCGGACCGTGTCGAGCTCGGCGACGCCACGCTGCGCGGCGAATGGGGCGAGGCGCGGCTCGCGCTCACGCGCTGGACGCCGGCGGCGATCGAGCTGAAGGGCGCCACCTCCGGCGTGATGATCCAGAATCTCGCGCGCAGCCTGCGCTTCGGCACGCTGCCGCGCTCCAACCTCGTGATCGCGGGCGACTGGGACATCCGCGCCGCGGAGACTTTCGACGGCTCGCTCAACGTGCGCCGGCTTTCGGGCGACCTGCGCGTGGGCGAGCCGCCGCTGCCGCTCGGGCTGCAGGAGCTCACGCTGCGCGTCGATGCGGTGAAGGGCCGTGCGAAGGGCACCGTCGACATCGTCGGCACGAATATCGGCCGCATCCATGGCGACGGCAACGCGTCGATCGTGAGAGGCGCCGGGGGCTGGGAATTCGGCGCGAACGCCCCGGTGGATGCTCGCCTCGCGGCCGACATCCCGAACCTCGAGGCGTTGGCGCCGTGGCTCGGACCCGATGCGAAGCTCGGCGGGCGCTTCATCGCGAACGTGACCGTCGCCGGCACCGGCGCCGATCCCGCGATCTCCGGCCAGGCGCGCGCGGAGAACCTGGTGCTGCGCGAGCCGCAGAGCGGGTTCGAGCTCGAGCAGGGGCAGATCGCGCTGCGCATGGCAGGCCGCTCGGTCATGATCGAGCAGCTCACCGCGAAGACGCCGTGGCGCCCCTCCGGGCGGGCGCTGACCCGCCTGCGTGGCGTCCAGGTGCCGAGCGAGGGGGGTGCCATCAGCGCCGAGGGATCGATCGATCTGGCAGCGCATACGGGGGCGATCCGCATCAAGGCGCAGAAGGTGCCGGTGACGCAGCTGCCCACGCGCTTCCTCGCGATGACGGGCGAAGCGCGCCTCGAGGCGGGAGCGAACGGCCTGCTCGCCACCGGGGAATTCAAGGCGGACGCGGGCTGGATCGGCGCGCTCGCGACCGCGCTGCCCTCGGTGTCCGACGACGTGGTCGTGATCCGCGCCTCGCAGCCGGCGGCCGAGGAGACGTCGAAGCACGAGCCGATTCGCCTCGACATGAAGTTCGCATTCGGCGAGCGGCTCTTCTTCGAAGGCCGCGGCCTCGACACGCGCCTCGAGGGCGAGTTGCGCCTCACCGGTGAAGCCGGCGGGGCGCTGCGCGCCAACGGCGCGATCCGGACCGCCGGCGGCACCTACGCGGGTTACGGGCAGAAGCTCGAGATCGAGCGCGGCGTGCTCACTTTCAACGGCGCGATCGACAATCCGCGGCTCAACGTGCTGGCGCTTCGCAAGGGCCTGCCGGTGGAGGCGGGCGTGGAGATCCTCGGCACGACAACCCGGCCGCGCGTGCGCCTCGTGTCCACGCCCGACGTGCCCGAGCCCGAGAAGCTCTCGTGGCTGGTGCTGGGGCGCGGAGCCTCGGATGCGTCGCCGGGAGACACGTCGTTGCTGCTCGCGGCCGCGAGCGCTCTGATGGGCGGGAACACTCCGGGCTCCGACTTCACCAAGCGGCTCGGCTTCGACGAGGTGAAGATCGGCCGCTCCGATACGTCGAGCATCCTCGGCGTGCTGCCGCAAAGCACGGTCGCGGGCAGGACCGGCACGGCCTCCGCGTCCGAGGTGGTGAGCGTCAGCAAGCGCCTGAACGACAAGCTGCAGCTCACCTACGAGCAGGGGCTGTCGGACGCGGAGGGCGCGCTGCGGATCACCTGGCGCCTCTCGCGCCAGTTCCAGGTCCTGGCGCGCACCGGATACCTGCCCGGTCTCGACGCCGTGTACCGCTGGACTTTCCAGTAGGGCGGCCTGCAAGGTTTACCGGGGCGCGCGGGCCGGGCCCGGCATGTTTCAAACGTATTTTCCGTCCCGGTCGGCTCGAGGAAAAACCGGCTCTCGCGGGAGTAAGATTTCTCCCTAAGCCGCGCCAAAGCGGAGTTGTCAGGGAGCCCCGTCGTGTACCAATGTCCTTGGTGTGAGCGCAAGACGTTCTCGTTCTGGCAGAAGCAGACGCTCGGGCCGAACAAGTCCCTCAAATGCACCGGATGCAGGCGGCAGGTGAGCGTGCATTGGGGACGCGCGCACCTGGCGGCGCTGCCGGTGTTCGTGCTGGCGTTGGCGGGCCTGTGGTTCATCGGCGACGAGTTCAACTCGAAGCTCTTCGCGCTCGCCGGCGCCTTCGTCGGCGTGGTCCTCGGCATGATGATCACGATGCCGCTTTATCACTACGTCGTGCCGCTGGTGCGTCCGAAACGCTGAACCCGGAGTTATTGGAACCGGTTCGGCCCTTCGACCTGCCCGACCGGGCGCCAGCTCTCGGAAGCGACCTTCCAGCCGCCGCCCTCCTTCACCATCTCGATCGTTCCGCCGATCTCCTGCTTGCCGCCGGTCATCACGTTGCGGCCCAGGCCCTGCGCGGTGATCGTGGCCCGCTTCCCGCCGGGATGGATGCGCATGTCGAGGTAACGCGCCTCCTTCGGCGTGGTGTCGCGCGTCATCGCGACGTGGTTGGCGCGCGCCTTCGCGTCCATCCGATCGAAGCGGTCGCGCCCGGGCTTGGCCAGGTACTTGCGGAATTCCTCCGGATCGCCATCCTGCAGCGCGCTGTATTGCCGCCTCCACACGCCGTCGGGTGTATCCGCATCCGCCCCCGGAGGTCCCTCGGGCGTGTGCTTCTTGGTGAGGTCCGGGCAGAAATCTTCCTGGTAGGTGATGCGGCCGTCGCCCCCGACGCACTTGTTCATCGCCAGGGCGGCCGCGGGGAGGCACAGCAGCGCAACCGCAACGACACGAATCATCTTCAAGAAAGCCCTCTGCATCTTCAGCCGCAGATGCCGACCCATCCGCAGGCGCTGCAGAAATCGCAGCCGTCCTTGCGGATGACGGTGTGGTTGCCGCACTCCCTGCAGCGCGCGCCCTTCATCAGCGCGGGCTCATCCTCGGCGCGCGGCGCCTCGAGGATGCCCATCTCGCGCGTCGGATAGCCGCGCTCGTCCAGCACGCCGAGCATCGCGTAGCGGTGGATCACGAGGCGCGCGAGGTACGCGACGGTCGAGGGCCAGTTCTGCTGGCGGCGCTCGCCCGGGACGAACGCCATGAAATCGCCGAGCGGCTCCGAGTAGTCGAGGAGCTTCCTCAGCTTCATGCCGATCCATGCGGGATCGATCACGCGCATGTCGAGCGAGAGAATGCGGGTGAGCCCGTCGAGTGCGCGCGGATAGTGCCCCGAGAGCCAGATCGAATACGGGCGCGTGGTGCCGTCGGGGAGCTGGATCTCCTTCAGGCCCAGCACGAACTCGTCACCCGAAGCAGGATTCGCCACGTCGACCGTCCACGACAGCGTGCCGTCGGTGCCGGTACGCGGCTCGTCCACGCTGAACATGTGGTCGAGCACCGGGGTGCGCGACGGCGAATCGAACGCGCGCAGCTGCTCGCAGCGGAAGCGCACCGCTTGCGCCATCGCCGAGACCACGCCGGGCACTTTGCGCTTCTCGCCGTGCGGCGGGAAGCGCATGTCGAAGCTGTCGTCGCCCACGGTGTTGGCGAGCACGTCGAGCTTCATCTTCAGCCACTCGCGGTCGTCGGCGCGCATGTCCATCGAGAGCGTCTTGGCGACGGCGCCCAGTCCGCGCGGCTGCTCGGCTCCATTCACCCACACCTCGAACGGGAACGTGCGGCCCGCTTCCTCGACCTGGCCCACGAAGAGCGCGAAGCGCCCGAACGGCGAATCGATCATGTACGTCCACGCGAGATTGCCCTCGGGCATCTCGGGGCGTCCCGGCCAGCGCAGACTCGTGAGCACCGGCTGCGGCAGCGCCTTGATCGACAGGCGCCGGTTGGCGCCTTCGGCGGAGATTTTCATCGCCTCCTTCGGCGCGGGAGCGTCCGGCGTGAGCACCGCGCCCATCACCGCGTTCGGGCGATAGGTCGCGAGCCCCTTCAGCCCCGACTTCCACGCCTTCATGTAGAGGCCCTCGAAGTCCGCGTACGGATAGTCTTCCGGCACGTTCACCGTCTTCGAGAAGCTGGTGTCGATGAACGGGGCCACCGCTGCGACCATCTCCTGGTGCGCGTCCGCGGAGATCTCGAGGGCGGTGACGAAGTACTCGGGCAGCTTCGCGTCCTCGCCGAACATGTGGCGATAGAGGCGCCACGCGTGATCCTCGACGCGGAACTCCTTGTGCGTGCCGTCGGCCATGCGCTTCTTGCGCGTGTACGTCCACGAGAACGGCGGCTCGATGCCGTTCGACGCGTTGTCCGCGAAGGCGAGGCTGATAGTGCCGGTGGGGGCGATCGAGAGAAGGTGCGAGTTGCGAATGCCGTGCTTGCGGATCGATTGCTTGATCGAATCC
>JANPHA010000442.1:0-2495 GCA_031424255.1 Burkholderiales bacterium | reverse complement strand
GCTTCAAGTTCAGCTCGCTGTAGGCATGCGAGTACTCGTAGGCCTGGAACCCGAGGAAGGCCGCGCCCAGGATCACGGTGACCCACATCCAGGCCACCGTCTTGGCACGGTGCCCGGCAATCAGCGCGTGGTGCGCGATGGTCAGGGTCACGCCCGAGCTGAGCAGCAGCGCGGTATTGAGGGTCGGGATCGGCCACGGCCCCATGGTCGTGAACGGCTCGACCGTGCCCGCCGGCGAGGCCGTGATACCCGGGCCGGCCGAAGGCCAGACGGCCTTGAAGTCGGGCCACAGGATCTGGTGGTCCAGGTTACCGAGCATCGGCAGCGCGTGCGCGCGGGCGAAGTACAGGGCACCGAAGAAGGCCGCGAAGAACATCACCTCCGAGAAGATGAACCAGCTCATGCTCCAGCGGAACGAGACATCGATGCGGTCGCTGTACTGGCCGCCCTGGCTCTCGTGGATCGCGTCGCGGAACCACTGGAACAGCACCGCCAACCACATCGCAAAGCCGAACAGCACCAGCCACTTGGCCCAACCCGCGCCATTGACCCACTGGCCGGCGCCGAAGACCACCAGCAAGAAGGCGGTCGCGGTCAGCGCCGGATGGCGCGACGGCGCGGGAATGAAGTAATAGGGCGCGGCCCCGGAATGTTGTGTCGCTGCGGACATGTGGTGTGCTCTCCTCGAATCGAAATTCTTCAAAAACCGTTGCCTGTCGCCGCGCGTCAGCCGGCCACGCCGCTGCCCACGACCCATTTCACCAGCATCACCAGGGCCAGCACGAACAGCGCGGCGGCGATCACACCGGCGATGATCACGTGAACCGGGTTGAGCTGGTTGACGTCCTTCTCGTACTCGCTGGCCTTGCGGATGCCGAAGAACGACCAGGCCACCGCCGTGAAGGTGCGCAGGATCGAGCTGCGCGATGCTCGCGTCACAGCGGGGTCCCCTTGACCAGCGGCGCCGCACCGGCGAGGCTCTTGCCCGTGACCTCGAAGAAGGTGTACGACAACGTGATCGTGGTCACGTCGCGCGGCAGCTTCGGGTCAATGACGAAGACCACCGGCCACTGCCTGCTTTCACCCGGCGCCAGCGTGTACTCGTTGAAGCAGAAGCACTCGAGCTTGTTGAAGTAGGCCGTGGCCTGCTTCGGTGCATAGCTCGGAATCGCCTGCGCGGCCAGCGTGCGGCCCTGCACGTTCCTGAATTCGTACATCACCGTGGCCAGTTCGCCCGGATGCACCTGAAGCGAACGCAGTGCGGGCTTGAACTCGAACGGGCCGCGCGCGTTGGCGTCGAACTCGACGGTGATGCTGCGCGAGCGGTCGACCTGCGTGTTAGTGCCGGCCGCCGGTTTGCCGACGCCGCTGACCTGGCGCTCGGACAAGGACAGCACATTGATGCCGAGCACCTCGCAGATCGATTTGTAGAGAGGCACCAGCGCATAGCCGAAGCCGAACATCAGCAGCGCGATCAGCGCCAGCTTGCCCAGCAGGGCCCGGTTGTCGCGCTGCAGCGCCCGATCGCGAAGAGACTTGCTCATGGCCGGCTCAGCCACCGACCAGCACGATCTTCAACACGAAGCCGGCGCCGAAGGCCACGGCCAGCAGGGCCAGCATCCAGCCGAGGCGGCGGTTGGCCTTGCGTTGCCGTTCGGTCATGGCCATGCGCGTTCAGCCGATCACGCGGGTGGCGGTCACGTCGAGCTTGGGCGGCGTCTCGAAGGTGTGGAAGGGCGCCGGCGACGGCACTTCCCACTCCAGGCCCTCGGCGCCTTCCCAGGGCTTCTGCGGCGCCTTCTCGCCCTTGCCGCGCATCACCGGCAAGACGACGAAGAAGAAGAAGTAGACCTGCGACAGACCGAAGCCGAAGGCCCCGACCGACGCGATCGCGTTGAAGTCGGCGAACTGCATCGGGTAGTCGGCATAGCGGCGCGGCATGCCGGCCAGGCCGAGGAAGTGCATCGGGAAGAAGGTGATGTTGAAGAAGATCAGCGAGGCCCAGAAGTGGATCTTGCCGCGCGTCTCGTTGTACATCACGCCGGTCCACTTCGGGCTCCAGTAGTAGAAGCCCGAGAACATGCCGAACAGCGAGCCGGCGACGAGCACGTAGTGGAAGTGCGCGACGACATAGTAGGTGTCCTGCAGCTGGATGTCGACCGGTGCCATGGCCAGGATCAGGCCGGTGAAACCGCCCATCGTGAAGACGAAGATGAAGCCGACCGCGAACAGCATCGGCGTCTCGAAGGTCATCGAGCCGCGCCACATCGTGGCGATCCAGTTGAAGACTTTCACGCCGGTAGGCACGGCGATCAGCATCGTCGCGTACATGAAGAACAGCTGGCCCGTCACCGGCATGCCGGTGGTGAACATGTGGTGCGCCCAGACGATGAACGACAGGATGGCGATCGACGACGTGGCATAGACCATCGACGTGTAGCCAAACAGCCGCTTGCGAGCGAACGTCGGCACGACGTGGCTGATGATGCCGAACG
>JANPHA010000441.1:0-18833 GCA_031424255.1 Burkholderiales bacterium | reverse complement strand
TGACCGACGTGCTCGGCGGCCAGATCCCGCTCGTGTTCACGGCGATCGCATCGGCGCAGCAGTACGTGAAATCCGGCAAGGTCGTCGCCCTCGGCGTGCCGAGCCTCAAGCGCTCCGCCGCGCTTCCCGACGTGCCGACCTTCATCGAGAGCGGGATCCCGAATTTCGAGGCGACCTCGTGGGTCGGCATCCTCGCCCCCGCGAAGACGCCCAGGGCGATCGTCGACAAGCTGCAGCGCGAGATCGCCGCGGTGCTGCAGACCCAGAGCCTGAAGGACCGCTACGCGCTGCTCGGCATCGATCCGGTCGGCAACACGCCCGAGCAGTTCGCCGAGCAGATCCGCGCGGACCTGGCGCGCTGGGGCGACGTGGTGAAAGCGGCGCACATCAAGGTCGAGTGACCGCGCGCATGAAAAGACGCCCCTCGAAAGTGCGCGCCGCCGCGCCCGCGCGCGCCGACCCGCCACGCACGCTGAACGAAGAAGCCTACCGGCGCATCGAGGAGCTGATCATCACGCTCGACCTGGAGCCCGGCAGCGTCGTCTCCGAGGCGATGCTGAGCGACCGGATCGGCATCGGCACGACACCGATCCGCGAGGCGCTGCAGCGGCTCGCACGCGAGCACCTCGTGCAGATCCTGCCGCGCCGCGGCGTGATCGTGACCGCGATCGACGTGGGCCAGCAGCTCCAGGTGCTCGAGACGCGCCGCGAGCTCGACCGCCTGATCGCGCGCGCCGCCGCCACACGCTCGACCGAGGCCGAGCGCGCGCAGATGACGCAGCTCGCGGATCGGATGGAAAGCGCCGCCACGGCGGGCGACATCAAGGCGTTCCTCAAGCTCGACAACGAGATGAACCTGCAGGCCGCGCGCGCCGCGCGCAACGACGTCGCCGCGAGCACGGTGGCGACCCTGCACTCGACCTCGCGGCGCTTCTGGTTCTTCCATCACACCGCGCATGGCGAGGCCGGCACCACCATGCGCTTCCACGTCGATCTCGCCCGCGCGCTCGCCGCGGGCGATGGGGCGGGCGCGGCGGCGGCATCGGACCGCCTGATCGACGATCTCTTCGAGTTCGCGCGCGGCACCCTGATTCCGGCGTGAGCCGGGAGTACCGGTCCAGCCAGGGCCTTCTTTCTAGCGCGTGGGCATCTTCGGGTCGTCGGGCATCTGGTCGGTGCGATCGACGCTGGTGCGCGGCGTGATGCTGTAGAGCCTCTGGCCCTTGCGCGCGGCGACATTGCGCTCGCGCTGCACCTCACGGCGTGCCGCCTGATCGAGCTCCGGCGCGACCACCGCGCCGATGCGGCCCGCATCGGGAATCGCATTGGGCGCAATCGATGTGTTCACGTTGGCTGCGGGATTGCCGACCAGCTCGCCGTTGGCATTCACGCCCATGTCGCTCGGTGTGACGCCGTTGGTGATCACCACGCCGCTGCCGACAAAGGCGTTGTTGGTCGCCGTGGCGAACGTATCGGTGGTCGGAGAATTCACGCTGGCGGGACCCACCGGCGGAGCATTGCCGCGCGAAGAGCCCGAGAAAACGTCGCCCGTGGACGTACCGGTGATGGTACTGCCGCTGCTCTGGCCCGCGGTCGGATTGGCCGATGCGCCGCTCCCGCTCGTCGCCAGGCCGGACGACGAGGTCGAGGTGCCGGTCGACGAGCTGCCGGAATTGCCGCTCGAAACCAGCGGGGCGTTCGGATTGACGCTTGGCGACGACGACGCCGTGGGCACGGCGGCCGCACGCGCAGCGGTATTGCCGCCAGCGACGGGCGCCACCGAACCGGTCGCCGCGACCGCCGGGGCGCCGCAGACCGCGATCACGAGTGAGGCCGCGAAGTGGACGGGGGCAAGCTTGCGCATGATGAGTCTCCTGTGGGAATGCACGCTGTTAGACAAGCGCACGACGCGACCCGGCGCGCGCCGGTTGGCCTAGGCGTTCAGGCGACAGCGCTGTCCTACGTCAAGCGCCGATCACGCGCGAATGCGCGGCATGCAGCTCGCTGATGGTCTCGAGGTTCCCCCGCGAGAATCCGGCGCGCGGATAGGCGCAGAAGAGCGGCAGCTCTTCGACTTGCAAAAGCTTGTTCCACAGGTGCTCCAGGCGCACTGTCGCCGCGTAGTGGCCCTTGGCCCAGAGGATGGCGACCATCTCGCCAAAAGCCCGCACATCGTGTCCGCCGTGCCGTGCCCGCGCGAGCACGCCGCAGATCACCTGCGTGAAGCGCTGCGCGTCCGGCCACCCGTTCACCATGAATTGCGCGAGCGTGTCTTCGGCCGAGAACGCGAGGTAGCGGCCCTGCGCGCGGGCGGGCTCGATATCCACGCGCGCTTCGAGGTCGCGCAAGTGTTCGCGAGTCGCAATCAGGATGACCGCTTCGCCCGCGCGAAAGCCGGCATCGACGAAGCCTTCCAAAGCGTCGAGAAACGCACCTTCGCTGCCATAGACCTGGCAGATGTGATCGTGCGGCGCCATCAGGCTCCAGGGATTGCCCGAAGCGAGCGCATTCGAATTCGCAAGCTTTGCCATTTCACCTCCGTGGACCGCCCCATTATTCCGAGATGCGCGCGCGGATGCTGTCGGTAAAGTCCTACATGTCTCTCACAAGCGCGCGCGACGCGCCTCGCTAGAACGGCTGCCGCGTGATCGCCTTGCTGCCGCTGATGCCGTCCACCGTGTAGCTCATCGTCGCGGAGCTCGCGTCGTTGAAGGTGATCGCCATGGATCCCACCGGAGTGCGTCCCACGGCGCCGGGATCGAAGCCCCTGCCGAGGAACGCGCCCTGCGCGGAGACCGTGCGGTAAAGCGCGCCCGAATAGGTGTTGCCGTTCCACGTGCCGCCGGGCATCACGTACCAGGTGCCGCGCCGGTCGGCATCGTAGCTGTACCAGACCGCAAAGAGCGTGCGGTATTGCTGGCTGATGGAAAGCCCCCAGCCCGATTCATCCGCGTTCCACCACAGGTCCTGGAAGCTTTGCGTCGCGGTCGAGTCGGGCACGCCGAACGCCTGGCGCTGGATCGCCTTGCTGCCGGCAATGCCGTTCACCTGGTAGGAGAGCGTGCCGCTGTCGCGCGCCGCGAACGTGAGCGTCGCCGACCCGGCCTGCGTGCGCACGACTTGCGACGCATCGAAGGGCCCGGTGGGATCGGGTCCCGTCACCGTGTACAAATCGCCGGCGAATTGCGTCGGCGATGTCCATCGCCCGCCCGGCATCACCACCCAGCTCGGGCGGCCCGCGTCGTCGTAGATGTACCACGCCGCGAAGATCATCGTGCCGTGCTGCGTGATGCTCAGGCCCCATCCCGACTCGGCCGGATTCCACCACAGGTCGGAATAGTTCTCCTGCGGTCCGAGCGTGTTCGTCCCGGTGGAGGTCGTGCCGAGCCAGCGCGAAAGCGCGGCGTTGTACGCGACGTCGAGGCGTCCGTAGTAGTCGGTCCCGGAGGTCGTGCAGTTGCCACTGCCGCCGTAGAGTTGCCCGACCAGGTACTGCCCGTCATCGAGGAACAACCCCGAGCCGCTGCTGCCGGATTCGGTGATGCCGCTGCGCCATTGCACGCCGAAGAAAGTCGAGGTCGATGCGGTCGAGCGGTTGCACGAGAACGTCCCGTCGCCCGAGGACGCGCAGGTGTAGTAGGCGCTGAAGTTGCCGAAGCTGATCTTCTGCAGGTCGCCGGTCGGATGGTGGATGCCGGTGGCCTGCGCCCCCAACGGGGGAGTGGCGCCGACGATCCAGCCCGCGTAGACCGCGCCCGCCGGCGGCGGGTTGTTGAGGCGCAGGAACGAGGTGTCGGTGCGGTCGCTCGCGTAGAGCAGCGTCGCGCCACCTGCGAGCGTCTTCGATGGGCCGCGCACGCCGCTGTCGCACGCGCTCGAGCGATAGAACCAGTAGCTCTGGATCGTCGACGCGTCGGTCTGCGCCGAGATGCAGTGGTTGGCGGTGAGGAAAAACGGGATCAGGCTGGACGGATCCTGGTCGGCGATCAGCGTGCCCGAGCAGACATAGCTCGCGCCGTCGCGCGTGAAGATGATGCGCGCTTCGGAATTGCTCTCCGGGCCCCACGTGTCCTGGTAGCACATCACGTCGAGGTTGCAGCTCGACGCGGCCTTGGGCATCGCGAAATTCGTCGCGGGCGAGGCCACCAGGTGCGACACCGCGGGCGAGGCGATCTCGACCTCCGCGGGACTCGCCGCGGCGGGAATATCGATCTCGAGCACGATCGTGTCGCCCTCGACCACCGGCGACCAGTAGGTGCGCGTGTCGAAGACCTGCCCGTCGTCCTCGAGGTTGCGCGCGAGGCTCGCCCTCATCTCGTCGTTGGTCACGCTGAATATCCCGGCCTCGCCGGGTGCGTAGAAACGCAGCACCGTGTCGATCGGCAGCGCGTTGATCCGCAGCCCGAGGCGCAGCGCGGCCGCGCCTTCGGAGGTAACGCTGATCGCGGCGACCCGATGTCCCCCGGCGATCGTCTCCCACGCGAGCCGGCGCGCGAGGTCCGCGCCGCTGCGAAGCTCCATCACCGTGCGGCCGATGCCCACCTGCAGCGGCGCCCCGGGCCCGAGCGACGCGACCAGGTCCTTGGCGAGATCGGCCGCGGGCGCCGGAAGGCGCACGTTGGCGATCGTGGCCGGGTGCAACGCCTTTGCCTTGGCCCGCGCGCTCAACGCCGGCGGCTGGACCTCGGGCTCCGCGCGGTACACCGCCGCAATCGCGGCGTGCTGCACGCAGCACAACGCAAATGCGGCCAACACGACGCGCGCGGCCGGCCGGTGGGAGGGCGTTTTCATGGGACCGAGTGTGCAGGGCGCCGATGCAACCCTCAGCGCGCCCGCTGCGGTCCGTTCGGACTAGCCGTCAGTCCTTGCCGGAGCCTCGCCCGTCCGCCGCGAGCAGAGCGGAGATGATCGGATCGTGGCGGTTGCCCTTCGCCTTGGCGCATTCGTCGAGCAGCCCCTTCAGCTCGCGGCGCATCTTGTTCAGCTGCGCCACGTGGGAATCGAGCGCGGCGAGGCGCTTCTCGGCGATCAGGCAGGTCTGGCGCACGTCGCGACCGTGGGAAAGGTCGAGCAGGGCCTTCACCTCCGCAAGCGTGAAGCCGAGCTGCTGCGCACGGCGGATGAAGCCGATGCGCCCTTCGACGGACGCCGGGTAGCGACGATGACCTCCGAGGGGCTTCGTGGGCTCGTCGATCAGGCCGCGGCGCTGATAATAGCGAATCGTCTCGACGTTCACCCCGACGGCTTTTGCGAGCCGTCCGATGGTCATACCCTCGGGCATTCCCTTGAGCTCCTTTGGCGTCCAAGATGCACAGCAGTACAGCCTAGAGCCCGTACCACGGTACGTTGTCCATTCGGCCGCATGGTCCGCGCGGATGTTACGCTCCTTCCCGGCTACGGATGTGCTGCCGCAGCCACTCCACCACCGCATCCAGCACCGCGGGCTCGAACTCGCCCTTGCCCGTGCGCGTAAAACTTTCCCTCATCGACGGCGCCCTGGTCAGGTAGTGGTCCATGCCGTTGACCAGTGTGAGCGTGGCACGGCCGGGCTGGTAGCTGTTGATCAACTCGGACAGGTAGGGTGAATCGAACACGCCGGCGATGTAATCCGAGGTGCCGACGACGATGAGCACGGGCGCCGCAACCGCCTTCCAGGCCGCGCCCATGTTGAGCGCGGCCCACTGCTGCATGTACGTGTACGGCGCGGGAAACCGGATGTGCTCGGCGCACTCGGGCGCCGACTTCAGGATCTCGTCGGGCGTGCGCTTCTCGATCAACAGCCGATAGCTGCAGGTGGTGCTCAGCGCGAGCGCCTTGTCCATCTCGTCGAACGGCGTCTTGCCAAGCTGCAGCTGGCGCCGGCGCGTCTCGAGCAGGTACTCGAAGAACGGCTTCGCGGCGGTATTGATGACCACGACACCCTTCACCGGCTCCGCCGCGGCGATGAGCGGGGCCTCGATGCCGCCCATGCTCAGTCCCACCACGAACACGTTGTCGGGATCGACGCGCGGATCCTTCCTGAGCGCGCGCAACCCGGCGACATAGCCGCGCACTTCGGAGTCGAGGTCGGCCTCGGGGCTCGCGCATGCGGGCCCTTCGCTATCGCCCATCGACGGCTTCTCGACGCGCATCGTGAGGAAGCCGGCGCGCGTGAGCCCGTGAAGGAAACGCGCCACGCCGTCGTTCGGATCGAGGATCTCCTGCGAGAAGCAACCCACGCCGGTGACGAACAGCACCGCGGGCCGCTTTCCGGACGCTTCGGCGGGCACCGCGACCAACGTGCGCCGCCGGTGGCCGTCGACCGCGACCGATTCGTACGACACTTCCATGCCGGCGGCCACTTCCGGCGCGCGCGCCTTCACCGTGATGCTCAATGCGAAAGGCCCGGTCGCGCGCCGCCCCTCGACCCGGATCGCGTCCCCCGCGCGCAGCTTGCGCACTATGCGCGCGAATTCCTCGCGATCCTCGACGTCGCGGCCATCGACGCGCGTGACCAGGTCCTCGGGTTCCAGGCCCGCTTCCTGCGCCGAGCCGCCCGGAAAAACGGCATCGATCACGACCCCTTTGGCACGCACCGGCCCGGTAACGGGCGCCGGCGACACCTGCACGCCGAGATAGCCGGCACGGCGCAGCGGTTGCGCGCAGGCGGCGCCCGGCATCGCGCCGAGAAAAATCGTGAAGAACAGGAACGCGGTTGCCGGGCGGATCGGTCGCATCATCGCGGAGGCCATCGTGAATTCGCGGGACATTGTACGAGCATCATCTCGCGATCTCGTTCCAGCTCGCCGGTGAGAACATGAAAAGATCGATGCTGGGGTGGCTGCCGTTCGCCGCCGCAACCGCCGTCGCCGCGGCGCAAATAAAGAGGGGAAGATTATTTGGCGAAGAGATCGTCGCCCCGGTTCGAGCCGACGCGCTCGAAGCCGAGGCCGCGCAGCAGCCGGATCGAGCGCTCGTTGCGCGCATCGACGCGTGCGCGGTATGTCGCAACACCGTGGCTTGCGCCGAGTTCGGCGAGCGTCGCCCTCACCGACTCGCGCGCGAAGCCGCGCCCCTGCGCCTCGGTGGCGAACACGTAGGCGATGTCCGCCTGCGCGTCTTCGCCCACGGTCGCCTGCACGTAGCCCACGGCGCGGCCTGACGAGCGCTCACGCACGATCCAGTTGAGCCACGATTGCCGGCCGTCGGGAGAGGCCCTGCCCTCGAGCATCTGGTAGCGCTTCTCGAGCGTCTCCGGGGCCACGGGCACCGACTCGTCGATGAAGCGGTAGATCGCGGGATCGCCGAGAACCGAGAACATCTCGAGCGCGTGGCGCGCCTCGAGCGGCTCGAGGTCGAGGCGCTCGGTCGTCAACCGGTTCATGCCGCGATTCTACTTCGGGCGCGGGGCCGTCAATTTCCCGTCGGGATTCGACAACCGGCCGGCGCGCAGCTCGCGCACCGCCTGGGCCACCGCGCGTGCGGCATTGCGCACCTCTTCCTGCACCGCGGTGTCGCGGTCGAGATCGTCGTGGCTGGTGGCGTACGGCTCGAAATAGCCGATGTAGCGATCGAGCCGCGCCATCGACCCCGCGTCGATCAATCCCATCCAGTCGAGCCAGCCGGTGAGCGCGTGGCGCGCGACCTCGATGCCGGCGACGTCGCCGTGCACCACCACGCCGTACGCCCTGCCGGCGAGATGCTTCGGATAGCCCCAGCCGGCGAGCTCGATCTCCTTCGCCTTCTGCGCATCCTTGCCGTGCGTCGAAGTGGGATCGGGGTTGCCGCCATCGGCACAGACGAGTCGATCGACCATCAACTTGAGCGCGCTCGTGGCCTGGTACCAGTGGACCGGCGTCACGATCAGCACCGCGTGCGCCGCGACCCAGCGCTCGTAGATCTCGTTCATCCAGTCGTTCACCTGGTGCAGGCTGTGGTTGGGGTAACACGAGCACGGCCAGTGGCACAGCGGCATCGCGGTGGAGACACAGCCCTTGCACGGATGGATGTTGCGCCCGTATTCGGAGGCGAGCAGGCTGAGATCGAGGAAATCGACCTCGATCGTCTCGGCGGCGAGCGCTTCCTGCGCGAGCTTCGCCAGCCGAAACGTCTTCGAGATCTCGCCCGGGCACGTGCCGTCGTTGCGCGGCGAGCCGCAGATCACCAGCACGCGCGAGGGCGTGGCGGCATCCTTGTTGCGGATCTCCGCGCGTTTCAGCCGGTCGCTCGCGGCTTTCCACTCGACCGAGAGATCATATCCGGGGTCGGCGAAACCGGGCCCGGCCTTGATCGTGATCGGCGCCTTCTTGCGGCCCTCGTATGCGCGCCACGCGACCGCCTCGAGCTTCGCGACGGCCTCTTCGGCCGCCTCGTAGTCCGGTCCGTAGAACGATTCGCGGAAGCGCTTGCCGAATTCCTCGCGGGTGATGTGGGGCGGCGCCTGCCCCTTGCGCACGGTGGCCATACTGACAGGACTGCGACGGCGCCGATTCGTTCGCGCGTGTGTCACACTGGAACGAACCTCCGCGAATATTCCGATGGGCCTCTTCTCACGCCTGCGTAACTTCATCGCCGCGCTGTTCGGGCGCAAGCCCCGGCTCGGGCGCGCGGCGCCGGCTGCCCCCGCGGCGCCCGCGATGGCGCGCGCCAACGGGATCGAGATCGCCTACCAGATGTTCGGGCGCGCGGCAGATCCGGCGCTGCTGCTCGTGATGGGCTTCGCGCAGCCGATGATCGAGTGGGACGACGAGTTCTGCCAGCAGCTCGCGGCGCGCGGCTATCACGTGATCCGCTTCGACAACCGCGACGTGGGCAAGTCGACCCACCTGCCCAAGGGCACGAGTTACAAGCTGGGCGACATGGCCGACGACACGGCGGGACTCCTCGACGCGCTCGGGATCGCGCGCGCGCACGTGGTCGGCGTGTCGATGGGCGGAATGATCGCGCAGCTCCTCGCGGTGCAGCATCCGGAGCGCGTGATCTCGCTCACCTCGATCATGTCGACCACGGGGGAGCTCACGCTGCCCGCGCCCACGCCCGCCGCGATGCGCGCGCTGATGGACCGCCCGCCCACCGACCGCGAAAGCTACGCCGAATATTGCCGCCGGACATGGCGCACGCTGCGCGGCTCGAAATTCCCGCGCGACGAGGCGCGCGACCGGCATCGCGCCGAGCGCCTGTACGACTACGGCAGCAATCCCGCGGGCGCGGGCCGGCAGCTGATGGCGGTCTCGATCTCCGGCAGCCGCAAGCGGCTGCTGGCCTCAGTGACCCATCCCACGCTCGTGATTCACGGCGCCGCCGATCCGCTGATCCCGGTGGCGCACGGCCACGCCACCGCCAAGGCGATTCCCAATGCGAAGCTCAAGATCCTTCCCGACATGGGGCACGCGCTCGCGGTGGAGCACTGGGACGAGCTGATCGAAGCCATAGCGGAGCATGCGCGCTAGGCGGTGAATATTCCCGCCGCTTGCGGATAGAGCCGCACCAGCGCCGCGCGCGCGGCCTCCTTGATGACGGGCTCGAGTTGCACGGCGAGGACCTCCGCGCCCACGCCCTGCTCCGCATTCGCCCACGCCGCGTCGAATTCGCCGCGATGGCCCGCGACCACCTCGTCGACCAGCGCGCGCCAATGGGCCGGGTACTCGCCCTCGACCCAATCGCCCCGCCCGCGCCCGTAGTGCGCCACCGCGAGGTAGCGCAGCAACGCGGCCGACGGCCGGTGCGAGAGAAATGCCGGCGACCAGCGCACGCTTCCGCCTTCGCTTGCGGTGATCAGGTTGTAGGCGCGTGCCGCGCCTCCCGCACCGAGCGCCCCGAGGATGCCGCCGATGAGCGCGCCCGCGCCGAACGTGAGGCCGCCCGCGGACAGATCCGCGGCGAGGCCGCCGAGCGCGCCGGTGACCATGCCGCCGATTACGCCGGTCGCGCCGACATCGGCGGGCATCGTGAGAGCGAACTGGCCGGCCATGCGCGCCGGGATCGCCTGTTTCGCGTGCCCCGACAATCCGTGCAGCTCGATCAGGCGATCGGTGCTGTCGCGCACCTGCGCGTCGAGGCGTTGCGCGAGCGCGTTCATTCCACGCTCCGCGGTCGGATCCGGCTTCTCGCCGTCGCTCGCGAGGGATGCCAGCCAGCGGCTCGCCTTGCGCGCGAGACCCGCGGCCCCCGAGGCGCCCGGCGCAAGGACTTCGCGATCGGCGGCGGCTGCGGCGAGCTGCGCGGCGAGGGCATGCATCGAAGCGCCGAACACTTCCAGGTTTCGCGCTTGCCATGCGCGCCGCAAGCCGGTCATCGCGTTGCGCTTCGCCTCGGGCAGCATCGGCCCCACCGCGGCGAGCAAGCGGTCTTCCTGCACCCAACAGCGCGCGAACGCATCGAGGCCGATGGCATCGCGTGCCTGCACGAATGACGCGAGGTGCCCGCTCCATGCGGCTTCGTCCGCGGATTCCGCACTGCGCGCACGCGCCGGCCCCATCTGGTTCAACAGCAGCAGCACCGGCTTTCCGATCCACGCGAGGATGCGCAACTCCGCCTCGACATATCCGGCCGATGCGGGATCCTCGGCGGCATTGACCAGGTACAGCACGACGTCGCTCTCATCGCGCACGTTGCGGATCGCCTGCTGGCTGCTGAAAAACGGCCGGTCGGTGAAACGGTCCCACACCTGCGTCAGCAGCCAGCCGATCGGGTTGCCGCTCGCCCGCAGGCGCTTCAGCAACCGCGCGCTGTCGCCGAACCCGGGCGTGTCCCACAGGCGCAACACGTCGCCTTCGGGCGTCTCCACCAACGCATGCCCTTCGGAGCGCTCGGTGACATGCGCGCGATCGGCGATCTCGCCGATGTCGCGGCGGATGAGTGTGCGCATCAGCGTCGTCTTGCCGACGTTGGTGTGCGACACGAGGCTCAGGTTGACGACGGTCACGTCGAAAGGTCCGCGAGCCAGGGAGCCACCCCGCGCGCCGAGACGAATTCACGCCAGGCCTTGCGGCGCTCGTCGACGCGGCTTGCGGCACCGCCCGCGGCGTTCATGCGCGCGGCATACGGCCCCTCATCCACCAGCACCAGCAATTGCGTGCCGGGACGCGCAGCGGCGAGGCAGTCGCGCACGCCCGCGATCATGGCGCCGTGGTTCTCATCCTCGGGCGTGGCGGCAAGGCTCACGAGCAGCACCACGACATCGGCGAGGCCGCCCTCGCTGCCGCGCAGGCTCGCGACAAACGCGTCTTCCTCGCCGTAGCGCACCGGCACCTGCACGTCGGTCGCGAGATGCTCGCCCAGCTCGGCGGGCAGCAGCGTGCGCAGCCGCGCGAGCGATTCGGCGCCCGGATCGTACGCGTACGGCACCACCGTCGCGATGCCTCGCTCGATCGCGCCCGCGGCGCCGAACGCGCGGCGGAAATAGCCCGCGAGCTCGGGCGGCAGGGGCGAGCGCGCCGACCAGCGCGCGATCGCGAGTGTCGCGAGCAACGCCAGCAGTACGCGCGGCACCACGATGAAGATCGCGGCGGTCGCGGCAAGCAAATGGATCCACCGCGCGGCGCCCTCGCCGCCCACGCCGTCGCGCCAGCGGATCGCGTCGAGGCGCTCTGCGTCGGGAATGGCGAGGCCCGTCAGCCACGACGCGGGTCCGTAGAGCACGGCGAGGACGCGCCGCACCTGCGGCGCATCGAGGAAAGTGCTCTCCCACCCGGCCTGGTAGTCGAGCGCGATGCCGCGCACGTACAAGCCCGCGATCAGCCCGATGCCGGCCGCCGCCGCGCACAGGTGGAAGAGCCGTGTCGCGCGCCACAGCAGCAGCGGCCTGGCCGCGGCATACCATTGCGAAGTGAAGCGTCCCAAGGCCTGCGCGAGATGCGCGTTGAACGTGCGCGACCGGGCGATCAAGCGCGAGGCCTGCGCGAGCCCCGCGGCCGCGAGCCATGCCGGCAACCCGCCCCGCACGAAGCCCGCTTCCGGCGCCGGGCGCTGCGCGTCGAGTGCCACGATCGCATAGACGGCGAGGTTCCACAGCACCAGCCCGAACAGCGCAAAGGCGAGGATGTTGATGCGCCGCGTGCCATCGAGCGCGGAGAGCGCGATTCCGAAGAGGAACGCGATCGCGATCAGCAGCCAGCCGATCCAAGCAGGCCCCGCGACGAGCGCGGACACGGTCTCGACGAACGGGTGGCGCGCGACGATCTTCGAGGCGAGCCGCGCGGCGCGTGCGGCGAGCAGCGCCTCGTCGTCGACCTCGGCAGAAGCCGCGTCGCGCCTGGCTTCGCGTGCGGCGGCGACGCGATCGGCGACCGGAATCAGCGTGCCGTCGCGGTCCTCGTCCTCGATCGCCTTGACCAGCAGGACTCGACGCAGCTCCGCTTCGCGCATGCCTGGATCCGCCCCGCCGCGGCAGCCCTAGGAGCGGCCGAGCAGCGCGGCCGAGATCGGGCCCCGGAAGAAGGAATGCGGCGCGGCCTGGCCGCGGGCGGCGGGCGCGGCGCGGATCTCGTAGGGTGCGAGCGCGATCGAGTATCCGATCTCGAGACCCACGAGCAGAAGGACTCCGAGGGCGATCAGCGACACCATCCGGGCGTTCACGCGGCGGGCTTCGCGCCCGTCCCCGGCGATGGTCGCGCTATGCGTCATGCGGGCCCCATGGCCCACCAGCGAGCGGCGTGCGTCATGCTATTTTCCGGATTCGGCGTGAGCATCGATTCTACCGGAGATGGGAATAGGCAATTCGACGCATTCCGCGGCACAACCGCAGCCCGATTCCCGCTACGCGGTCGGGCGCCTCATGGTCACGCTCGCGCTGATGACGGTGGGTGCCAGCGGCATGTACGTGGTCGCCGTGGTGCTGCCGACCGTGCAGGCGGAGTTCGGCGTGGCGCGCGCCGATGCTTCCACCTCGTACGCGTTGCTGATGATCGGCTTCGGCGTGGGGGGATTGCTGATGGGCCGCATTGCCGATCGCTTCGGCGTGATGGTGCCCCTGCTGATCGGCGCCGCGGGCCTCGGGCTCGGCTACGCGGTCGCGGGGAGCGCCAGCGGCATCTGGACCTTCAACGTCGCGCACGGCCTGCTGGTCGGATTGCTCGGCGCCTCGGCAACCTTTTCGCCGCTGCTCGCCGACACGTCGCTGTGGTTCGTGCGGCGGCGCGGCATCGCGGTCGCGGTGTGCGCGAGCGGCAACTACCTCGGTGGAGCGCTCTGGCCGCCCATCGTGCAGCACTTCATCGAGGCCGTGGGCTGGCGGCAGACCTACCTCGGAATGGGCGTTTTCTGCTTCGTCGCGATGGCGTCGCTCGCGCTGCTGATGCGACAGCGCCCGCCGATCGCTCCCGCCGGCCCGACCCTGCCGGGCGTCGCGAACGTTGCGAGCCGGCCGTTCGGACTCGCGCCCTCGACCGCGCAGGCGCTGCTCTGCGTGGCCGGTCTCGCATGCTGCGTGGCGATGTCGATGCCGCAGGTGCACATCGTCGCCTACTGCGGCGACCTCGGTTATGGCGCGGCGCGCGGCGCGGAGATGCTCTCGCTCATGCTCGCGTGCGGCATCGTGAGCCGCCTCGCCTCGGGCGTGATCTGCGATCGCATCGGCGGGCTGCGCACCCTGCTGCTGGGCTCGCTGCTGCAGGGTGCCGCGCTGCTGCTCTTCCTTCCGTTCGACGGCTTGGTCTCGCTCTACATCATCGCCGCGCTCTTCGGCCTCTTCCAGGGCGGCCTCGTGCCCTCCTACGCGATCATCGTGCGCGAGCATTTCCCCGCTTCCGAGGCGGGCGCGCGCGTGGGCGCGGTGATCATGTGCACCATGCTCGGCATGGCGCTGGGCGGGTGGCTCTCGGGCCGGATCTTCGACCTGACCGGCTCCTATCACGCGGCGTTCCTGAACGGCATCGCGTGGAACCTGCTCAACCTCTCGATCGCCTTCTTCCTGCTGCAGCGCACGCGCCGTGGCGGGGAACGCAGCGTCGGGGGCATCATCCAACCTGCGGTTTCCCCCTCGTTCAAGGAGTGATCATGGGCATCGTCAAGAAGGGCTGGGCGGTCTGGAAGGGCAGCATCAAGGAAGGCGGCGGCACGATCTCCACCGAGACCGGCGTGCTGAAGGAAGCCCCGTACGGCTTCAAGTCGCGCTTCGAGGGCGGCAAGGGGACCAATCCCGAGGAGCTGATCGCCGCGGCGCATGCCGCGTGCTTCTCGATGGCGCTGTCGCTGATGCTCGGGCAGGAGGGGCTCACGCCGGAGAAGCTCGAAACCCATGCGGCCGTCACGCTCGAGAAGGTGGGCGAGGGATTCGAGATCACGTCGAGCCACCTCACGCTGAGCGCGAAGATCCCCGGCGCGACCGACGCGAAATTCCAGGAGATCGCCGCCAAGGCCAAGGCCGGCTGCCCGGTCTCCAAGCTGCTCAAGGCCCGGATCACGATGGAGGCGAAGCTCGAGAGCTGACAGCGTATTGAACCCCTGAAACTCAACATCCTCTCCGACCTGCACCTCGCCTGCGGCCCTCTGCCGGTCCCGGCCAATGGCGCGGATGTGGTGATCCTCGCAGGCGACATCGCGCGGCCGCGCGAGGCCGTGGCGTGGGCCTCCGACATCGCCGCGCCGGTGCTGTACGTCGCGGGCAACCACGAGTTCTATGGCGGCAGCATCGACGCCACGCTCGAGGAAATGAAGCGGCTATGCGCCGGCACGCGCATTCGCGTGCTCGACGACGACGAATGCGTGATCGATGGCGTGCGTTTCCTCGGCACGACGCTGTGGACCGACTTCCGCCTGTTCGGCGAGGGCGAGCGGCGCGAGCAGGCGATGGCGCAGGCGCAGGCATCCCTGAGGGATTTCAGCGCGATCCGGCGCGACGATGCGCCATTCACGCCGGCGGTGTCGGCCGCGCTCTGCGCGCACCACGCGGGCTGGCTCGAGCGGCGGCTGGCATCCCCTTTCGCCGGCCCGACGGTGGTGATCACGCACCACGCGCCATCGCGCTCGAGCATCCATCCGCGGTTCTCGGGCTCGCTGCTCAATGCCTGCTTCATTTCCGACTTCGAGCGGCTGATGGACGCGCGCCGCGTGGCCCTCTGGATCCACGGCCACACGCACGACAGCTTCGACTACCGTGTGAATGCGACGCGCGTGGTGTGCAACCCGCGCGGCTACTCGCGCGGCGACATCAACGAGAATGCCGCCTTCGATCCGGATTTCCAGGTCGAGGTCTAGAACGGCTGGCGAGTGATCGACTTGGTCCCGGACACGCCGTTGATCGAGTAGGTCATCGTCGCCGCATTCGCGCCGGTGAAGCGCAGCGTGAGCGAGCCCACGGCCGTGCGCGTCACCGAGTTCGCGTCGAAACGGCTGGCGCCGAAGAATGGCACCGGCGCCGCGGAGGTGCGATAGAGCGTGCCGCTATACGCGCCGCTCGAAACCCAGCTGCCCCCGGACATCACGTACCACGTGGGAACACGATCGGCGCCATAGGTGTACCAGACGGCGAAGAGGGTCTGGTACTGCTGGTTGATCGAAAGCCCCCAGCCCGATTCCGAAGCGTTCCACCACAGATCGGCGTAATTCGTCGAGAGCGCCGCGGCCACCGGGCCGAAGGGCTCCCGCGTGAGCGGGCGCGAACCGGATGCGCCATTGACCGTGTAGCTGAGCGTGGCCTGGGTGAGGCTGGCAAAATCGAGCGTGGCGCTTCCCACCCGCGTGCGCACCACGGACGCGGGATCGAACGTGCCGGTGGGATCGTCGCCGGTCGTGGTGTAGAGATCGCCGCTGAACGACGTGCTCGAGCTCCATTGCCCCCCGGGCATGACGACCCAGAGCGGACGCCCGTTGGCGTCGTAGACGTACCAGGCCGCGAAGATCGTCGAGCCGTGCTGCGTGATGCTGATGCCCCAGCCCGATTCCGCCGCATTCCACCACATGTCCGAGTAGTTGTTCGCGGAAGTCGTGGCCGCCGCCGTCGTGGTGCCGGGTCCGCCGAGCCACTGCGAAAGCGCCGCATTGTAGGCAAGGTCGAAACGGCCGTAGTAATCGGTGCGCACGGCGTTGCACGATCCATCGCCGCCATAGAGCTGGCCCAGCAGGTAGCGGCCGTTGTCGAGGAAGAGGCTCGAGCCGCTGCTGCCACCCTCGGTGAGCCCGCTGGTCCAGTTGACCGTGTAGAAGGTCGCGCTATTGGCCGTCGCGCCCTGGCAATCGAACGAGTCGGCTCCGGAGGCCGTGCAGATGCTGTACGCGCGCAGGTCGCCGAAAGCGATCTTCTGCAGGTCGCCCTGCGGGTGATGAATGCCGGTCACGCTCGATCCGGCCACCGGGACCGATCCCACGTTCCAGCCCACGTATCCCACGCCCCCGGGCGGCGTGCCGTTCAAGCGCATGAACGAAGTGTCGGTGGTATCCGTCGCGTAGAGCAGCGTGGCCCCGCCGCTCAACGTCTGGTACGCGCCCTTCACGCCGCTGTTGCACGCGGTGGCGCGATAGAACCAGTACGACTGCACCGAGGCCGCGCTCGCCTGCGTCGAGACGCAGTGGTTCGCGGTGAGGAAATACGGCACGAACGTGGTCGTGTCCTTGTCGGCGACGAGCGTGCCGGAGCACAGGTAGCTCGAGCCCGCGTCCGTGAACACGATGCGCGCGACCGCGCTGCTCTCCAGCGCCCACGTGCCCTGGTAGCACATGACATCGTTGTTGCACGCCGCCGCCGCCGCCTTCGGCATCACGAATGTGGTGCTCGCGGAAGCGACGAGATGGGAGACGGTGGGGCTCGCGATGCGCACATCGGACGCGCTCGCGCCCGCGGGGATCGCGATCTCGGCGACGATCGTGTCCGCCTCGACGATCGGGGACCAGTACGTTCCGCTGGGCGCGGCGAGCGCGCGCAGTTGGGTCGCGTCGACCTCGGTCGCGCCGTCTTCGCCCGGCGCGTAGAAGCGCGCGACCGTGCCGTCGGGAATCGATTCGATCCGCAATCCCATGCGCACGCCGGCCGCCCCGGGGCTCGCCACGCTGAGCGCCGCGACCTGCCCGCCTTCGGGCAGAGGCTGCCAGGCGAGATTGGCGCTGAAATCGGCCGGTGTGGCGAGCTCCGCCACCGGTCGCGCGAATCCGATTTGCAGCGGCGTCCCGGTCCTGCCGGTTGCGGTGAGGGTCTTCGAGAGGTCCGGCGCGAACGCGCCGAGGTCCACATGGCGAACGCTCGCCGCCGGCGCGCGATGCGCTTTCGGAGCCTCCTGCACGGCCGCGGCGGGCTGGATTTCCGGCTCCGCGCGCAGCTCCGCCGCGAGGCCCAAAGCGGGCAGCGCGAGCCACGCGAGGAGAAGTGTAAGTCCCGGTTTTCGCATGCCTATATCATGCCAGCGGCGGTGGTCGAAAGGGTGCAGAAATTGTGAACAATGGTTGCCGGCAAGCGTTGCTTGCGGGCGACAAACCGGGTCGGATTTCAGAGGTCGTCGGGCACCTGGGGCGGGGGCCGGAAGGCTTCCTGCAGCTTTTCGCGCCGATTCTGGGGGACCTCCTTCGGCTGCTTCGCATCCTTCGGGTCCTGCGCGATCTCGGTCCCGCCCCCGGGCGCGGGCGTCGGGGCGGCCTTCGGACGCAGCGCACGCGTATCGAGGATCCAGCCCGCGGGCACCACCACGTAGCGGCCCGCGCCTTCGGGCTGCGCGTGCGCGATCGCGATGACGCGGCCGTAGACATCGAGCAGCGGCGCCCCGCCATCGCTCGATCCGATCGGCAGCGTCGCCTCGATCACGGTGCCGCCGGACTCGGGCAGCACACGCTTCACGCTCCCGTCGACCAGCGCCACCTCACCCGCCGCGCTCATCTTCGTCGTGTAGAC
The DNA here is from genome assembly GCA_031424255.1 of Burkholderiales bacterium. GTDB lineage: Bacteria > Pseudomonadota > Gammaproteobacteria > Burkholderiales > Usitatibacteraceae > Usitatibacter. Next base: position 1,039 of record JANPHA010000441.1, on the reverse strand, counting down.
CTTGTCCCCGACCTTGATCGGTGCGACTCCGACCGGCAGCGGCCAGCTTCCGACGCCGGCCACCGCGAGCTTGCAGAGGCCGAGCGGCTCGCTCGCCATCGTCACGCGGGCCGGCAGCGCGCGCGGCTGGAAGTGCACGAAGAGCTGCGCGCCCGGCGTGATGCCCTTGCAAGGGGTCACCATCACGCCGCCACCGACCGCGAACGCGAGGCCCAGCTGCACGGTCTGGCCGGACATCTCGATCGACTGCACGCGGCCCACCGACGCGGTCGCCCAATAGAGGATGTCCTGGGGATTGCGCGCGGGCGCCGGGGGCACGGGCGCGGGACGCATGACGAACCATGCGCCGGCCGCCACGACTGCCAGCGCCCCGGCGCCGAGGCCGGCCGTGCGCGCGAGGCGCTTGCGATCCGGCGCAGCCAGGGACGCGTCGTATTCGTCGCGGCGCTGCTCATCCGACAGCACCTCGTAGGCCTTCTGCACGCGGTCGGCTCGCTTGCGGTCCGGCGCGGCGGTCTCCTTCCGCATCTCCGCGCGGATGCGGTTATAGGCGCGCGTGATGTCGGTCAGCTTCGCATTTCGGGGGACGCCGAGTGCCTCGTAGAGTGTCTCGATGGGAGCGGGCATGGGGTAAATGGCGCTTATTCGGGGCTCGATCAATATAACGAGCGGCAGGCTCACTGGATGACCCTCGCTCCAACCTACTTGGCCCCAAGTCAAGACATCTCGGATTCAAACTGAGACACGAGCCAGTTTAGCGTGCCAAAATGAGAAAATGCGGTCTGCACCCCGCCGCGGTCCCCCGAATTGCCCCTCCTCCAGCTCTCCGAAGTCTCCCTCGCCTACGGGCATGTTCCCCTGCTCGACCATGCCGACCTCGGGATCGAACCGGGCGAGCGCATCGGGCTCATCGGCCGCAACGGCACCGGCAAATCGAGCCTGTTGAAGATGATCGAGGGGCTCGCCCGCCCCGACGACGGCAAGGTGTGGCTCGCACCGGATATCAAGCTCGCGAGCGTCGCCCAGGAACCCGCCTTCA
>JANPHA010000440.1:0-29048 GCA_031424255.1 Burkholderiales bacterium | reverse complement strand
ATGGCGGCGCGGCTGCAGGCTTCGGGCGGCGCCGCGAAGCCGGTGCTGCTGCGTGTCGATTACGCCTCGGGGCATGGACCGGGTGCGGCGCGCAGCCAGCGCGACGAGGAGCTCGCCGACATCTACTCGTTCCTGCTCTGGCAGATGGGCGACCCGCAGTTCCAGCCGCCGGAGGCGGGCGCCCCGGCGACAGCGCCGCCGGGAACGTAATCGGCGCCATCGCCTCAGAGACAATATGGCGATCGGTTCCGGCAGCACCATCGGGCGCGCCTCCTGGGTCTTCTTCCGCGGCAGCGCTTTCCTCCTCGGGATGCTCGCGTGGCGCCTCGGCCTCACGAGCACGCCCACGCCCGCGAAACGTTTCGCCCACCTGCTCGAGGACCTGGGCACGAGCTTCGTCAAGCTCGGCCAGGCGCTCAGCATGCGCACCGACCTCTTCCCGCCGGATTTCCTGGTGGAGCTGAGCAAGCTGCAGGATGACGTGAAGCCGTTCCCGCCGGAGGAGTCGATCGCGGCGATCGCGGCCGCGCTCGGCAAGCCGCCGTCGCAGCTCTTCATCCGCTTCGACCCGGTGCCGTTCGCCGCCGCGTCGGTCGCGCAGGTCCACTCGGCGCGCACGTTTGCCGGCCAGGAAGTGGTGGTCAAGGTATTGCGCCCCGGAGTCGCGCTGCAGGTCGATCGCGACATGCGCATCCTCGCGATGGTGGTGCGCTCCCTGTCGTATTTCTCCGCGCTGCTCACGCGCTACAAGGCGGAGGCGGTGGTGCGCGAGATCTGGCTCAACCTGCGCCGCGAGCTCGACCTGCGCGAGGAGGCGCGCAACGCGCGGCGCTTCGCCGAGGCGTTCCGCGGCTCGCCGACGCTCGCGATTCCCGACGTGATCATGGAGATGTGCAGCGAGACGGTGATGGTGCAGGAGCGCACCTTCGGCCAGCGCCTGAGCGAGCTCGCGGCACCCGGGCGGCGCGCCGACCTCGCGCAGCACCTGATCGACGCCTACGTGCACCAGTTCTTCGTGCTCGGGTTCTTCCACGGCGATCCGCACCCGGGGAACATCCTGGTGACCGAGGACGGCCGGCTCGCGCTGCACGACTTCGGCGTCGTCGGCAGCCTCGACCGCCCGACGCGTCATGCGCTCGCCGCCTTCGTGCTCGCGTTCACCGAGCAGGACACCGAGTGGGTGCTCGATTCGTGGCTGCAGCTCGGCATGCTCTCGAAGAGCTCGGATCGCGAGCGGCTGCATCCCGCGGTGGCCGTGCTGATGTCGGAGTATTCGCGCCGGCCGCTCAACGAGTGGTCCGTGGGCGAGGCGTTCGGCCATCTCGTGATCGCCACGCGCGGCTCCAACTTCGCGGTGCCGCTTCACCTGCTGGTGCTGGCGCGCGCGATCATGCTGATCGAGGCCGTCGTGCGATCGCTCGATCCCGCCTTCAGCCTGCTCGACTCGCTTTCCGGAAGGGCGCGCGAGGTGATGGAGACCGCGCTCGCCGCGGACAAGCAGGACACGCGCCGGCTGCAGTTCGAGACCGCGATCGCGGCCAACGAATGGCAGCGCCTGCTCGCAGGCACGCTGCGCCGGCTGCGCGAGGACGGCATCCGTTTCTCGGTCGACCACGAGGGCCTGCCGGAGCTCTCCGAGCACATCTCGCGCGGTGCGAACCGCGTCTCGCTGGCACTGGTCACGCTCGGGCTCTACCTCGCGGCGAGCCTGCTGATGCAGTTCCGCTCGGGGCCCGATTTCTACGGCATCCCGGTACTTGCGGCGGTGTTCTACGCATGCGCGGTGTGGTTCACGCTGCGGCTGGTGCGCGCGATCGGCAACAAGGGCCTCTAGGCGAACGCGCCGCGGCGGCGATGACTCCATGCCCGAGCTCCCCGACCTCACCGTCTACATCGAGGCCCTCGAGGAGCGCATCGCCGGGCGCGTGCTCGAGCGCGTCGTGGTGCGCCAGCCCTTCCTGCTGCGCACCGTCGTGCCCCCGCTTTCCTCGGTCGAGGGGAAGCGCGTCACCGGCCTGCGGCGCATCGGCAAGCGCATCGTGCTGGCGCTGGAGGGCGAGCTCTTCCTCGTGTTGCACCTGATGGTTGCGGGGCGGCTGCGCTGGCTCGACGCGGGCGAGAAGCGCAATGCGCGCAACGCGATGGCGACATTCGAGTTCGCGCACGGCACGCTCGTCTTCACCGAGGCTGGGACGAAGCGCCGCGCCTCGCTGCACTTGGTCGAAGGAGAGGCCGCATTGGCCGCGATGAACCCGGGCGGGATGGAAGTGATGGCGGCCACGCGCGACGCGTTCGGCGAGCGGCTGCGGCTCGAGAACCACACGCTCAAGCGCGCGCTCACCGATCCGCGCCTGTTCGCGGCGATCGGCAACGCCTATTCGGACGAGATACTGCACCGCGCGCGGCTCTCGCCGGTGACGCTCAGTCGCTCGCTCACCGACGGGGAGGTCACGCGCCTCTTCGAGGCCACGCGCGCGGCGCTGCGCGAATGGACCGGGAGGCTGCGGGCCGATACGGCCGGCAGGTTTCCGGAAAGGGTCACGGCATTCCACGATCAGATGGCGGTCCATGGCCGCCATGGGAAGCCGTGCCCGGAGTGCGGCGCGCCGGTGCAGCGCATCGTCTACGCGGAAAACGAAACCAATTACTGCGCGCGCTGCCAGACGGGCGGGCGGGTTCTCGCGGACCGCTCCCTGTCGCGGCTGCTGAAGGCCAACTGGCCGCGGTCGATCGACGACCTCGACTGAATCCGCGGGGGCCGGCATGATCGGCGGGGTCAGCGTCACCGCAAACGCGTATGAAGCGCGTCGTCCATTCCCCTTAGCGGCAATCGAAGGAGATCGCCATGATCAAGCTCCACGTGCCCAACATGACCTGCAGCAATTGCGCCGCGACGATCACCAAGGCGGTGAAGGGCGTCGACCCGGATGCGCTGTGCGAGGTCGATCTCGCCGCCAAACACGTGCACGTCGACAGCGCGAGGATGCCCTCCGATTTCGTCGAGGCGCTGGAAGACGCGGGCTACATGGCGACGCTGCTGGGGGCGCCGGCCTGAGCCTGGCCCGCATGAGGCCGGCCGAGTGCCTGATCGTCGGCGCCGGGCCCGCGGGACTGACCGCCGCGATCTACCTCGCGCGCTTCCGGCGGCGCGTGGCGATCGTCGATGCCGGGCACAGCCGCGCCGCGTTGATCCCGGTGTCGCGCAACTGCCCCGGGTTTCCCGACGGGATCTCCGGGGTGGAGCTGCTCGCGCGATTGCGCGACCAGGCGAGCCACTACGGCATTCGGGTGATGGAAGGGCGCGTGGAATCGCTGGCTGTCGAGGGCGAAGGGTTCGTGGCGGCGGTGAACGGCGAGGAGATGCGCGTTCCCAAGGTGCTCCTCGCCACCGGCATCGTCGATCTCGAGCCGGAGATGAGCAACCTGCGCGAGGCGATCGGGGCGGGGGCGATCCGGCTCTGCGCGATCTGCGACGCCTACGACGTGATCGGCCGCAAGCTCGCGATCTACGGACCGGTGGAGAGCACGATCGAGCACGCGCGTTTCCTGCGGACCTACTCGGCGGATGTCGCGCTGCTGGTGCCGCCCGGAGGCGCCATGGTGGATGACGCGGACCGCGCCGCGGCACGCGAAGCCCGCATCACACTGATCGAGGATCCCGTGGCCGAAGTGCGGCTGACGGGGGGGCGGCGTATCGTCGTGCGCACCGCCGGCGGAAGCGAGCATGATTTCGATACGCTGTACCCGGCGCTCGGGTGCCGGATGCGCTCCGAACTCGCGATCGAGATCGGGGCACGCTGCACCGGGCAGGGCGACGTGATCGTCGACAAACACCAGCGCACCTCGGTCCCCGGCCTCTACGCGGCCGGCGACGTGGTGAGGGCCCTCAACCAGATCAGCGTCGCCGTGGGCCACGCCGCCATCGCCGCCACCCACATCCACAACCATCTCGACCCCAACCCCGCCGAGTAGAATTGCACATGGGCATTCACGACCTCTCCGGCTGGCAGCACAACCATGCGTTCGACGCGGGCAACCGCGCGGGCGAGCAGCGCACCTGGATCGTGGTGGGGATCACCGCCATCACGATGGTGGTCGAGATCGTCGCGGGCGTGGTCACCGGCTCGATGGCGCTGCTCGCCGACGGCTGGCACATGGCGACCCACGTGCTCGCGCTGTCGATCGCCGGGATCGCCTACCTGCTCGCGCGCCGCTGGGCGCGGGACGAGCGTTTCGCGTTCGGCACGTGGAAGATCGAGGTGCTGGGCGCATTCTCGAGCGCGCTGCTGCTGGGCGTGGTGGCGATCGCGATGGGAATCGAGTCGGTGCATCGGCTGGTCGATCCCGCGCCGATCAACTTCGGGCCGGCCCTCGCGGTGGCGGTCATCGGGCTGCTCGTGAACCTCGTCTCGGCGTGGGTTCTGAACGCCGGCCACGCGCCGCACCATGGGCACAAGACTCGCGACGCCCATGACCATCACGACGATCATGCCCATGGGCATCCCCACGATCACGATCACGATCATGCGCACGCGCAGGAGCATGGGCCCGGCCACAAGCATCACGACCTCAACCTGCAGTCCGCCTACATCCACGTGCTCGCCGACGCCTTCACCTCGGTGCTCGCGATCGCGGCGCTCGCGGCCGGGTTGTGGGGCGGCTGGGGCTGGCTCGACCCGGTGATGGGCCTCGTGGGCGGCGGGCTGATCGCGTGGTGGGCGAAGGGGCTGATCGCCGATTCGGCGCGCGTGCTGCTCGATCGCGAGATGGATTCGCCGATCGTGAACCGCATTCGCGGGGCGATCGAGAGCGACAACGATGCCGAGATCGCCGACCTCCACGTCTGGCGCGTCGGCCGCGCGAGCTACGCGGCGGTGCTGACGGTGATCGCGCGCGAGCCGCTCTCGCCCGCGGTATACCGCGCGCGCCTCACCACCATCGACGCGCTGGTCCACGTCTCGGTCGAGGTGAACCGCTGCGCGCACGAGGACTGCCCGTAGAGAAATATGGAGCCTGTGTTCGGATCGGGCCCCGACGCGGTCCTCGATTTCTGGTTCGGGCCCCTCGGGCAGCGCGGCACGTCGCGGCGCGAATGGTTTCGCAAGGATGCCGCGTTCGACGCGGAAATCCGCGCGCGCTTCGCAGAGCTGCATGAACAGGCCGCGCGCGGCGGGCTCGAGGCGTGGCGCGCCTCGCCCGAGTCGATGCTCGCGCTCGTCATCATCCTCGACCAGTTCTCGCGCAATATTCATCGCGGCCAGGCGCGGGCGTTCGCGCAGGATGGTCTCGCGCGCGACTGCGCGGTGGAAGCGCTGGCGCGGCGCGACGATCTCGGATTCCTGCCGGTGCAGCGCCAGTTCCTCTACCTGCCGCTCGAGCACAGCGAGGATCTGGCCGACCAGGACAAGGCGGTGGAGCTGATGCGTTCCCTCGAGGCTTTCGAGGGAACTCGGGGGCTCACGCAATGGGCCGAGAAGCACCGCGCGATCATCGAGCGCTTCGGCCGGTTTCCGCACCGCAACGCGGTGGTGGGAAGGCAGTCGACGGCGGAGGAGCTCGCGTTCCTCGCGCAGCCGGGATCGGGCTTCTAGCGGATCACTTCTTCTTGGTCGCCGCCGCCGTCGCCGCGACGTCGGTCTTCTTCTTCGGGTGGCGCGGACGCGTCTTGCCGAAGCTGCCCTTGAATACCTTGCCCTTGAAGCTGCGCTTGTCGCCCCTGCCCATGGTCGTGCCTTTCGCGAGGAAAGGTCGATTATATCGGCTTAACTCCCCCGGCTTGCGGGCCGAGGAGGGCGAGCTCGGCAATAACGGAGTCTGACCCCCGAATTGATAACGGAGTCTAACCCCCGAATTGCTCACTCCGCGTCGGGGTTGTTGGCGGGGCGGGCGCGGTCGAAGGCGGGCAGGGCGAGGCAGGCGGCCTCGATTGCGCGGATGCGCGGGAAGGGCTGCATCGGCAGGTTCACGCGCTGCGCGTTGGCGACCTGCGGCACGAGGCAGATGTCGGCGAGCGTCGGCGTGTCGCCGAGACAGAACGCGCCGCGCGCTCGCGCGGAGAGCTGCGATTCGAGCGCGATGAATCCCTCGTTCACCCAGTGGCGATACCAATCGTCGCGCCGCGGCTCCTCGATGCCGAGCTCGCGGTCGAGGTACTTGAGCACGCGCAGGTTGTTGAGCGGATGGATGTCGCAGGCGATCGTGAGCGCCACGGCGCGCACCCAGGCGCGGTCCTCGGCGCTCGCGGGCAGCAGCGGCGGTGACGGATGCGTCTCGTCCAGGTACTCGATGATCGCGAGCGATTGCGTGAGCGTGAGGTCGCCGATCACGAGGCTCGGAACGAATCCCTGCGCGTTGGTGCGCAGGTAGGCGGGCGAGCGCTGCTCGCCCTTGCGCAGGTGCACGAAGCTGCGCTCGGCCTCGAGGCCCTTCAGGTTGAGCGCGATGCGCACCCGGAAGGCCGCCGAGGAGCGGAAGTAGTCGTGGAGAATCATCGCGAAGGCATCATACCGCCCCTATATAATCGTGCATGAGTTCGCGCGCGCTCTCGAAGACCTTCCGCGTCCCCACGCGCGCGGATATCGTCGAGCGCCTCGCGTCGAGCCCGCCGATCGAGGAGCTGCTCACCGCCGACGATCTCGAGAAGCAGCACGCCGCCGCGCAGCAGCCGCTCAAGCCCGCGGCCGTCCTGCTGCTCGTCGTGAATCATGCCGAGCCCACGGTCGTCTTCACGCAACGCACCGCGCACCTCGCCGACCATGCCGGGCAGATCAGCTTTCCCGGCGGACGCAGCGACGCCGGCGACCTCACGCCGGAGCGCACCGCGCTGCGCGAGGCCGAGGAGGAAGTCGGCATTCCCGCCGCGCGCGTCGAGCTTCTCGGGCGGCTGCCCGAATACCGCACCTCGACCGGATATCACGTCACGCCGGTGGTCGGCTGGGCCGAGCCGCCACTCGTCTATCGGCCCGATCCGCGCGAGGTGGACGAGGTCTTCGAGGTGCCGCTCGCCTTCCTGCTCGATTCCACCAACCACCGCTACGAGAGCGCGTTCTATCGCGGGCGCATGCGCAATTACTGGGCGATGCCCTACGGCGATCGCTTCATCTGGGGCGCCACCGCGGGCATGCTGGTCACCTTCCACCGCATCCTGATCCGCCCCGAGCCACGCACCGAATTCGCTTGACAAGAACGAACGATCGTTCTATTCTGCGCCCATGAGCCCCGCCGCGCCATCCTTGAAGGCCAACACCAAGGGAGAGGAGACCCGCTCCCAGATTCTCGCCGCCGCGGTCGAGCAGGCGAGCTCGTCGGGGTTCGAGTCGCTCACGATCGGTACCCTGGCCGAGCGCACCGGGCTGTCGAAGAGCGGGCTGTTCGCGCATTTCGGCTCGAAGCAGGAGCTGCAGATCGCGGCTCTGGACGAGGCGGCGCGCCAGTTCACCGAGGCGGTGTTCCTGCCGGCGATGAAGGCGCCGCGCGGCGTGAAGCGCCTGCGTGCGCTGTTCGAGAACTGGGTCGGCTGGCCGCAGCGCGCGCAGCTGCCGGGCGGCTGCCCGATCGACGCCGCGACACGCGAGTACCACCACCAGCCGGGTCCGATGCGCGACGCGGTCATGGATCGGCAGCGGTTGCTCGACCGCGAGATGCGCAAGGCCGTGCAACTCGCCGTGGATGCCGGCGAGCTTGGCCCCGATACCGACACGGCGCAGGTCGCCTTCGATTTCCTCGGCATCATCCTGGTCTTCTACCGCGCGGAGCTGCTCATCGGCTACGAGGAATCCCGGCGCCGCGCGCGCGTCGCATTCGATCGCCTGCTCGAGGCGAATTCCCCTTCCCCCGCGACGCAAGCGCGTCGCTGATCCCCAGGAGCGCTGACATGTCCTCTCCGAGCTTCTCCTTTAATAGCACGAACGTTCGTTACTGGAACCAGTTCTCGCGCGCGGCCACGCTTGCGTGGCAGCGCCTGAACGTCGCGGTCGCCTCGGCGCTCGCGCCGCAGAGGGCCGTCGATACCGCGGTGCGCCTCTTCTCGACCGCGCCGCGCCATCCGCATCCGGCACGCGAGCGCGAGCTGCTCGAGCGCGGAACGCGCGACGACGTCACGCTCGGCTTCAGCCGCCTCGCGGTGTGGCGCTTCGGCGAGGCGGCGCATCCCGCCGTGGTGCTTTCGCACGGCTGGGGCGGGCGCGGAGCGCAGCTGCGCGAGTTCGTGCAGCCGCTGCTCGATGCGGGCTACCAGGTCGTGCTCTTCGATCACGCCGGCCACGGCATCAGCCAGGGCGCGGAGACGACCCTCGTGCATTTCATCCGCGGACTCGACGCGGTGGTGCGCAAGCTCGAGGGCGCGGGCACGAAGGTCGCCGGATTGGTGGGCCACTCGCTCGGCGCCGCCGCGGTGGCCGGCTGGCTCAACTCGACGCGGCGCGAGCTCCGCGCGGTGCTGGTGGCGCCGCCCACGTCGCTCGAGCGCTACTCGGGATTCTTCGCGCGCCAGCTCGGCCTGCGCGAGCCGCTGCGCCGCGCGATGCAGGAGCATTTCGAGCGCCGCCACGGGCAGCGCTGGAACGAGTTCGAGCTGCCGCAATCGGTCGCGCAGGTGCGCGCCAGCGCGCTGGTGATCCACGACGAGGGCGACCGCGACGTCGCGATCGCGAGCGGCCTGGCCCTCGCGCGCGCCTGGAAGGATGCGCGCTTCGTGCGCACGCGCGGCCTGGGCCATCGCGCCATCCTGCGCGATGCGACGGTCGTGCGCGACAGCGTCGAATTCCTCGGCGATCGCGTGGTGTTCCCGCCGCCGCCCGCGCGCGGCGACCAGTCCGCGTACGCCCCACCCGCAGCCATCGCCTGAATCCGGGAGAACCGCCATGAGACATCGCCCCGCACCGGAAAACTCACGCCGCGTCGTCGCCACCACGCTCGCTCTCTGGGGCGGCAGCGTCGCGCTCGCGGCGGCCGAAGGCGTGTTCGCGAAGCTTTCGCCCGCCACACTCGCGACTCTCGCGCTCTTCGCGCTCGCCTATGCCGCGAGCATCTTCGCGTTCGACCGCGGCGTGCGCGGCATCGCCGACGCACTGGGGGGGCGCGCGCTCGCGATCGTGGCGCTGGCGCTCGATCTCCTCGTGGGCGGCGCCGCGCTGGTTCTCGCCCGCATCGGGCACGCTTCGCTCGCGAGTCTCGCGCAACCGGGCTTCGCGTGGATCGCGTTCTTCGTCGCACCGGTGGCGCTCGTGGCGAGCCTCGCGGCCGCGCGCCGCGCGCTGCGCTCCCGGCGCGTCAGGTCAGCGCCTGCGAGGTCACCTGGCGCGAGGCCGGCCGCGACTTGAGATCCGCGTACCAGCGCTCCAGGTGCGGGCGCGGCGTGCGCTCGATCGGCAGGTTGAGCCAGCGATGCGCCGCGCAACCGACGACGATGTCGCCGGCCGTGAACCGCTCGCCGATGAGGTAGCGGCGATGCGCGAGATGCGCATCGAGGATCGCCGCGCACTTCTCGCTCTTCGAGCACGACGCCTCGATCGCCGCCTTGTCCTGTTGCGCCGGCGCGGTGCGGATCAACTGCCAGAACGCGGCCCACATCGCCGGCGTGAACGACGTCGCCTGCCAGTCCATCCAACGATCGGTGTCGGCGCGCGCCTGCGGCTCGAGCGGCCATAAGGATTGCGACGCGTCGCGCGCGAGGTAGCGCACGATCGCATTGGATTCGTAGAGCACGAAGCCGCCGTCCTCGATCACCGGGACCAGCCCGTTGGGATTCATCGCGAGGTAGCGCGGCGTGTCGTTCACGCCGAACGTGCCGCCCGCGTCGACGCGCTCGTAGGCGAGCCCCAATTCATCGGCGCACCACACGACTTTCTGCACGTTCACCGACGAGAGCCGGCCCCAGATCCTCAGCATTTAGGGCGTCTTCTCCGCGGGCGCCTGGCGCGTGGGGGCGGGAATCACGAGAGTGCGGTCGTCGTGCGGGCGATCCGTCATCCGGTACCAGCCATAGAGCAGCGCGATGCCGAACGCGAAGCCGATCAGGATCCACTTGATCAGGCGCAGCAGCGCGCGCCGGTTTTCCTCTTCCTGCGTCTCGATCTTGTCGACGAGCCCGCGCACGTTGCGCAATGCGCGCTGCTCGAGCTCGCGCTGGACGTCGCCGTTCGGTGCGCCGGTGGGTCTCGTCATAGCGGATGGGCCCCGATCATCAGGCGGTCGTAGACCGCGTACTGCTCGTCGAGCGCGCTGCCGTCGTCGCGCGCGACGCGCTTCACCGTGATCCAGACCTCGGGCGCGAGCGTCTCGCAGACTTCCGCGGTGTGGCGCACTTCCTCCGCGGCGAGAGCGTGCGCCGCCTCCCACGACGGCGCGCCCCAGGCCTTCACCAGGTGCCACGCAAGCGTTTCGATCTGCGCATCGAGGTCGGCCTCGGTCACCTCGACCACCTCGGCGATCGAGCAGCGCGCGCGCGAGCCCGCCGCGACGAACGACGATTCGCAGTGGCAGCGCGGCTCGCACCGGGGGGCGCGGGAGAAGTCGCACACCGCGTAGCCGCCCGACACCACCGGCTCGCCGTCCCGTGCCGCGCCGCTGGCGGCCCTGAACACGTGGTCGTCGGAATCGTCGAGGCGCACGGCGCGCAGCAGCTTGGGCATCGCGGGTACGGTATATGGGAACCGAAACGTTATGATACAGCCCGTTGTGGCTGGAAGAGCCGCAAGCGTCGCCCGAAGGAGACAAATGGCTTCAAAGAAGATCGCCATCGTGACCGGTGGCAACCGAGGGATCGGGCGCGAGATCGCCCGCCAGCTGATGAAGTCCGATGTGTTCGTGATCGTCGGCTGCCGCAGCGAGCCGAAGTGCGCGTTGACCGTGGACGACCTGAAGCGCGACGGCGCCAACGTCGCCGGCTTCCCGCTCGACGTGAACGATACCCGCAGCGTACGGCGCTTCATCGAGCACGTGGAGAAGGCCCACGGTGCGCCCGGCATCCTGGTGAACAACGCCGGCATTTACCCCGAGGCAACGGAAGCGAAGGTGACCGACACGCCGACCTCGATGTGGCGCGAGACGTTCGAGACCAACCTGTTCGGCGCCGTGCGCATGTGCCGCGAGGTGGTGCCGATGATGAAGAAGCTGCGCTACGGCCGCATCGTCAACATTTCCAGCGGCCTGGGCCAGCTGCACCAGATGGGCGAAGGCAGTCCCGCCTACCGCGTCTCCAAGGCGGCGCTCAATGCCCTCACGCGCACGCTCGCCGCCGAGGTCGCCGGCAGCGGCATCCTGGTGAACTCGATGAGCCCGGGCTGGGTGAAGACCGACATGGGCGGGGATCAGGCCCCGCGCACGGTCGAGGAGGGAGCGGATACCGCCGTATGGCTTGCGATGCTGCCCTCCAACGGTCCTACCGGCCAGTTCTTCCGCGATCGCAAGCCGATTCCGTGGTGAGCCGCAACCGTCTCGTCCTCGCGGCCGCGGCCCTGCTGCTCGCCGCGTGCAGCACCACGCATCTGATGTACTCGAGTGCCACGCTCGCCTACGCGAACGCAACTCCGATGCTCGCGTGGTACGTCGGCGATTACGTCGACATGACCGGGGAGCAGGAGGACTGGGTGCGCGATCGCATCCGCCGCGTGATGTCGTGGCACCGCGCGCAGGAGCTGCCGCAATACAGCCGCCTTCTCGAGTCGCTCGCCGCGAGCGCCGAGGCGGGGTTCACCGAGGATCACGTCCGCAACGCCCACCGCGAGATTCGCGAGGGCTACCACCGATTCCTCGCCCAGGCGATGCCCGACGTCGCGGATTTCTTCCTGCGGCTCGAGCCCGGCCAGGTGGACCAGCTCGAGCGCAAGTTCGCCGCCGATTCGCGCAAGCTCGCGAGCGAGACCGTCGAGCTGAGCGTGGAAAAGCGACGCGCCCGCGGGCAGCGAAAATTCGTCGAGCACACCGAGGAGTGGGTCGGCAAGCTGAGCGCCGCGCAGAAGGCGCTCATCGCGGAGCGCTTGACCGCGATGCCGGACGGCGAGCCGGATCGCCTCGCCGAGCGGCGCTACCGCCAGGCGGAGACGATCGCCCTCATCCGCGCGAAGCCCGACCGCGAGCGCATGATCGCCGGCTTGCGGCGCCTGATGGTCGATCCCGACTCGTGGCGCAGCCCCGAGTTCCAGCAGCGCCAGCGCGAGCGCGACGCGAGGCTCTTCGAGATGATCGTGGCGCTGGGTGCCACGCTTTCGCCGGGGCAGCGCGAGCACCTCCAGCGGCGGCTGCGCGGATACGCGCGCGACTTTACCGAGATCTCAGCTTCGCCTTGAAGGCCTCGGTGGCGGCGACGAGCCGCGAGCGCACGCCCGGCTCGAAGGCGGAATGGCCCGCGTCGGGCACGATCAGGTATTCGGCCTGCGGCCAGGCGCGATGCAGGTCGTCGGCCGAGATCGTCGGGCAGACGATGTCGTAGCGCCCCTGCACGATGACTCCCGGCACGCGCTCCAGGCGGGCGGCGTGCGCCAGCAGGAAATTCTCCGGCAGGAAGATGTCGTGGCGGAAGTAGTGCGCCTCGATGCGCGCGAGGCCCAGCGCGACGCGGTCGGTGGCGAAATCGGCCACCAGCGCGGGATTCGGGAGCAGCGTCGAGCACGAACCCTCGTAGACGCTCCAGCAGCGCGCCGCGGGCATGTGGATCGCCGGGTCCGGATCGACGAGGCGCTTGTGGTAGGCGCCGAGCAGGTCGCCGCGCTCGGCTTCGGGGATGTAACCCGAGAACGTGCGCCACGCTTCCGGGAAGATCGCGCGCAGCCCGTAGAGGAACCACTCGATCTCGCTCTTGCGGCACAGGAAGATGCCGCGCAGCACGAGCGCCAGGCAGCGATCCGGATGATGCTCGGCGTAGGCGAGCGCCAATGTCGAGCCCCACGAGCCGCCGAACACCATCCAGCGCTCGATACCCAGGTGGTTGCGCAGGCGCTCTAGGTCGGCCACCAGGTGCGGCGTGGTGTTGTTCTCGAGGCAGCCGAGCGGGGTCGAGCGTCCCGCGCCGCGCTGGTCGAGGACCACGACCCGGTAGAACGCCGGGTCGAAGAACTGCCGGTGCACCGCGCTCGCGCCCGCGCCCGGGCCGCCGTGCAGGAAAACCACCGGCACGCCGCGCGGATTGCCGCTCTGCTCGTAGTACATCCGGTGGGGCGCGTCGAGATCGAGCATGCCGCTCTGGTACGGCTCGATGGGCGGATACAGCGGCAGCAGCTCGGGCGCGCCGGGGCGTTTTTCTTCGGGCATGTGAAGCTCTTGCAGTCGGGCTAAAAGTTTATCAGATCAGGCGTTTCGCGCGCCGCGCGCCGCCTGTCGCGATGGCGCCGCCGCCCGTCGCCCCCTTGCTGCGCATCAACACTTGCTGAGAGGTAAAACGTTTACACTATGCGGCATTGCAACATGAAAGGCGCCCCGATTTGGAGGCCATGCTGTACCAGATCTATGACTGGCAGCGCACGGCGATGGAGCCGTGGCGCGTATTCGCGAAGGCCGCGAACGAGCTCTACGGCCATCCGGACAGCCCGTTGTCGTACCTGCCGGGCAGCCGCAACGTCGCCGCGGCGTTCGACCTGATGACGCGCCTGACGCAGCGCTACGAGCGTCCCGATTTCGGCATCACGTCGGCCATCTCCGGCGGCAGGACCTACGCGGTGCGCGAAGTCTACGAGCTAGAGAAGCCGTTCTGCCGGCTGCTGCATTTCAAGAAGGAAGGCGCGCCGAAGCAGCCGCGCGTCGTGATCTTCGCGCCGCTCTCCGGGCACTTCGCCACGCTCTGCCGCGACACCGCGCGAGCGCAGTTGATCGACCACGACGTCTGGATCACCGACTGGAAGGACGCCAAGGAGATCCCGATCGGCGTGGGTGCCTTCCACTTCGACGACTACGTCGCGTACGTGCGCGAGATCCTCGCGTTCCTCGGGCCGAAGACCCACGCGATCTCGGTGTGCCAGCCGACCGTGCCGGTGCTGGCGGCGGTGTCGCTCATGGCCGCCGCGGGCGAGCCGATTCCGCGCACGCTCACGATGATGGGCGGGCCGATCGACTCGCGCCGCAGCCCGACCGCGGTCAACAATTTCGCCACCACGCGCCCGCTGTCGTGGTTCGAGGCAAAGGTGATCCAGCGCGTGCCGATGGCCTACCCCGGCTTCATGCGCCGCGTCTATCCGGGGTTCCTGCAATTCGCCGGATTCGTCGCGATGAATCCCGACCGGCACATGGAATCGCACGTGCAGTACTACCAGCACCTGGTCGCGGGCGACGGCGATAGCGCCGACGCGCACCGGCGTTTCTACGACGAGTACAACGCGGTGATGGACCTGCCCGCCGAGTACTACCTCGAGACCGTGGAGCGCGTGTTCCAGAAGCACCTGCTGCCGCGCGGCCAGCTCACCGTCGCCGGCGAACGCGTGCGCCCCGAGCTGATCAAGGAGACCGCGCTCTTCACGATCGAGGGCGAGCTCGACGACATCTCCGGCAACGGCCAGACGCAGGCCGCGCACGGCCTCACCCGCGGCATCCCCGCGCGCGACAAGCAGCATTTCGAGGCCAAGGGCGTGGGCCACTACGGCATCTTCAGCGGCCGCAAGTATCGCGAGATGATCTGCCCGCGCATCAAAGACTTCATCGCCCGCCACGACTAGCCGGGCGCAATACCGGGGTCAGACTCCTCAATCGCCATGAGCAAACCGGTCAGCCCCCAGGAGATGTTCGACCTCTGGCAGAAGATGGTGAATCCCAGCGCCTATCCGCTGCAGAGCCTGATGTTCCCGCTGCACGACGCGAAGGAGATCGAGAAGAAGATCGCCGAGCTCGAGGTCGTCGAGCACTGGCTCAAGGCGAACGTCAACATGCTGCAGCTCACCATCAAGTCGCTGCAGTTCCAGCTCGCGATGCTGCGCGGCGGCGAGAAAGCGACCGAGGCGATGCGCAACCCCGGCGCGAAGGCGGCCGAGGAAGCGCCCAATCCCGCGGCCTGGGCGTGGAGCATGATGGCGCAGGCGGGCAAGAACATGGTCGATGCGACCACCGATGCGACCCAGCCGCGCGCGGCGCGCAAGAAGAAAAAGAAGGCCGAGTAGCGCCGCTTCGCGCTTTCGCTTCCTCGATCACTTGTCGTAGAGCGTGAACGCGGCGTCCCAGTCGTCGCCCGGCGGGCGCGCCATCAGGTCGCGCAGGTATCCCAGGTAGATCGCGGCGAGGCGAACGTAGCCGCGCTCGTCGGCAAGGGCTTCGAACGCCGCGCGCGCCTCGATCCATTTGCGCTGGCGGAATGCCTCGAGGCCCTCGTGCCAGCGCGCGAGCCGCAGCAGCTCCGCGGCGCTCACCTCGCCCTCGCGCCCGAGCGGCTCGAAAATGCGCTCGGGCACGGTCTTGCCGCGCACCCGCACCTTGTCGAGCTCCCTCCAGACGATGCCGGTCACATCCTCGCGCGTGGCGCTGCCCACCACGATCGGCACGTGGTAGCGCTTGGTGAGGCCCTCGAGGCGCGCCGCGAGGTTCACGCCGTCGCCCAGGACCGTGTAGTTGAGGCGCGAGGGCGAGCCCATGTTGCCCGCGATCACGCGCGAGGTGTTCATCCCCAGGCCGATCTCCGGATGGGGCAGGCCGCGCGCCGCGAGCCCCGGGCCGAGGCCCTCGACGCGCCGGCGGATCTCGAGCGCGCAGTCGAGCGCGCGTTGCGCGTCGTCGGGGCGGGTCACGGGCGCGCCGAAGATCGCCATCACGCCATCGCCGAGGTATTTGTCCACGACGCCCTCGTGCGCCTCGACCACCTCGCTGATCGCGGTGAGGAACTCGTTCAGCAACTGCAGGCTCTGCACTGGCGTGAGCGTCTCGCATAGCGCGGTGAAGTTGCGGATGTCAGTAAACATCACCGTCACGTCGCGCTCCTCGCCGCCGAGGGCGATGCGGCCCGCGAGCAGCTGCACCACGACCTCGCTCGAGGCCACCTTGCCGAGGGCGTCGCGGATGTTGTCGCGCTCGGCGAGCCCCTTCACCATGCCGTCGAATGCGCGCGAGAGCTCGCCGATCTCGTCGCCGCCGCCGGTATGCACGTGCACATCGTAGTTGCCGCGGGCGATCTCGCGCGCCGCGTCGGCGAGCTGGGAAACCGGGCGCGTGATGCGCCGCGCGATGCGGATCGAGCCCGCGAGGGTGACCGCAAGCGAGAAGCTCGCGAGGAACAGCAGCACCGCCTGCAGCATGAGGAAGGGAGCGAGGCCTTCAACCACCGAGCGCTGCAGGATGGCGTAGATGCGCTGGTTGCCGGTGTCGTCGAGCGGCGTGGCGAGCGCCTCGTAGTCCTCGTTGCCGATGCGCACCATGGCGCCGTCGCGGCCCGCGGCGAAGATCTCCGGGGCCGCGGCGAGGAACGCTTCGCGGCGCGAAGCGGGCAGCGTCGTGGCGAGCATGCGCGGCTTGTCGGCGGCGTGCACGAACGAGACCTCGGAGAAGGACAGGCGCTGCAGGTCGCGGGCGCTGCTGTCGTCGATGCCGAAGCTCATCGAGACCCACGCGATCGGCAGCGGCGCGAGCACCGGCACGACCACCAACTGGACGGCCTTGCCGTCGACGATGCGGATTCCCGCGATGCGGCCGATCTCCGCGGCCTTGGCGATGAGGTCGGGATACGGATAGCTCCTCGGCGTGCTCGACTCGTCGAGCGTGTCGGCGACCACGTGGCCATCGAGGCCGATCACCGCCATGCCGCTCGCCTTGATGCGCGCCGCGTGGTTGCGAAGCGCGGAGAGGATCGTGCCTTGATCGCGGGAGGCGATGGCCTCGCGGAAGCCGAAGTCGTAGGTGAGGACGCTGGTCGCTTCCACGAGCTGCTGGCTGTTCTGCTCCAGCAGCCGGCGGAACACCCGCGAGCCCACGCGCAGCTCCTCGCGCATCGCGTTCTGCGCGGTCTGCTCGATCGCGTAGCGGATGAAGTAGAAGCTCGCCAGCTGCACCGCCATCAGCAGGGTCACGAAGAAAAGAACGATGCGGTCCTGGAGCCGCGGGCGCGTGAAGGACGGCAGCTTCACTTCGGCACGGGGCGGGGCGCAATCGGCTTCAACGGCACCGAGAAGCTCGCGGGCAGGGTCTCGTCGCCGCGCACCTTGAGCGCCTGGGGCGGAATGGTGGCCGACTGCGCGAAGTGCCAGAAGTTGAGGTCGTAGTCGCCCGCGGCCACCGCCTCGATGCGCGCGATGCCGTCCTTGCCGGTCTTGGCGAACCAAGGCGTGTCCACGACGATGACGTAGGCCAGCATGTGGTCGTGGATGTTGCATCCGAGCACGACCTCGCCGGGCTTGTCGAAGACGATGGGCGCCACCGGCGTGCCCGCATAGAGCTTGATCTCGAACGTCTTGGCGGGCGAGAACGAGTAGACGTGGTGGCGAATCGGGTCGCGGTTGGGGAAGCTCACCGGTGTGCCGGTCTGGACGACCGAGACGAACGGGATGAAGGCCTTGTCGCGCTGCTCGACCGCCGCGTCGCGCTTGCGCACCGGCGCGGGGCCCTTCGGCACGGCCCATACCACGGCGTCCTCGACCGGTGCCCCGCGGGCATCCGTGACGGTTACCTCGATGGTCGCCGCCCATGCATCGGGAGCCGCAACGCACAGAAACGCGAACAAGAGCGACGCCGATCTCACGGCGGCAAGAATAACATCATGTGTGCGCTAGTTAACAGAAATTCCCTTTAAGAATCGGCTATATGGATGCGTATTTCCAAAAAATTCCAAGGGAGCATACCAAGATGCGCACACTGCTGGCGGGTCTCCACGCCCTGTCCATTGCCTTTCTGCTGGCGGCCTGTGCCGCGCCGCGGCCCGCGACCGAACCGACCCTCTACGCGCGCCTCGGCGGCGAGCCGGTGGTCAAGCGCGTGGTCGCCGAGACCATCGACCGCTCGGCATCCGACCCGCGCACGGCGCGCTCCTTCAAGGACGTGAAGATCGCCCGGGTGAAGGAGAAGATCGTCGAGCAGATCTGCAATCTTGCCGGCGGCGGCTGCCCGTACACCGGCGACCCGATGGACAAGGTCCACCAGGGACTGAAGAACACCGAGGCGGAGATGAACCTGCTGGTGCAGTTCCTGCGCGACGCCCTCGAGCACGCGGGCGTGAAGGAAGCCGAGAAGAACGAGTTGCTGCGGCTGCTCGCTCCCCTGAAACGCGACATCGTGACGGGGTGAGCCGATGAGAACCCAATCGATTCGACTTGCATTCGCCGCAACCCTGCTGCCCATCGCGGGCGTCGCGTTCGCCGGCGATCGCCTGCTCGCCACCGGCGGCGCCCAGCAGCTCGAGGGCACGGCCGGCGGCGGCATCGTGCCCTGGGCCCTGATCGCCGGATACGGCACCAACCGCCAGGTCGGCGGCTCGGCATTCTTCACCACGGTCAATACCGACGACTTCGACCTGCAATCGTACGGCGTCGCGGTCGGCTTCTACGATCGCCTCGAGGTCTCATACGCGCAGCAGCGTTTCGACGCGGGCTCGGTGATCCCGGGACTCAAGCTCAAGATGGAGACCCTCGGCGCCAAGGTGAAGCTCTTCGGCGACGCGGTGTACGACCAGGACAAGCCCTGGCCGCAGGTTTCACTAGGCCTGCAGCACAAGCGCAATACCGACATGGAGATCCCGACCGCGATCGGCGCGCGCAAGGGCAGCGATACCGACATCTACCTCGCGGCCACCAAGCTCTGGCTCGCGGGCTTCTACGGCCACAACCTGCTCGGCAACGTGACGCTGCGCTCGACGCGCGCCAACCAGCTCGGATTGCTCGGCTTCGGCGGCGACCGCAAGGGCGGGCGCAGCCTCCAGCCCGAGGTCTCGCTCGCGGTGCTACTCAACGACAACCTCGCGCTGGGCATGGAGTATCGATGGAAGCCCGATAATCTTTCCGCCTTCAAGGAAGAGGACTTCCGCGATGTCTTCCTCGCGTGGTTTGCGCATCGCAACGTCGCGCTGACGCTCGCTTATGCGCAACTCGGGACGATCGCAGGCAAGCCGAAGCAGCAAGGCGCCTACCTCTCACTGCAACTGACCCTCTGAGCGTCCCGGTGCCGTTTCTATTCGATTACGAATTCGACTTCGCCACGGGCCAGGCGTTTCCGCCATGGTCGCCGTGGTCGCCCTGGCTCCACCTGCTGTACCCGCTTGCGCGGATCGCTCCGGCAGAAGACGGCATTCAGTAGGACTTCGGCAGGCTCGCTGTCGCCTCGTCGAGGATTTCGTCGCGGTGCTCGCCGAGCTGCGGCGGCAAGCGGCGGATGTTTCCCGGCGTGCGCGAGAACGTGACCGGGATGCCGATCGTGCGCAGCTCGCCCTCGGAAGGATGCGACACCTGCGCGAAGAATCCGAGAGCCGCAAGGTGCGGGTCCTTGAGCAGGTCGTCGGGTGTCTGCACCGGCGTCATCGGGATGTCGGCGTTCTTCAGCAACGCCACCCACTCCGTCGTGGTCCTGCCCGCGACGATGCGCGCGAGCTCCGCGTAGAGCGCGTCGATGTTGCGGCTGCGCGTGGCCGGGTCGCAGACGCGCGGGTCGGCGGCGAGCGCGCTCTCGCCGGCGGCGGTGAAGAATCGCTGCCACTGCGCCGTGGTGTAGGGCAAGAGCCCGATGTATCCGTCCTGCGTGCGGTAGGGCTTGCGGTTGGGCGAGAGCACGCGCTCGTAGCCCATGCTGTCGGCCGCGGGCACGAAGGTCTCGCCGGCCATGTGCTCGAGCAGCGTGAACGAGACGATGGTCTCGAACATCGGGACCTCGATCGCCTGTCCCATACCCGATCGCTCGCGTTCGTAGAGCGCCATCGCGATCGCGTAGGCGGCGGTGAGACCCGCGGCCTTGTCGGCGAGGATGGTGTTCACGTATTCGGGGCCGGAGTCGCCGTTATGGCCCTGCAGCGCCGCGATCCCGCTCATCGCCTGGATGATGTCGTCGAACGCGGGCTGGCCGGCGTACGGGCCGCGCTCGGAGAATCCGTAGGTGCCGCAATGGATGATGCGCGGATTGATCGCGCGCAGGCTCTCGTAGTCGAGGCCGAGCTTGCGCATCGACTGGGGCCGCACGTTGTAGACGAACACGTCGGCGGTCTTCACCAGCTCGCGCAACCGCTCGCGCTCCTCGGGGCGCTTCAGGTCCATCACGATGCTGCGCTTGTTGCGATTGAGGTTGAGGTAGGCCGCGCCCATCCCCTGGTTGCGCTGCGGCGCCGCGTAGCGAAACACGTCGCCGTCGGGCGATTCGACCTTGATCACGTCGGCGCCCATGTCGCCCAGGATCTGGGTCGCATAGGGGCCCATGGCGACCGTGGTGAGGTCGATGATGCGCACTCCGGCAAGCGGGCCGGTGGGGGCCTTCACGGGCCCCGCGTTCGTGCTCATGGGCTCACCTCCTCAGTAGGGCAGGGCGGCGTCGGGCTTTGCAGCCGATAGTACTCGCTTGAAATCGCGCTGGATGCGCTCGAGCGCCTGCTGGCTGTCGGCCTCGAAGCGCAGCACGATTACCGGCGTCGTGTTGGAGGCCCGCATCAGCCCGAAGCCGTCGGGGTACTCGACGCGCAGGCCGTCGATGGTGTTGATCTCGGTGGCGCCCTCGAACCGGGCGCTCTTCTGCAACTCCGCGATCAGCTTGTGGTTCTCGCCCTCGTGCGCGAGCGCCACGTTCAGCTCCGGCGTCGAGATCGAATCGGGCAGCGCCTCGAGCGCCTTCGAGGGATCGGCAACGCGCGACATGAGCTCCAGCAGCCTTGCGCCCGCATACAGGCCGTCGTCGAAGCCGTACCAGCGGTCCTTGAAGAACACGTGGCCGCTCATCTCGCCCGCGAGCGGCGCCCCGGTCTCCTTCAGCTTCGCCTTGATGAGCGAGTGCCCGGTCTTCCAAAGCAGCGGCTTGCCGCCGTGCTTGCGGATCCACGGGAAGAGATTGCGCGTGCACTTCACGTCGAAGATGATCTCGGCGCCGGGGTTGCGCTTGAGCACATCCGCGGCGAACAGCATCAGCTGCCGGTCGGGGTAGATGATCTTGCCGGACTTCGTGACGACACCGAGGCGATCGCCGTCGCCGTCGAACGCAAGGCCGAGCTCGGCGTCGCTCTTCGCGAGGGTCGCGATCAGGTCTTCGAGGTTCTCGGGCTTCGACGGGTCGGGGTGATGGTTGGGGAAATTTCCGTCGACCTCGCAGAAGAGCTCGATCACCGTGCAGCCGAGGCGGCGGAAGAGCTCGGGGGCGAAGGCGCCGGGTGAGCCGTTGCCGCAGTCCACCGCGATCGTCATCGGACGGGCGAGTTTCACGTCGGAGGTGATGCGCTCGAGATACTGCTGCGCGATGTCGGCGGTTTCGAGGCCACCCGCGCCGCTCGCGAATTCGCCGCCCTCGATCAGCCTGCGCAGATCCTGGATCGCCTCGCCCGAGAGCGTGTCGCCCGCGATCATCATCTTCAGGCCGTTGTACTCGGGCGGGTTGTGGCTGCCGGTCACCATCACGCCGCTGCCGGTCTTGAAGTGGTGGGTGGCGAAATAGACCATCGGGGTCGCGACCACGCCGATGTCGATCACGTCGATGCCGGTGGCGTTGAGGCCGCGGGCGAGCGCGCGCGCGAGGCGCGGACCGGAGAGGCGCCCATCGCGCCCGACGACGATGCGGCTTACGCCCTTGCGCCGGGCGGTGGTGCCGAGGCCGCGTCCGATCGCCTCCGCGGCGTCCTCGGTGAGGGTGCGGTCGACGATTCCACGGATGTCGTAGGCCTTGAAGATCTCTGCTGCGATGGGGGTCATTCGGCGTGCTCGAAAAAGTGCATCAGTCGACGGGGAAGCCATTCGATGTGGCCGGGGAAGGGACCGGTCACGAAACCGACATGTCCTCCCCGCGCCGGGAATTCTAGCCTGACAGCGGCGGAGACCTCGCGTTCGGTCGGCAGAGCGGAAGCCGGAAGGAACGGGTCGTCGCGCGCGTTGATCAGCAACGTGCCCACCTGGATCGCGCCGAGCCACGGCTTGGCGCTCGCGCGCGTCCAGTAGTCGTCGGTATCGCGGAAGCCGTGCAGCGGGGCGGTCACGACGTTGTCGAAATCGCGCAGCGTCGAGGCGCGCCGCACCGCGTCGGCATCGAAGAGGCCGGGGAAGCGCTCGAGCTTGGCGAGCGCGCCCTTCTTGAGCGTGCCGAGGAAATGGCGCGAGTAGAGCCGTGCAAAGCCGTGCCCGAGCGCTTCGCCCGCCGCCATCAGGTCCACCGGCGCGGAGACCACCGCCGCGCGCTCGACGACCGCCGCGGCATCGGCGCCCTGTTCACCGAGCCATTTGGCGAGCGCATTGCCGCCGAGCGAGACGCCGGCCACGTAGAACGGCGCATCGCCCACGAGCGGGCGCATGCGGCGCAGCACCCAGTCGATCTCGTCGGAGTCGCCGGAGTGGTATGCGCGCGGCAGCAGGTTCATCTCGCCGCTGCGCCCGCGGAAGTTCATCACGCTTCCGCGCCACCCGCGGCGCTTCACGCATCCCATCAGCATGCGCGCGTAGGGCGAGCCCGAGGAGCCCTCGAGGCCGTGGAAGAGCTGGATCCACGGTGTGCCCGGCGGCCCGTCGACGAAATCCACGTCGACGAAATCGTCGTCGGGAGTGTTCCAGCGCTCGCGGCGGAACTCGATGCGCGGCGCCGGGGCGAGGAGGGAGCCGTAGAGCGTCTGCAGGTGCCGGTTGCGCAGCCACGAGGCAGGCACGAACGGCTTCATCGCCACTCGAGAGCGCGCGCGCCGTCGGCGCGGCGCGGCCCCATCAGGTTCAGCAGCGGCTCGAGGGCCGCAGCGCCGGGGCCCTCGGCGCGCGCCTCGCCCGAAAACGTGAAGCGCGACGGCGGCGTGAGCACGCCCTGGCCGCTCACCCGCAGCGGCCCTTCGAGCGTCGTCACGACGACTTTCGCGGGCCCTCCGGTGGCGTGCACTTCCGCGCGATACGAGCCCAGCGGACGGACTTCCGAGAGCGCGCTCGCCGCGGCGCGCCACTCGGCCCGCGCCTCGCCGCGCAGCTCCTTCCAGTCCCACGCGAGCGCCGGTGCCGTGATCGTGACGCGACCCTCGGGGCGCGCGCCGGCCAGCAGCGGCGCGAACGCGGCGAGCGCCTGCGCGTCGCCGCGCGCGTCGAGATCGCGCACCTCGATGACGGAAAGCGCGCGCTCCACATTCATCGTCGCATCGACCCCCTTGGCGCCGGCCTTCACTGCATAGGCGACCCGCCCGGCGATGAGGCGCGAGGGAAGCAGGCGCCACCGCACCGAGTCCAGCGTCACCATGCCCGTAGGCAGCCGCACGGACGCGCGCGCCGCTCCGTTCCAGATCGTCCCGCTGACATCGTCGAGCTCGACCATCCCGGCCGAGCGCAGCTTCTCCGCGACGAAGCCCGCCGGGATGGCCGCCACGAGGAACACGATGTAGGCGACGATGCCGAGCGCGACGAGCGCCGGGATGCGCAACCTCCTCACTGGGTCACCCGATGATCCGGGGTGCCCGTGAGTGACGCGGACAAAGGGCTTGAAAACGCAGATGAACGCAGATGAGGCGCAGATGAGCGGGGAAGCGCATCGACGGCGTTCAGGCCACGATTACCGAAGGCACGAATCGCCATCGTCATCGTGCCACTGCTCATCTGCGCCTCATCTGCGTTCATCTGCGTTTCCAGGATTTTTGCATCCGCCAGCCACGAATCCGGACGTCACGAAGGCCGGGCGAGCGTGAGCTCGGCGCGCACGCGCCCGACGGCGGGCAGCGCTTCCACGCGCGCGCTCTCGACGCGCAGGCCCTGCGCCGCTTGCGCGGCGGCGATCCAGTCGAGCAGCGCCGAGTAGCCGACGTCGGCGCCGCTCAGGCGCACGCGACGTTCGTCGAGCACCGTGATGCGCGCACCCGGCAGCTCGCGCGCACCGCCGGCGGCGAACGCGGCGAGCGGGGCGGCTTTCGCGGTGACGATCGGCGGCATCGAGCGCAGGCGCTTCACCTCGTCGGCATCGCGCTGCAGCGCCGCGATCGACGCGCGCAGCCGCGGCAGCTCGTTCGCGAGCCGCGTGCGCTGGCGCTCGAGCGGCAGCCAGACGAGGGCGACGGCGAGGAGCAGCGCCGCGGCCACTCCGGCATACGCGATCACCTTGCGCTCACGCGGCGAGCGGTTGTCCCAGAACGCGATGCGCTTCACCGCTTCACCTCGAGCTTGCCGTTGGCGTAGTCGACGGCCTTCGCGCGCGTGCCGGACTCGAGCGCGGCGCGCGTGAGGCTCGCGAGGAAATCGTCGTCTGCCGCGAGCCCGCGCGTGCGCTTCAACTCCGCGAGGTTGCGCGACATCTGCAGCTCCGGATCGACGACCACCCTGGCTTCGGGAAACGCGTCACGGAATATCGCCTCGCGGCGCATCTCCAGCATCGAGCGCTCGTGCTCGAGGCGCATCGCATCGACGCCCACGAAGACCAACTGCACGAGCGCCACGCAGGCCGCGAGCGCCACGGCGGCGCGCGGCACGCGCAGGCGCGCCAGCGCGCTCGCGCGGGTCGAGAATTCGTCCGTGAGGAGGTTGATCGCGTCGGGCGGGACCTGGTCGCGGGCGAGCGCCTCCCAGTTCGAGCCCGGCATGAACGGGATGCCGGATTCCGCACTCCACGGCGCCAGGTCGGGAAGGGGCCGGGCGCTTTCGGTGTGCACGCGCACGGTTTGCGGGCGCGCGCCGCGCTGCGAGGCCTCGTCGAGCGCAACGCGCACGGCGAGCGGAAAGGCGTTGGCCGAGCCCACGTCGAACGTCGTGCTCACGCCGTCGTCGTCGACCAGCATGCCGCGCGCCGCGCCGAGCACGAGGTTCCAGTCGCCCTTGCCGCCCGCGAGGATCGCGCTCTCGCACCAGGCGCTCGAAGGATGGATGCCGGCGCGCGCGAGCGCTCCGAGCATCGCGTGCAGCCATTCGCGATCGATGACCGCGACCACGGTCTCGCCGCGCGCATCGGTGGCGCCGGCGACCGCGTGAATGTGCGCCGGATCGGCGAGCAGCCGGTCCTCGACCGCGTAAGGCAGTATCTCGCGGATCATCGCCGCGTTGACCCGCGGCAGCCGCAGGCGCGCGAACAGCACGCGCGTGGCGGGCAGGACCGCCTCGACCCCGTCGCCGCGCGGAATCTCCGCAAGCCCGCAGGCGCCCTCGCGCAGAAGCCGGTCGCGCGCGTCGAACAGCATCCACGGGAAGCGCTCGCCTTCTTCGGGGCGCTCGCTCTCGGGAAGGAAGATGCGCAGCTTCATCGATCGGCGCTCGTCTCGCGGCGCATCAGTAGCGGGGGCGGCGCCAGATTATAGCGGTCGCCGGATTCGCGCCCGCGGCGGCCGCGCGCCGCACCAGCGCCTCGGTGGCGAGCTGCACGTCGTCCTGCGATACCTGCACGCGCACCTGGAAGAACGCGCTCTTCACGTCGATGTTGGCGGCGCCCGATGCGGCATCGGGGCCGAGGAAGGCGGTGAGCTCGGCAGTGGACCGGAACGGCTTGGTGAGGCGGACCTTGATGATCTCCGCGATCCGGTCCGGCGCGGCCTTGGGCAGCACGGCCGCGAGCACGAGCTCGTCGGCGGTGTTCACGTTGACCGCGGTGCGGCCCTCGAGCGCGGTGATGTGGGGCTTCAGCTTCGCCATTCCGGCGGCGTCGAAGCCGCGCACCCGGTAGAGCTCCTCGATCTGGATGATCGGTGCATTGGCCGCGCGGTACGGACGCGGCAGCGCGAGGTAGTAGGAGTCCTCCGCCCCCGCGCCGCTGGTGAGATCGCTGTCGGCGTCGATCCAGTCGACGACCGCGTCGGCGAGCTCGCGCGGCAGGGCGAGGGAGGCCAGCAGGTTGCCGAACGCGTCGACGTCGGCCTGGCTCTTCTGGTTGTTGGCGACGAGATTGTTCAGGTTGAACTTGCCTTGCTCGTCGGTGATCGAGCCCGCCACCATCGCGCGTTCCACCGGCAGCCCGGCCATCGGCTGCGCCCAGCCCTCGTCGAGGGAATCGACGTTGCCCGCCGTGCGCGCGTCCTCCGCGATCACGCCGCGCGCCCAATCGAGGCCGGCCTGCGCGTAGAGATCGGCCTGTGCGCGCGCGGTCACGAGCATCGCCTGGTCGAGTGTGGCGGCCTGCTGGGCGAGCATCAGCATCGCGGCGGACGCGGCGACCGCGACGATCAGCACGGCGGTGATGGCGGCGACTCCGCGCTGCGATCTCATGGCGTCGGCGGCCGCGGCAGGTCGACGAGGCGCACGATCTTCTCGCCGCTCGCGAGCTCCACCGTCATCTCGACCGCGGCCGGTGGGGGCTCGGTGCTTCCCGGCAATCCCCACGCCGTGCGCCAATTGCCGCCCGCATCGAGGAAGCGGAACGTGAGCGAGCGCACCGGCGAGAGCACCGCGACCGCGGTCGGCTCCTCGCGCGGCGCCGCGTCGACGCCGGCCCAGGCGAGGCGCTCGACGCGGCCTTCGCGCAGCCGATAGGCCACGCGCTGGGGTGCGGCGAGCGTGTTTTCCTGCAGCGGGCTGCCGGCGCGGGTGAGGGCGAGGCCGTCCGCGGAGCCCGCCGTCTCCATCGTCGAGGAGATCGGCGCCTGCGGCGTGCCCGATGCGCCCATCGCGCGCCGTTGCACCAGCGCGGCTCCGAGGTCGCGCTCGATGCGCCCGATGAAGACCGCCACGTCGCGCCATTTGCGCGATTCCAGCTGCAGCGCTTCGCGGCTGTCGAGCATCGCGGTCAGCCCGCGATAGGCGAAGCCCGTCATGATCGCGAAGATTCCGAGGGCGACCAGCAGCTCGACCAGCGTGAATCCGGCGGGCCTAGGGCGAGACATAGGCCGTGAGCCGGGTGAGGATTCGCGCCGGGTCGCGCGCATCCGACACCGCGAGATCGACGCGGCGGATGGTGGGATTCGGCGTCTCGCTCACGGTCTCGTCGATCACGAGCGCCAGGCCGCCCTGCTCGGTGTCGAGGCGCGTCGTGGCGAGCGAGGGAAAAAGCCGGCGCGCGCGCAGCTCGGCCACGCGGTTTTCCGCGGCCCAGGTGGCGAGCAAACGCTGGCGCGTGTCGAGCGCGCCGTCGGTGGCCACACTCGCCGCACGCGTCGTCGCCGCCAGCGCCACCGCGAGGATCGCGACCGCCACCAGGACCTCGATCAGCGTGAAGCCGCGCGCGGCGCGCCGCTTCATCGTTGCTCCACCAGCGTTACCGCGCCCGCCGCGTCGCCCTCGACCGCCCACGGCAATCCGCGCACTTCCAGCGCCACGCGAAACGGCACGCCGAGGCCGTCGGGCAGGAACAGGAGCCGGTCGCGCGCGCCGAGCGCCTGCCCGTCGACGAAGAGCCCGACCACGCGCATCTGGTCGGCGATGGCGCGGTCGCGCGCCGGATCGGCCTGCCACGCCTCGCCGGTGAGCTTCCATTCGCGCAGCCGGCCCGCGTCGAACGAGACCGCGGTGGGACGCCCGCCGAACCACGCCGCATCGCGCGCATGCTCGATCGCGAGGGCCACCATGCCCGATTCGCGCCGCGCGATCTGCGCGTCGCTGGGAAAGAGGTTCACCGCCGCCAGCGCCAGGATGATGCCGGCGATCGCGACCACCACCAGCACCTCGATCAGTGTGAACGCGGCCGCGGCCCTGCGATTCATCTCAATCCCAGTTCCCGATGTCCGCGCCGCTGCCCTCGCCGCCGCGCGCCTTGTCGGCCGCGAGGCTGAAGACGTCGATCTCGCCGTGGACGCCGGGGCTCAGGTACTGGTAGTCGCTTCCCCACGGATCCTTCGGCAGGCGCTCGAGATAGCCGCCCTGTTTCCAGTTGCCGGGCACCGGCACCGACGCGGGCCGCTGCACCAGCGCCGCGAGCCCCTGGTCCGTGGACGGATAAAAGCCGTTGTCGAGCCGGTAGAGCTTGAGCGCCTGCACGATCGCGCCGATGTCGGCGCGCGCCGCGACGCGCTTCGCCTCGTCCGGGCGGTCCATGATCCGCGGCACGACGATGGCGGCGAGAATGCCGAGGATCGCGACGACCACCAGCACCTCGATCAGGGTGAATCCGCTTCTGCGTTTCAACATCATTTTCCGATCAGTTGATTCAGTTGGAAGATGGGCAGCAGGATCGCGAGCACGATCACGAGCACGAGCCCGCCCATGACGAGGATCATCGCCGGCTCGAACATCGCGGCGAAGGCCGCGAGCCGCGTCGCGATGTCGTTCTGCTGCTGGCGCGCGGCGCGCTCCAGCGCTTCGTCGAGGCGCCCGCTGGTCTCGCCGCTCGCGATGAGGTGCACCATCAGCGGCGGGAAGGCGTGCGTGGCCTGCAACGCACGCGCGAGCGGCATGCCTTCGCGCACGCCGCGCGCGGCGGTCGAGAGCGCCTCGCGCATCGGCACGAGCGTCATCACGCCGGTGCCCGCCTCCAGGGACTGCAGGATCGGCACGCGGCTGCCGACGAGGATCGAGAGCGTGGCCGCGAGGCGGGCGGCGTCGAGGTGGCGCAGAATCTTGCCCACCAGCGGCATGCGCCAGAGGAAGCGGTGGATGGCGGCGCGCGAGCTCGGGCGCTTGAGCGCCCAGCGCAGCGCGAGCGCGGCACCGATCAGCAGCACGAGCCACAGCACCCAGGTCGCCTGCAGGAAGATGGAAAACGCGATCAGCGCTCTGGTGAGCAGCGGCAGCTGCTGGTGGGCGTGCTGGAACACCTGGATTACCTGGGGGAGCACGTACACCAGCAAAGCGCCCACCACGATCAGCGCCACGCCGGTGACGATCGCGGGGTAGATGAGGGCGAGCGACAGCCGCGAGCGCATCTGCTGGCGCTCGTCGAGATAATCCGCGAGGCGCGTCAGCACGCGCGGCAGCTGTCCCGACGACTCTCCCGCGGCGACCAGCGTTCGGTAGAGCTCGGGAAAAACCTTGGGGAAGGACGCGAGCGACCTGGCAACGGTGTTTCCGCCTGGCCAGGTGAAAATCACCGGGGATCAACTGCTGGCGGAGATCCCTGGGGAAAAACATCGCCGCTCCCCGGTGCTAACCAAGGTCGCGGCGCCGCGAGCG
>JANPHA010000439.1:0-2192 GCA_031424255.1 Burkholderiales bacterium | reverse complement strand
CTCGCCGGCGTGGCGCTCGTCTTCCCGCTCGTGATGACGATGCAGATGATGTCCGCGGGCGCGATGGGGGGCGGCATCGCGTCGTCCATCGCGCGCGCTCTCGGTGCGCGCCGCCGAGCGGACGCGAATGCGCTCGTGGCGCACGCGCTCGTGATCGCCCTCGCATTCGGTGTCGCGCTCACGATCGCGCTGGTCGCCGGCGGCCGCTGGCTCTACGGGACGATGGGCGGCACGGGCGCTTCGCTCGAGGCCGCGCTGACCTACTCGACCTGGGTCTTCGTGGGCGCCGTGCTGATCTGGCTCTTCAATTCGCTCGCCGCCGTCGTTCGCGGCACCGGCAACATGGCGATGCCGGCGCTCGTCACGTGCGTGGGCACGGTGCTCCTCGTGCCGCTCTCGCCGCTGCTGATCTTCGGTTGGGGTCCGGTCCGGTCGTTCGGGATCGCCGGCGGCGCCATGGCGCTCCTCGCCTACTACTTGCTCGGCAGCGTCGCGCTCGCGGCCTATCTGTGGTCGGGCCGCGGCGTGCTGCGACCCGCGCTGCGCGAGGTTCGATTCCGCGCGAGCCTCTTCAAGGACATCCTGCGCGTGGGCCTCGTCGCCGCGCTCGTCACGCTTTCGACCAACCTCACGATCATGGTCGGCACCGCGCTCGTGGGGCGCTTCGGACCGGAGGCGATCGCGGGCTACGGCACGGCGTCGCGCCTCGAATACCTGCTCGTGCCGCTCGTCTTCGGGTTGGGCGGCCCGATGGTCGCGATGGTGGCGACGAGCATCGGCGCCGGCAACCGCGAGCGCGCGCTGCGAACCGCGTGGATCGGTGCGGCACTCGCGGCAGTCCTTACCGAAGCGATCGGCCTCACCGCCGCGGCGTATCCGCGCGCTTGGCTCACACTCTTCGACACCGATCCCGCGATGATCGAGGCGGGCACGCGCTACCTGCAGCTCGTCGGCCCGTTCTACGGAATGTTCGGGCTGGCGCTCTCGCTCTACTTCGCCTCGCAGGGCGCGGGGCGCTTGCTGTGGCCGCTGATCGGCAACGTGACGCGCCTCTTCATCGCGGCGCTGGGCGGCTGGCTTGCGTTGCGATGGGGCGGCGGTTTGACCCAGGTGTTCCTCGCTCAGAGCGTCGCGCTCACCGCGTTCGGCCTCATCAATGCAGGCACCGTGGCGGGAGGGGCGTGGTTCGGCACGCCGAGCTGGCGGACGATCGCCGCGCGATTCAGGGGAAGCGGGAAGTCGGCGTAGCTGCCGACCCCTTCGGCTTCGCGAGGCTATCGGCCGTACGTCGCGGTGAACGTGGCCTTGCCCAGCAGCGCCGCGCCGACGCCCTTGTTCATCACGAAGCTGTGCAGCCCCGCGGTGCCCGTCTTCGGAATGCCGCCGGCCGCCGCCACCGAGTCGACGGAGAGCGCATAGAGCGTGAAGTTGTAGCGATGCGGCGCATCGCCCGCCGGCGGGCACGGCCCGCCATAGTTGCCGTTGCCTCCGGTGGTGCCGGTATCGAAGAAATCGGTATTGCCGCCGTACGATCCCGGAGGCAGCGTCGACGCGGAGTTGCCCGCGCCCTGCGCGAGCCCGGTCGTGGTCGCCGGCATGTCGTAGACGGCCCAGTGCCAGAAGCCGCTGCCGGTCGGCGCATCGGGGTCGTGCACCTGCAGCGACAGCGATTTCGTCCCCACCGGAACATTGCTCCACACCAGCTGCGGGGATATGTTCTGCCCGGCGCACCCGAATCCGTTGAGGATGAACTTGGTGGCGAACGTGCCGCCGGAGAGGTCGGGGCTCGATAGCGTGAACACCGGATTCTCGGCGTGGCTGTGGTGACATCCGGTGAGGGCCAGGGGCGCGACGGCGAGCGATACCGCAATGCACAATTCCTTGCAGTTCATGTCACTCCTCCTCGATGGGGTCAGCGGGGAAGGCAAGGGTGCATCTTCGACTGCCCGAGCGCAACCCGGATCGATCGCACCCCAACGAGGTCGCGGTGATCGCACCCCAACGAGGTCGCGGTGATCGCCCCCCATCGAGGTCGCGGCAAGGGTCGTGACGGGGTGCTCTCTGGAGAGCGGGGCTTCGACGAAAGCTCGCGCGAACGTCAACGCAGCGCACCCCTTCACAGAGCGATCCATCGATCCCTTGGGGTAAGGGGTGAGACGTGGTTGCCCGGCTGCCGAGAAGATCGACGACGC
>JANPHA010000438.1:0-2176 GCA_031424255.1 Burkholderiales bacterium | reverse complement strand
CCCAGTCGTTGCAGGTCTGCCCGACGCGCACCGAGCCCTGCATCGTCCAGAAATGCGGATCGGCGAGCGGGATATCGACCGCCTGAAGTTGCAGCGCGTGGACCATCTGGCGCCAGTCGGTCGCGACCATGTTGGTCGCGGTCGGCAGGCCGGTGGCGCGACGGAACTCGGCCATCACCTCGCGCCCGGAGAAGCCTTCCTCCGCGCCGCACGGATCCTCCGCGTACGCCATCACGCCCTTCAGGTCGCGGCACAGGCGGATCGCGTCCTTCAACAGCCACCCGCCATTGGGATCGAGCGTCACGCGCGCTTCCGGGAAGCGCTCGTGCAGGGCGCGGACGGCCTCGACTTCCTCCTCGCCGCGCAGCACGCCGCCCTTCAGCTTGAAATCGTGGAAGCCATAGCGTTGATGCGTGGCCTCGGCCAGGCGCACGATCGCTTCGGGCGTCATCGCCTTCTCGTGCCGCAGGCGTTGCCAGTCGTCCTTCGCCCCGGGCTCGCTCTGGTACGGCAAGTTCGTGCGCGTCCGGTCGCCCACGAAGAAGAGGTAGCCCAACACCAGCACGCGATCGCGCTGGCGGCCTTCGCCGAGCAGCTCCGCGACCGGCAGGCCGAGATGCTGGCCGAGGAGGTCGAGCATCGCCGACTCGATCGCGGTGACGGCGTGGATGGTGGTGCGCAGGTCGAAGGTCTGCGCTCCGCGCCCGCCGGCATCACGGTCGGCGAAGGCCTTGCGCATCGCGGCGAGGACGCTGTTGTAGCGGCCCAGCGGCTGGCCCACCACGAGCGCTCGCGCATCCTCGAGGGTCTGGCGGATCTTCTCTCCGCCGGGCACCTCGCCGACGCCGGTGTTGCCGGCACTGTCCTTCAGGATCACGACGTTGCGCGTGAAGAACGGGCCGTGCGCCCCGGAAAGATTCATCAGCATGCTGTCGTGGCCGGCCACCGGCACGACACGCAACTCGGTGACCCGGGGTGCGCCGGACGATGATTCCCGCGCGTCTTTCGCATTCGGCATCCCGGCCCTCCATGGCGGTGACGATCGTTTGCCGTGATCTTACCGCTGCGCGGCGATTTCCTTCGCGGGGAGGGTGAAATAGAACGTGGCGCCGCGGTCGACCGCCCCCTCCGCGCGGACCGTGCCGCCGTGGCGCTCGATCACGCGCTGCACGGTCGCCAATCCGATGCCGGACCCCTCGAACTCCGCTTGGGAGTGCAGCCGCTGGAAGGTCCCGAAGAGGCGTTGCGAATAGGTCGGGTCGAATCCGGCGCCGTGGTCGCGCACGAAGAAGGTCGTCATCGGCCCGTCGCCTTCGAGCTGCCCGACCTCGATCTCGGCCACCTCGCGGCCGCCGGAGAATTTCCACGCGTTGCCGACCAGGTTGGTGAGCGCGATGCGCAGCAGCCCGGCATCGCCCCGGGCGGACATGCCGGCCTGCACCTTGAGCGAGGTCCGGCGCGCGGGCTCGGCTGCGCACAGGTCCGACAACACCTGCGTGGCCATGGCGCTCAGGTCGACGGGAGCGGCGAGGAGGTCCGCGCTCGCGATGCGCGCGAGGCTCAGCAGGTCGTCGATCAGCTGGTCCATCGTGGCACCCCGCGCGCCGATGCGATCGAGGTAATGCCGGTCCTTCTCGTCGAGCCGCGCGCTGGTGCTGTCCTTCAGCGCCTGCGTATAGCCCATGATCGCGTGCAGCGGGGCGCGCAGGTCGTGCGACACCGAAAACGAGAAGGCCTCGAGCTCGCGGTTCGCAACCTGCAGCTCGGCGGTGCGCTCGACCACGCGGCGCTCGAGGCTCGCGTTGAGGCGCGCTACTTCGCGCTCGGCGCGCTTGCTCTCGGTAACGTCCTCCCCGATGCTCGCGGTGCCGATCACCTCTCCCGAGGGATCGCGCAGGACGGAGTTGTTCCAGCGGATCAGGCGGGGCGCGCCACCGCGCACTAGGATCTCGCTTTCGTAGTGGCGCGCCAGCGGCTTTCCTTCGATCAGCGACTCGAAGGCTTCCCTCACCTCGCCGTTGTCGGGCGGCTGGAAGACCTCGAACCAGCTGCGGCCGATCACCTCGTCGCGCCGCCACCCGGTCAGTCCCAGCAGGTAGTCGTTGCAATAGGAGATCCGCGCCTCGCGGTCGAGCATGACGGCGAGCAGCTGGATGTTGGCGAGCATGTCGCTGAA
>JANPHA010000437.1:0-3550 GCA_031424255.1 Burkholderiales bacterium | reverse complement strand
ACCAAGTGCACTCGCTTGCGCCAGACCGATCCGCTCGGACTCGGCGCCCATTCCATCCGATTCGTGTCGGCCACGGCACGGACGCAGAGATTGCCGTTGATCGAGTCAGCCATATGCGCTAGCCCATCCGCTATGCAGCGTTCGCGAGCAGCACTATCGCCCATTCCGAAAGCGCAGGCGTGACGAGGGGGCCGCCTGCTAGCGGCGGAAAGCCCGGGCCGCCCTGATCCACCACGGCGCCGGTTGCGCCGTCCGCTGTCCGCAGCCGCGATCCCCTATGCCGAGCAACCGGCCGTGCACTTGCCGCCGCTGTCGAATTCCATCGTCTTTCCCGACAGAGGGATGTGGGCGGGCACCTTCACGGCCTTCACGAAAGCTTCCGTCTTGCTGCCCGGGCGCACTTTCCCTTGCACGGTGCCGACCTCGTTGGCGTGCGAGGGAATGACGGACGCGGGTTTCACGAGGTCGTTCACGACGTAGGCCGCCTCCGCGGGCCCGGTGGTGAAGCCGTCGCCGATGTTCATGACGACGAGCTTCGCGCCGTAGTGGCCGCGCACGACCAGGTCCTGGTCGGCGGTGATGCCGGTATCGCCCGAAAGATAGGCCACCAGCCCGTTGCTGAACTTGAGGACGTAGCCGGTTGCGAGGCCCACGTCCCCGGCGATGCCCGCGTCCTTCATGGCCTTGCCCAGGTCGCCGCCGATGTAGTCGGGATCGACGCCGTTGCTATGCATCGCGGTCACCGTCGCGATGCGCACACCGCCCACGAGCACGCTGCCCCCGAACCGGGCGAGCATCGCGTTCGCGGGATCGCCTCCGTTGGCCTTCAGCTTCGCCGCGAAGAAAGGCGGCATCTCGCTTCCGGTCACGATCTTCGCCTTCTTGGCAAGCGCGATGTTCACCGCACTGGTGTTGGGCGTGGCCGAAACCGATACGTCCGGCTTCTCGCAGCTGCCCGAGTTCGGGGCCTTGTTGTGCGCGTTGCCCACGTGATCGCCGTGCATGTGGCTCACGAGGATGATGTCGATCTTGCCGAGCCGCGGATCGTCGGCGCCCGCGACAGTGCGGCCCGGATCGTAGAGGATGCGCGTGCCGTTCGGGTCCTCGAAGACCAGCGCGCGATCCTGCGGGCAGAACTCGCCGTCGATGCCGCCCAGCGGCGTCACCTTGACGGTCTGGGCGAGCGCGGGAAACGCGAATAGCGCGCCGAGGACGCCCCAGGAAGCCATCCGGGTGAAGCGGTCATTCTTGCTCATGAATCCTCCTCGACGCAGCGATTGAACAGGTGACCTTCAAAGCCGACAAATCTACACCTTCAAAGCGATGAACATATTTCACCCGCCTTTACTCCCTTTGTTCGAGCGCATGTTCAATGCGACGGTCCGGGACCAGCCAGAGCAGCGCGACCAGCACATAGAGCGCCTGCGCGAGCCAATGCACGAAAAAGGTGGACGCGATGGCGAGAAGGTACAGAAACGGGGAAAGCTTTCCTTTCCAATCCCCCCCGACGGCGGACTTGAGGACCGAGCCGGGGCCCTCGGACGCGATGATCGTCTGCTGCAACACCCAGTACGCAACGGCCGCCATCAGCAGCACCACGCCGTAGAGCGCGGACGGCATGGGCGCGAAGTGGTTCTCCCCCATCCAGCCGGTGGCGAAGGGAAAGAGCGAAAGCCAGAAGAGCAGATGAAGGTTCGCCCAGAGGACGGAACCGGAAATCCTCCGGCACGCGTGCAGCATGTGGTGGTGGTTGTTCCAGTAGATGCCGACGTAGACAAAGCTGAGCACGTAGCTCAGGAAGACCGGAACAAGGGGCAGCAGAGACTCGAGCGAGTCACCGTGAGGCACCTTCATCTCGAGCACCATGATCGTGATGATGATCGCGATGACGCCGTCGCTGAATGCTTCCAGCCGGCCCTTACCCATGTGCCATCGGCCTATCCTGGTATGTCCGCATCCGTCGGCCCTTCCTGCAGATTCCCGCTGACGTTGATCGCGTGGCCCCCGAACATGCCACCGTCTTCGTGCATGAACTCGAACTCGCCCTCGGGCCCGAAGCGCC
Source organism: Burkholderiales bacterium (assembly GCA_031424255.1). Lineage (GTDB taxonomy): Bacteria > Pseudomonadota > Gammaproteobacteria > Burkholderiales > Usitatibacteraceae > Usitatibacter. The sequence continues at coordinate 1,488 of JANPHA010000437.1, read as the reverse complement.
TTCAGCGCAGACGACACCCCGAATGGACCGGGCGCCGGGTGATTCCTCGTCAGGCATCTCGCTACCCCGCCACCGGCCTCGGAACGCCGGTTCTGACAAGTCTTGGCGCGATTCCCAGCAACGCGAGAACGAGGATCAGCTCCATCACGCCGAGAATGAAATACGCGGATTGCAGCCAGGAGTATTGCCGGATGATGGCCAGCTCCACAAAGATCCAGATCAACATGCCGAATCCGCCGACTGCCGCGAGGAGGAGCGCCGCCTGCCGCTTTGCCAGCAGTGCAATCGCCGCCGCTAGCTGCGTTCCCCCGACCACCACGCCAAGGATGAGCCCGGGAACGAAGTACGAACGAAAGGGGCTCTGGGCAAGGTACTCGAGCGGAACGCCAGCGCCGTTCAGGGCCATTGCGAGAACCGCGCCCACCAAAGCGGAAAAAGCTCCGAATATGACGAGCACCGTCAGAGTGCGGGCGGCAACGTGATTCGACAAAGGCAAATGCATGGCGTGCGAACTCCGGGGAATGTGACCTAGATTTGTCCGGCACCGACAGCCCTGCGAAAGCTATCGACCAGCGTGTCCCGCGCCTTTGTGACGCGTGAGAACGCCGGACCAAGCTCATCGGGCATAGCCGGAAGCGGCATCGTGTTGTAAAACTCCCGCCGTGTCGGGTGGTCCGATCCCATCTGCGCGAGCACGGTACCCAATGCCTTCAGGGCATCCATGTACTCGGCTGCGAGCTTCTGGTCCCCCCGCGAGATATGAAGTCCCTGCTTGATCATCAATGTATTTGCGGTTCGAACGCGCTCCTCGAAGGCGGGCTCACTGAAACTCTCCGACCTCGCGTACAAATGAATCTCTTCGAGCGCGTCCCATATGGCTTTGTACGCAGCCTCGCGATCTTCCAGGAATCGCCCGGAGCGCTTGGTTCGCCTCCATTGATAAAACCCCAGCAACCCGACGACGACCGCCGCTGCGGCGCCGAGGACTTCCTTGAGCGGGAATTCCATGACGATCGCTCAGGACTTCGGTTTCTTCGAAGGTTTCGACTTGCCGGAACTGTTGAGGGCGACCGCCGCGCGAACGAGCGCCGTGAAGGCGGACGCGTCGACTTCCTCGCCTTCGTGGATGTCGATCGCGCGGCGTACGTTGCCGTCGAGACTCGAGTTGAAGAGACGGGCCGGATCCTTCAGGGACGCGCCCTTGGCGAAGGTCAGCTTCACGACCTTCTTGTAGGATTCGCCAGTGCAGATGATGCCGTCGTGCGACCAAACGGGAGTGCCCATCCACTTCCACTCCTCGACGACGTCCGGGTCTGCTGCCTTGATGAGCTTGCGCATTCTACCGAGGGTTTCCCCGCGCCAGTCCCCAAGCTCGGCAATTCGTTTCGAGATCAGCTCCGATGCCGCCTGGCCTTCGCTAGCGTCCGACTTTTTCATGTTCTTATCCTGGCCGAGATTCCATCACGTATCATCATTGGCGTCAAGATT
>JANPHA010000436.1:0-1920 GCA_031424255.1 Burkholderiales bacterium | reverse complement strand
CCGGTCGGCGGGCTATCCTCGCGGCCCAGCCCGACGAAGCGCGTGACGTTGTCGCGGCGATCCTGGATATCGTGCGCCAGGATCTGCGCGCCGAGCGACTCGGCCACCCGCAGCGGGCTGATCGCCGCCGCCGGCCGCTCGTCGGCCAACGCCTCGGCCGGGGCGGCGCTGTTGCTGAGCGATGCCACGGTGGCCACGCCCGGCAGGCAGCGCTCGACGAACTTGCGGCATTGGCCCAGCGATTGCGGGTGCGCGTACAGCACCTTGATCTGCGCCAGCGTCAGGCCCGGCTGCGTCACCAGGTAGTGCCGGATCGGGATCACCGTCTCGCCGGCGATCCGCAGGTCGGTCTCGTGGATCAGCAGATCGAGCGTGGTGGTGACGCTGCCCTCGAGCACGTTCTCGATCGGCAGCACGCACACATGCGCCAAGCCGGTCTCCACGGCGGTGACGGCTGCGGGCATGCTGGCGAGCGGCAGGAACTCGGCATCTGGCCCGCCATAGGCGATCGCCGCCTCTTCGCTGAAGGTGCCGGGCGGGCCGAGGTATGCGATTGTTGTCATAATGGTTAAGGGTTAGGGGTTAAGGGTTAATGACCGGTGATAGTCAATGAATATCATCGGCTATCAATGATCTTAACCCTTAACCCTTAACCCCTAATTCGCCTTTCCCAGCATGCTATTCCCAAACAGATCGACCGCCTCGATCGCCTCGTCCTGGCGCGAGCCGGCGCGCTGGCGCTCCTGGCGCGAGTGGAACAGCTTGTTCAACGCGGCGGTGTAGGCCTCGGCTGCCGCCACGACTGTATCGGTGTTGACGCCGTAGCCGCTGAACACGCGTGGCTGGCGCATGCGATCCACGCCAAAGCCTTTGGCGTTGCCATCGGCCTCGGCCGCGCGCGTGCCGTACTCCTGCACCCGCATGGTCACCTCAGCTACTGCATTGATGCCCTCGGTGATCGCGCCTACCGCGAACTCGACTAGCTCGCCTGGCTGGCCGACGATCCGATTGATCGCCTGGCAGGCCGCGTCGATCGGGCCGGAGCCCTGGCCCGACTCGGTCTTAATCTCATCGCCCGGCCCGCGCATGCGCACCGTCGCAGTCGGGATCACATCGGTGCCGCAGAACACCTGCACATACTCCAGCGCGTAGATCGCGATCGGCCGCTGGGCCTCGCCGGCGATCAGCGCCTCGATATCGCGATCGTCGACCACCTTTTTCTTGTCGGCCAGCTCCTTGAAGCGCGCGAACACATGCCGGAAGTCGTCGTCGCTGAGCTGATAGCCCATGGCCTCCAGGTGCTTGCGAAACGCGTGCCGGCCGGAGTGCTTGCCGAGGATCAGCGCGTTGCCATCCAGCCCGACCGTCTCAGCGCTCATGATCTCGTAGGTCTCGCGCTTCTTCAGGATGCCGTCCTGGTGGATGCCCGACTCGTGCGCGAACGCATTCGCGCCGACAATCGCCTTGTTCGGCGGCACATGCATGCCAGTGCATGCCGCCACCAGCCGCGAGCCGCGCGCCAGCTCCCGTGTGGTCACCTGTGTCTCAATGCCGAAGAACTGCCGGCGCGTTTGGAGCGCCATCACCACCTCTTCGAGCGAGGCGTTGCCGGCGCGCTCGCCGATGCCGTTGATCGTGCATTCGATCTGTCGCGCGCCCGCGCGCACGCCGGCCAGCGAGTTCGCAACCGCCATGCCCAGGTCGTCGTGGCAGTGGGTCGAGATGATCACATGCTCGGCGCCCGGCACGTTGCGGCGGATGCCGTCGATCATCGCGTAGTATTCTTCGGGCGTGCTGTAGCCAACCGTGTCGGGGATGTTCAGCGTGGTCGCGCCGCATTCGATCGCGATCTTCAGCACCTGATGCATGTACTCAGGATCGGAGCGCGTGGCGTCCATGGGCGAAAACTCGACATCTTCG
>JANPHA010000435.1:0-25940 GCA_031424255.1 Burkholderiales bacterium | reverse complement strand
GCGGCGCTCGGTCTCGGAGCAATGCTCGCCCACGTGGGCGAGGTCGCCCGCGTCGTAGCGCTTGCCCGCGATCACCGCCTTGATGCCGCGATGCACGAGGAGATCGGGATAGCGGCGGATCGGCGAGGTGAAGTGCGCGTAGGCATCGTAGGCGAGCCCGAAGTGGCCGACGTTTTCCGGCGTGTACACCGCCTGCGAGAGCGAGCGCAGCATCACCGTCTGCAGCATGCCCGCATAGGGCTGGCCCTTGATGCGCTTCAGCAGCGCGGCGTAATCCTTGGCGTGCGGCTTGTCGCCGCCGCCGAGCGTGAGGCCAAAATCCTTCAGCATCTCGCGCAGCGCCTTCAGCTTCTCCGGCGTCGGCCCCTCGTGCACGCGGTAGAGCGTGGGCTGGTCGTTCTTCTCGAGGAAGTCCGAGGCGGACACGTTGGCCGCGAGCATGCACTCCTCGATCAGCTTGTGGGCGTCGTTGCGCACCACCGGCACGATGCGGTCGATCTTGCCGTTCGCATCGAAGATCATCTGCGTCTCGATCGACTCGAAGTCGATGGCGCCGCGCTTCTGGCGCTCGGCGAAGAGCGCCTGGAAGACGGCGTAGAGCGTGTGGATCTGCGGAATGAGCGACGCCTCCACCGCGGGCTCCGCCGGCTTGCCCTCGATCACCGCCGCCACGCGCGTGTAGGTCAGTCGCGCATGCGAGTGGATCACGCCCGCATGGAACTCGTAGCCTTTCACGACGCCGTTGGCGCCGACTTCCATCTCGCACACCATCACGAGCCGGTCCACGTCGGGCTTGAGCGAGCACAGCTCGTTGGAGAGCTCCTCGGGCAGCATCGGGATCACGCGGCGCGGGAAATACACCGAGTTGCCGCGGTTGTACCCCTCGGCCTCGATCGGGTCCTTGGGGCGCACGTAGTGGCTCACATCGGCGATCGCCACCCACAGCTTGAAGTTCTTGCCGTGCCTCTCCGCGTACACCGCGTCGTCGAAGTCGCGCGCGGTCTCGCCGTCGATCGTGACGAACGGCAGCTTCCTCAGGTCCTTGCGGCCCTTCAAGTCTTTCGCCTCGACCTGGGTCGGCAGCTTCTTCGCGGCGTTCTCGACATCGCGCGGCCATTCGTACGGCAGGTCGTGCTTGCGCAGCGCGATCTCGATCTCCATGCCGGGATCGGCGTAGTTGCCGAGGATTTCGATCACGCGGCCGATGGGCTCCGCGTTCTTGTTGGGCTGCTCGAGGATCTCGACGGTGACGACCTGGCCGACCTTGGCGCCCTTCAGGCTCTCGGGGATGATCAGGATGTCCTGGTTGATGCGCTTGTTCTCCGCGATCACGAAAGCCACGTCGTGCTCGATGAAGAGGCGGCCCACGACTTTCTTGTTGGCGCGCTCGAGCACCTCGACGATGCCGGCCTCCTCGCGGCCGCGCCGGTCCACGCCGGTCACGCGCGCGAGCACGATATCGCCGTGCAGCACCTTGTGCATCTGCTTGGGCCCGAGGAAAAGATCGTCGCGGCCGTCGTCGGGCTTGAGGAACCCGAACCCGTCGGGATGGCCGATCACCTTGCCCTTGATGAGGCCCGCCTTGTCGGCGACGAGGATGAGTCCCCTGCGGTTCCTCAGGATCTGGCCGTCGCGTTCCATCGCGGCGATGCGCCGCTCGAGACCGGTCTTTTCCTCGTCGTCGGTGACGCCCAGCTCGGCGATCAGCTGCGCATCGGTCAGGGGCACGCCGGCCTTCTCGAGGACCTCGAGAATGCGCTCGCGTGTGGGGATTTCCGTGGTATAGGGCGCCAGGCCCTTGGTTCTGATGGACAATTTTTCTTCCGCTTGGTAAAATTTCGTGTTTTCCGCGCCCAGATGGCGGAATTGGTAGACGCACCAGTTTCAGGTACTGGCGGGTAACACCGTGGAGGTTCGAGTCCTCTTCTGGGCACCAGTTTCAGTTGTCGTTTGCCGGCCGGGCAATTCCCCGTATTCTCTCATGAGGGATATCCGGGATAAGCCGTGAGCAAGCTTTACGACCAGTTGAAGAACGCGGCGCGCTCGCGCGAAGCGGCCGCCGCATCCAAGTCGCCGCAACCCGGCGGGCTTCTCGCGCGGGCGTTGCAGCGCGCCGAAGCCGAGCGCGAGCGCGCCCGCAACCAGGAGCAGGTGAAGGAATCGGTCGCGCACGAGCGCGACGACCGCGAGGCTTCGCAGGCTCTCGAAGCGCGCGTCGAAAGCGAACGCCATGCGACCATGGCCGCGCATTCGCGCGCCGAGGCCGACCGCAAGAACACCGACCACGCGAACCGCCGCGCCGAGAGCGCGCGCAAGGCTCTCGAAGCCGCGCAGCTGCGCGCGGCCGCGGAGGAGGACGCCGCCGCCGCGCACCGCGAGAAGCTTCAGGCCGAGGAGAGCGCGCTCGCGCTCGCGCGTCAGCGTGCCGAGGCCGAGGCGCTCGCCGCCACTCTCGCCAAGACCGCCGCCGAGGAAGCGCTCGCGGCGCAACGCGCCGCCAAGGAGCGCGAGCGCGCCGAGCGCGAGGCGGAGAAATTCCTCGAATCCCGCATCGATTCGGAACGCAAGGCCGAGGAAGCCGCGCACGCGCAGGCCGAGGCCGACCGCCAGGCGGCCGAGCAGGCGCTGCGGCGCGAGGAAAGCGAGCGGCGACTGGGAGACGCGACGCGCGCCCGCGTGATCGCCGACGAGGCCGGCGCCGCGGCGCGCCATGCGAAGGCGCAGGCCGAGGAGGCCGCGCGCCTCGCCGCGCAGCAACGCGTCGACATCGAATCGCTCGCGGCGCAGAAGGCCGCGGCCCTCGCGGCGGAGGCCGCCGCGCTCGAGCGCGCGAGTGCCGAGCGCGAGCGCGCCGAGCGGCAAGCCGCGAGCGCGCTCGAAGCGCGCGCGCAGGCCGAGCACGATGCGGCCGAGCAGGCACGCAGTCGCGCCGAAGGCGACCGTCGCCAGGCCGATGCCGCCAAGGCGCGCGCGGTCGCCGAGGAAGCCGCCGCGGCCGCCGCGCGCGAGAGAATCGAGGCGGAGGAAAGCGCGCGCCTCGCCGCGCAGCAACGCTCCGAGACCGAGGCGCACGCCACGGCCCAGGCCCGCGCCGCCGCCGAGGAGGCCGAATCGCTCGAACGCGCCGCGGTGGCGCGCGAGCGCAGCGAACGCCAGGCCGCGCGCGCGCTCGAGGAGCGCACGGCCGCCGAGCGCAAGGCACAGTCCGCCGCCGCCGCGCTCGCGCAGACCGATCGCGTCGCGAGCGACCAGGCACGTCGCCGCACGCAGAGCGAGCGCGAAGCGATCGAGGCCGCGCAAGCGCTGCGTTGCGCACAGGAAGAGTCCGCGGACGCGAACCGCGTGCGCCTCGAGGCGGAGGAGGCCGCGGCGGCGCTCACGCTGCAGCGCGCACGCGCCGAGGAAGACCTCGCCGCCGCCGAGCGCGCCAATGCCGAGAGGGAAGAGCGTGCGCTCGCGCATGCGCAGGCGCGCGCCGCGGCGCAGGCGCGCATTCTCGAAGCGGAGAACGCGCGCCGCGATTCGGCCCGGCGCGCTCTCGCCGCGGCCGAGGAACGCGCGCGCCACGAGAGCAACACCCAGGCGATGCAGCTCGCGGCCAGGACCGCGCACGACGATGCCATCGCCGCGCGGCAGCAGGCGCGCGCGCTGCGCAAGCCTCTGTCGCTCGCCGGCATCGTTTTCGCCGCCGCCCTGATCGCGCTCGCCGCTGTCTGGCAATTCACGCCGCGCAACCCCGCCCCGCTCTCCCCGGCTTCCGCCCTCAAGCTCGACTATCGCCTGCAGTCGCTCGATTTCCAGGCGCGGCCGTGAGCAAGCTCTACGAGCAGCTGCGCAACGCCGCGCGCGCGCGGCGCGAGGTCCTCGAGCGCGGCAGCGCCTCGCCCGAAAGCGACCTCGCCTCGCAGAAGGTGCTCTCGGAAGCCGACCAGCAATGGCGCGAGGAGATCGAGCGCAAGCTGCTCGAGGCAGACCACGAGATCGGCGGCAATGCCCCCGCCGGGCCCTCGCCGCGCTGGGAAGAACCGTACGTCGCAGTCACCGACGCAGCCGGGCGCCGCGCCGAGGTCGAAATGCGCGCCCTCGAGAAAGCGCGCCGGCGCTCGGAGATCGAGCGCACGCTGCGCGAGCATTCGGAGAAGCTCACCCTCGCCGAGCAGCACGCGACCGAAATCGCGCGCGGACGCCGCGACGCCGAAGCCTGGGCCACGCGGGAGGCCACCGCGCGCGCCGAACAGGAATGCCTGCAGGAAGCGGCAGCGCAGGCGCGCGCCGAAGCCGAGACCGGGGCGCGGCAGCAGGCGATCCTGCGCGCGGAAGCGGAACGCGCGGCGATCGAGGCCGAGCGCGCGCGGCTCGCCACGGAGGAATCGGCGATCGCCGCGGAACGCGCGCGGCTCGTGGCCGAGGAACGCGCGGAAACGCTCGCGCAGAAACGCGCGGCGCTTGAAGCCGCCGCGTTGTCGCGTGCCGAGTCGCTCACCCGCCTCGCGCTCGAAGCACGCGAGCAGCTCGCCGAGCGCGAGCGCGCCGAGAGCGAGGCCGAAGCCGTGGCGCGCGCACGTGTCGTCGCGGAGGAACACGCGCGCGCGGCGGCCGAGGCGCGCGCCGCCAGCGAAGCGCGCAGCGCCGAGGAATCGCGCAAGCACGCGGCGGCCGAAGCGCAGCTCGCCGAGGCCGCGCGTTTGCGCACCGAGGCTGAGGCCGCCGCGCAGGTGCAGGGGCGGCTGCGCGAAGAAGCCGAGCGCGAGCGCATCGTGCGCGCGAACGAGCGCGCCGAGGCCGAGACGCTGCTGCAGGCGATCGAGGCGGCGAAGGCACAGGCCGAGGAAAACGCGAGCGCGCTTGCACGCGCGCGCATCGCCGCCGAAGAGCACGCGCTTGCGGCCGCCGAAGCTGCCGCGATCGAGGCGGATACCGCGCAACGCCTCGCGGCGGAGCGCGCGGTTGTCGAACGCGAGGCCGAGGCGATCGCGCGCGCGCGCACCGCCGCGGAGCAGAACGCCGCCGAGAAGTCGCGCCAACGCGCCCAGACCGAAGCACAGGCCGCGGCCGCGTACGACGCGCGCACGCTCGCCGAACGCGAGCTCGAATCGGGGGCCCGCGCGCGCGTCGAGGAAGACGCGCGTCTCACCGAGGAGACGCAGCGCCGCGAAGCCGCGACGCTGCAACACGATGTCGCGTTGCGCACGCGTGCCGAAGCCGACGCGCTGGCCGTCGAGCGCGCACGCTTGCTGCAGGCGTCCGAGGAAGCGCTGCGCATCGCGGCCGAGCAGCAGCAGGCCGCGCAGGCGCGAGCGCTGGAGAGCGCGCGCCTGAAGACCGAGGCCGAGCGGCGCGCCGCGGAGGAGGCCGCCGCGCGCGCCGCCGCCGAGGCCGCGCTCCTTGCGACCCACACCGAGCGCGAGCAGGCCGATCGCGAAGCCGACGCGGCGGCACGCAATCGCGCCGTCGCGGAGAAACAGGCGGCGGCGCTCGCACTGCGGTCCGCGCAGGCGCAACGCGAAGCCGCACGTGCGCTCGAGGAGCGCGCCGCCGGCGAGGCGCAACTCGCGGCGCAGGCTGGTTTCCGCCAGGCGGCCGAAGCCAAGGCGGCCGACGAGGCGCGCACCCGCCACGCGCGCGAGGCCGAGCTCGCCGAGGCGGCGCAGCGCCGCGCCCAGGCCGAAGCCCAGTCCCTCGCGCAAGCGCAGGCGCGCGAGAAGGCCGAGCGCGCCGCGATCGCGCAGGCCGAGGCGCGCTCGCTTGCGGAAGACCAAGCCGAAGCGCTCGCGCTGCAAGCTTCCGAGGCGCACGCCCTTGCGGCGCGCACCGCGCAGCAGCGCACCGCCGCCGAGCAGGATCTCGCCGCGCGCGCGCAGGCGCGGGAAGAGGCCGAGGCCGCCGCCGCCGCACAGTTGCGTGACAAGATCGCGCGCGAGCAGGAGCTCACGCAGGCGGCGCAAACGCGCCTCGAGGCCGACGCACGCGCGATGACCCACGCACGCGCGCTGCAGGAAGCCGAGAAGCGCTTCGCGGTCGAAGCCGCGGCGCGCGCGGATGCCGAGGACCTGGCGCTCGCCCGATCGCGCGAGCGCAACCTCGCGGAGGAGGCGGCGCTCGTGGTCGCACGCAAGCGAAGCGATGCCGAAGTGCTCGCCGCCTCGAAGGCCCAGTCCGCCGCGGAAGCATCGGCCGAAGCGCAGCGCGTTGCGCAGGAGCGCGAGCGCGCGGAACGCGAAGCGCAAACCCAGGCGCTTGCGCGCGCACAGGCCGAGAAGCTCGCCGAGTCCGCGGCCACCGCGACCGCGCAGGCGCACCTCGGCGCCGAAAAAGCGTTGCAGGCGCGCATCGCGGCGCAAAAAGAGCAGGAGGCCAGCGCGAAAGCCCGCGAGAAGGCCGAGGTGAAGGCGATCGAAGAGGGTTGGCGCGTCGAGCAGGCCGAAGAGCAGGCCGCCGCCGCGGCCCGCCTGCGCGAGGAGGCCGAGCGAGCGCTGCGCGAGACCGCGCAAGACCGGATCCAGTCCGAGGCGCGCGCCGCGGAAAAGGCGGCGGAGCGTGCGCAGGCCGAAAGCGCCGCCGCGCAGCAGGCGACACTGCGCGCGCAGGCGGAGCGTGATGCTCAGGCGGCCCTCGAAACCCGTGCACGCGCCGATGCGCAAGCCGCGGAGGCGGCGATGCGCCGCGAAGCGGCCGAGGCCGCGGCGCAGCACTCGGCGCTACAGCGTGCCGAGGCCGAACTGCACGCGGCGCGCGCGGCCGGCGAGCGGGCGCAGGCCGAGCAGGCGCTGCAACAACAGTCCGCCCAACGCATCGAGGCCGAGCGGGGCGCCGCGCGGCTGGCGCAGGAGCGCGCGGAGGCCGACCGCAAGGCGACGCAAGAGGCGGCCACACGCATCGACGTCGACCGGCACGAGGCCGCGGTCGCGCTCGAGCGCGCCGAGGCCGAGGCGCGCGCTCTGGGCGAAGCTTTGCGGCGCGAGGAATCGGAACGTGCCGCCCGCGAGGCGGCCGAAGAGCGGCTGCACGCGCAAGCGAAGGCGGCGCACCTCACCCAGGCGCGCGCCGCGGCAGACGAGCACGCCGCCCGCGAAGCCGCCGTGCGCCGCGATCGCGACCACCAGGCCGAAACCGCGGCACGCGAGCGCATCGCGGCCGACGTGCAGGCGCAGGCGCGTGCACACGACAAGCAAGCCGCGGAACGCGCCGCCCATTTGGCGCATCACTCGCGCCTGGAATCCGAGGTAGAGGCGCTGCGCATCGAGCGCGAGCGCATCGCCGCGGAAGAAAGCGCGCAGGCGCTGGCGCAGGAGCGCGAGGCGATGGAAACGGCCGCGATGCTCAAGGCGAAGGCCGCGGGGGAAAGCGCCACGCTCGCGCGCGCCGCACATGCCGAGCGTGAGCGCGCGGAGCGCAAGGCGGAAGCGGCGGCACGCGAGCGCATCGGCGCCGAGGAGAAGGCCGAGGCGCGGGCGCGCAAGTCGGCGCTCGCCGAGGCCGAGGCCACGGAAGCCACGCGCAACCGGGCCGCGCGCGAGGCATCGCTCGCGCAGGCCGCCGAGCGGCGCGCGCAGGCCGAGGCCGAGGCCCTCGCCCAGGCTCGGGAGCGCGAGAGCGCCGCGCGTGAGCTGCTCGCCGCCACCGACCAGAAAGCGCGCCAGCACGAGGCCGCCACTCGGCTCGCGACCGAGCGCCACGAGGCAGAGCGCGGCGCGATCGCGGCCGAACGCGAGCGCCTCGAGGCCGAGGAAAGCGCGCTCGGCGCGGAGCGCGGCCAGGCGGCGGCGGAGGAACGCGCGGCCGAAGCGGCGCGCGAGCACGCCGAGATCGCGGCACGGCTCGTGGCGGCGGAACAATCGCGGCTCGCCGCCCAGAAGGAAAAGCTGGTCGCGGCCACCGACAAGCTGCGCGCCCTCGAGGATCGCGAGCGCCACGCGGCGCAGGCGCGCGTGCTGGTGATATCGCGGCAGGAAGCGCGCGAGGCGATCGCGAAGGCGCGCGGCGACGGGGCGCAGATGGCAGCGCACCGCGCGGGGCCGCGCGCGATCCGCATCGCCAAAGGGGTTGTGCTGGCCGCGTTGCTCGGCGCGGTGGGTTATATCTGGACCGAAAGCGCGCGGCCGAAACCGCCGGCGAGCGCGGCCGCGATCTCGCCCGACCTCAAGCTCGATCCGACGCTCGACCTCACGCGAACGGATGCTTCAGGACGATCGTCTCTTCCCGGTCCGGACCCGTCGAAATGAGCGCGACCGGCGCGGCCACGAGCTCTTCGAGGCGCCGCAGGTAGGACTGCGCGGCCTTCGGCAGCTGGTCGAACGACTTGACGCCGAGGGTGCTCTCCTTCCAGCCCGGGTGATCCTCGTACACCGGCTCGCAGATCGCGAGCGCCTCCGCGCCCACCGGCAGGATGTCGCGCACGCCGCCGCCCATCACCTTGTAACCCACCGCCACGCGCACGATATCGAGACCGTCGAGCACGTCGAGCTTGGTGATGCAGATGCCCGAGAGGCCGTTCAGCTGGACCGCGCGCTTCAATGCCGCCGCGTCGAACCAGCCGCAACGCCGCGGCCTCCCGGTGACCGATCCGTACTCGTTGCCCTTCACCCGCAGGTGCTCGCCCACCTCGTCGTCGAGCTCCGTCGGAAACGGCCCCGAGCCCACGCGCGTGGCATAGGCCTTCGCGACGCCGAGGATGTAGTGCAGCTGGTTGGGGCCGACGCCGGCGCCCGCGGAGGCCTGGCCCGCGACGCAATTGGACGAAGTCACATAAGGATAAGTCCCGTGGTCCACGTCGAGGAGCGCCGCCTGCGCCCCCTCGAAGAGGATGCTCTTGCCCTCGCGGATCAACGCGTTGATCTCGGCGGAAACGTCGGCCACCATCGGCCTGATCCGCTCGGCGAGTGCCAGCGTGTCGTCGAGCGTCTTCTGGAAATCGATGGTCGCGGCCTTGTAGAAGTTGCGCAGCAGGAAGTTGTGGTAATCGAGCACCTCGCCCAGCTTCGCGGCGAAACGCTCGCGCGCGTAGAGGTCCTGCACGCGGATCGCGCGCCGCGCGACCTTGTCCTCGTACGCCGGGCCGATGCCGCGGCCGGTGGTGCCGAGCTTGGCCTCGCCCTTGGCGAGCTCGCGCGCCTGGTCGATGGCGACGTGGTACGGCAGGATCAGCGGGCAGGCCACCGAGATGCGCAGCTGCTTCGCCACGTCGATGCCCGCCTTCCCGAGCTCGCCGATCTCCAGCATCAGCGCCTCGGGCGAGACGACCACGCCGTTGCCGATGAAGCACTTCACCTGCGGATGCAGGATGCCCGAGGGGATCAGGCGCAGGATCGTCTTGGCGCCCTTGATCACGAGCGTGTGTCCGGCGTTGTGGCCGCCCTGGAAACGCACCACGCCGGCGACATGGTCGGTGAGCCAGTCGACGATCTTCCCCTTGCCCTCGTCGCCCCACTGGGTGCCGATGACGACTACGTTACGCGCCATTTGCCATCCTTCTTCTCCAGCCTGCGATCACAATCGATCTCGTCGCGCGCGCCTTCATGGCCGGGCAACTCCACCACCACCACCTCGCCCGCGGCACGCAGCTTCGCCACCGCCGCGTCGAGCGACGCATCGTCCGTTCCGGGCGCGAGGATCGCGCGGCGCTTCGCCGGCGCCGGTGCCAGCGCCGCAAGCTGGCGCAGGTCCATCGTGAATCCGGTCGCGGGGCGCGAGCGCCCGAAGCTGGCTCCCACCTCGTCGTACCTGCCGCCGCGCGCGATCGCGTCCGGGCTGCCGGGCGTGAACGCCGCGAACACGAGACCGCTTTCGTAGTTGAAGCCGCCGAGCTCCGCGAGATCCACGGAGATGTCTACGCCGGGCGCGGCGCAACGCGCGGCGAGCCGGTCGAGGGAATCGAGCGCGGCGGTGATCGCCGGGAGCCGCGGCAATGTCTTGCGCGCAGCGGCAATCACCTCGACGCCGCCGTTCATCCGCGTGAGCGCGGCGATGTCCTCGCCCGCGAGCTCGAGCGCCGCGGGCGCGTCCTTCTGCTGCACCGCGTTGAAGAGCGCCTCGGCCTTTTCGGTCTCGAGCCCCGCGGCCTCGGTGAGCGCGCGGTAGATGCTCGGGTGCCCGAGGTCGATGTGCACGCGCTCGATGCCGGTCGACTTGAGCGCCGCGATCATCAGGCGCACGACCTCGACGTCGGCCTCGAGGCCCGGGTGCCCGTAGAGCTCCGCGCCGATCTGGATCGGCTCGCGCATCTTGGTCATGCCCGCGGGAACCGTGTGCAGCACGCTGCCGCAATAGCACAGCCGCGCGACACCCTGGCGGTTCAGCAGGTGCGCATCGATGCGCGCCACCTGCGGCGTGTGGTCGGCGCGCACACCCATCATCCGCCCGGAAAGCTGGTCGACCAGCTTGAACGTGACGAGGTCCAGGTCGCGCCCGGTGCCCGACAGCAGCGACTCGACGTATTCGAGCAGCGGCGGGGCGACGAGCTCGTAGCCGTGCGTCTCGAACAGATCGAGGATGCCGCGGCGCAGGCGCTCGATCGCGCGCGCCTCGGCGGGGAGCACGTCCTCGATATGCTCGGGCAGGAGCCAGCGGCGCACGGCGGTCAGTGAGCGAGGAAGAGAATGACGAGCCCCGCCATCATCGACGTGAGCCCCGCGAACCGGATCTGCCCATCGCTCATCTCGGTGAACTTCCTGAAAGCCTCGCGCCAGATGCGCGGGGCGGTGAACGGGAGGATGCCTTCGATCACCAGCATCAGCGCGAAGGCCGCGACGACGAGCTCGATCATTGCCCCGTGGATGCTTTTCCGCGGCCCGGCTGCTTGAGGTACTTGAAGAAATCCGAGGAGGGGTCGAGCACCATCACATCGCCCTTGCTGCGCAGGCTCTGGCGGTACGCCTCCATGCTGCGGTAGAAGCTGAAGAACTCGGGGTTCTTGCCGAACGCGTCGGCATAGATGCGCGCGGCACCGGCGTCACCCTCGCCCTTGGTCTTCTGCGCGTCGCGGTAGGCCTCGGCCACGATCACCTGGCGCTGGCGGTCGGCGTCCGCCTTGATCTTCTCGCCCTCGGCCTGGCCGGTCGCGCGCAGCTCGTTGGCCACGCGCTTCCTCTCCGATTCCATGCGGCGGAAGACGTCCGACGAGATCTCGGGCACGAAGTCGACGCGCTTCAGGCGCACGTCGACGACACCCACGCCGATGCGCTTCACGTCAGCATCCACCTTCTCGGCCACGGTGCGCATGATCTGGTCGCGCTCTCCGGAGACCACGTCGTGCACCGTGCGCTTGGCGAACTCGGCGCGCAGCGCGTCGTTCACCGTCTGCGAGATGCGCGACTCGGCGGCGATCGGATCGCCGCGCACCGAGACGTAGTACTGCTTCACGTCCTCGACGCGCCATTTCACGAACGAATCCACCAGCACGTTGCGGTTCTCGGAAGTGAGGAAGCGTTCCGGGTCGCGCGCTTCGAGCGTCTGGATGCGGGTATCGAAGAGCCGGACGTTTTGCAGCAGCGGCACGAGGAAGTACAGCCCCGGCTCCTTCTGCACGGCGATCACCTCGCCCAGCTGGAACTTGATCGCCTGCTTGCGCACGTCGACCGTGTAGACGCTCATCGCCACGATGAGCGCGAGGATCACGGCGCCGATCAGCACGAATGCGGTAGCGCGTCTCATCGTCCGCCCTCCCGATCACGCGAGCGCAGGCTGTCGCGGCGCGGCACCGGATCCGGAATCGGCGCGGGCGTGGCCTCCTGCGGCGGGATTACGCGCGGCGAGGGATCCACCGTCACGCCGGCCTGCTGCCCGGCGAGCCCCATGATGCGGTCGATCGGCAGGTAGAGCAGGTTCTGGCCGTTCTTCTGGTCCACGATCACCTTGCTGGTGGCCGAAAGGATCTGTTGCATGGTGTCCAGGTACATGCGCTCGCGGGTGACGCCGGGCGCCTTCTCGTATTCGGACAGGATCTGGCGGAAGCGCGACGCATCGCCCTGCGCGGTGGAGATGACGCTCTGGCGGTAGCCGTTGGCTTCCTCGATCAGCCGCGCGGCGACACCGCGCGCTTTCGGGACCACGTCATTGGCGTAGGCCTGGCCCTCGTTCTTGAAGCGCTCGCGGTCCTGCCCGGCGCGCACCACGTCCTCGAAGGCCGCTTGAACCTGCTCCGGCGCGCCCACGCCCTGCAGGTTCACGGTGGTGATGTTGATGCCGGTCTTGTAGCGGTCGAGGATCTGCTGCATCAGCACCTTCACGCGCGCGGCAACCTCGCTGCGGCCCTGGGAGAGCACGAAGTCCATCTTGCTTTTTCCCACCACTTCGCGAATCGCGGTCTCCGCGGCCTGCAGCACGTTGTCGTCGGGATTGCGGTTGTAGAACAGGTATTCCTCCGGGCTCTTCAGCGTGTACTGCACCGCGAACTGCACGTCGACGATGTTCTCGTCGTCGGTGAGCATCAGCGCCTCTTGCGGCTGCTTGTTCTTCGGATTGCCGCGATAGCCGACTTCGACCGTGCGCACCTGCGACACGTTGACCACTTCCACGGTCTCGATCGGATAGGGGATGTGCCAGCGCGGGCCCGGCATCGTGGTCTCGAGGTACTTGCCCAGGCGCAGCACCACGCCGCGGCGGCCCTCGTCGACGATGTAGAAGCCGCTGGCGAGCCACACCGCGATGATCAGCAGCACGATGAAGACGACACCGCCGCCGACCGCGGTGCTCATCCCGGAACCGCCGCCGCCGGAGGGCGGAGCGCCGTTGCCGCGGCCGCGGAAGCCGAGCAGGCTCGCGATCTTCTGCTGGAGTTTCCTCAGGATCTCGTCGAGATCAGGCGGACCTTCGTTGTTCTTCTTTCCCCATTGGGGATCGTTCGGCGGCATCGGGGGACGGACCTGGTGGCGTGGCGATATTGTCTAGATCGGGCCGCACCCCGGACTTTTCCAGTCCCGGTGCGATTCAAGCGGCGGTGGCGAGGGAGCCGCGGGAGGCTTCGCGGGCCGCGTCGGCCAAGGCTTCGCGCAGGCTCTCGATTCCGGCACCGGTGAACGCACTCACCTTGATATTCAACATCTTACCATAGGCATCCCGGACGATTTCCGGCTCGAGGCCGGGGACGCGATCGATCTGGTTGTAGACCAGCACCTGCGGCACCTCGGCGGCGCCGATCTCGGCGAGCACCGTGTTCACCGCCTCGATCTGCGTGTCGCGATTCGGGTTGGCCATGTCGACCACGTGCAAAAGCAGGTCCGCCTGGATGGTTTCCTCGAGCGTGGCCTTGAACGAGGCCACGAGCGAATGCGGCAGGTCGCGGATGAATCCCACCGTGTCGGAAAGCGCGATGCTCGCATCGGGCGCGAGGTAGAGCTTGCGGGTGGTGGTGTCGAGGGTCGCGAAGAGCTGGTCGGCGACATACGCCTCGGCGCGCGTGAGCTTGTTGAAGAGCGTGGACTTTCCCGCGTTGGTGTATCCCACGAGTGCTACGCGCAGCACACCCGAGCGCGTGCGCCCGGAGCGCTGCGTATCGCGCACCTTGCCGACCTTGCGGATGCGCTCCTTCAGCTTCTTCACCTGCTCGCCGATCATGCGGCGGTCGAGCTCGATCTGCTTCTCGCCCGGGCCCCCGGTCTTGCCGAGGGAGCCGCGCTGGCGTTCCAAGTGGGTCCAGCCGCGCACCAGGCGCGTGGACAGGTGCTCGAGGCGCGCGAGCTCGACCTGCAGCTTGCCCTCGTGCGATTGCGCGCGCTGCGCGAAGATGTCGAGGATCACGTCGGTGCGGTCGAAGACACGGATTTCGGGCACCTTCTCGATCAGGGCGCGCTCCACGTTGCGCAGCTGCGCCGCCGAGAGCTGGCGATCGAAGACGACGGTGGTGGCGCGATGCTCCACGAGCGCCTCGCCGATCTCCTCGACCTTGCCCTTGCCCGCGAACGTGGCCGCGTCGGGGCGATCGCGCCGCCCGCGGATCACCTTGACCACCTCGGAGCCGGCGCTGTCGACCAGGCGCGCGGCTTCCTCGGCCCGATCGTCGCCCGCTTTCACGCGGCCGATATCGAGGCTGACGAGGACGGCGCGGGGGCGCTCAGGAGTCTTGCGTATGCTCAAGCGGGACCGTCACGGGACGGGCCGGGACCACCGTGGAGATCGCATGTTTGTAGACCATCTGCGTCACGGTGTTCTTGAGGAGCACGACGTACTGATCGAATGATTCGATCTGTCCCTGGAGCTTGATGCCGTTCACCAGGTAGATCGAGACCGGAACGTGCTCCTTGCGCAACGTGTTGAGGAATGGGTCTTGGAGCAATTGGCCCTTGTTGCTCATTGTTCTGCCCCTTTTCGATTCATCGGGTTTCCCGGTCTACGCCGGGCCGTTGCCTGCAGAGAAACTCTACCGCAATGCAGCAAGTATACATCCGAGGTGAGGGACAGCCCGCCTCGCGGCGAGTTCAACCGTAGCGCCGCTTCGAGACGATCTTGCGGCGGCGGCGCTGCGAATCCTGCTTTTCCGTCAACACCTTCTTGCGCCCCTCGAACGGATTCGCGTGGGATTTGAATTCGATCCTGAGAGGGGTGCCCTTCAGCTTGAACGCCTTCTGAAAGCTTCCCGCAAGGTAGCGCTTGTAGGGTTCCTTCACGTCGGCGAGCCCGGAGCCGTGGATCACGACGATCGGCGGGTTCGACCCACCCTGGTGCGCGTAGCGCATTTTGGGGCGGAAGCGCCCGTTCATCGGCGGCTGCTGCTGCACGATCGCCACCTGCAGGGCTCGCGTGAGCTTGGGCGTGGAAAGCTTGGCCATCGCCGCGGCGAACGCGACGTCGACGCTCTTCAAGAGCGGCTTGATGCCCGAGCCCTTCAGCGCGGAGAGCTCGTGGAACTCGGCGAAGTCGAGGAACTGGAGCTTGCGGTCGAGCTCGCTCTTCACGTCCTTCCTCTTGTCCGCGTCGATCGCGTCCCACTTGTTCAACGCGACCACCAGCGCGCGGCCCGCCTCGAGGATGTAGCCGGCGATGTGCGCGTCCTGGTCGGTGATGTTGTCGGTGGAGTCGACCACGAGGATCACCACGTGCGCCCGCTCGATCGCCTGCAGCGTCTTGATGACGGAAAACTTCTCGACCGCCTCGAACACCTTGCCCTTGCGGCGGATGCCCGCGGTGTCGACCAGCGTGTAGCGCTTGCCGCCGAAGTCGAGCTCGACCTCGATCGCATCGCGCGTGGTGCCGGGCTGGTCGAACGCGATCATGCGCTCCTCGCCGAGCAGCTTGTTCACGAGCGTCGACTTGCCGACGTTGGGTCGTCCGATGATCGCCACGCGCGGATGGTCGGGCTCTTCTTCCTGCTCGGTCTCCGCGGGGAATTTCGCCAGCGCGTCCTCGATCAGCTGGCGCACGCCCTCGCCGTGCTCGGCCGAGATCGCGATCGGGTCCCCGAGCCCGAGCTCGTGGAATTCCGCGGTGACCACCTCTTCGCGCATGCCCTCGGTCTTGTTGACCACGAGGAACACCTTGGCGCTCGCCTCGCGCAATTGCTGCGATATGCGCTTGTCCTGCGGCGTCAATCCGGCACGGCCGTCGACGATGAAGAGGATCACGTCGGCCTCGGCGATCGCCTCGCGTGCCTGGCGCGCCATCTCCGACATGATGCCTTCCTTCGCGACCGGCTCGAAGCCGCCGGTATCGACCGCGATGAAGGCCTTGGTGCCGAGGCGGCCCTGCCCGTAGTGGCGGTCGCGCGTGAGTCCGGGCAGGTCGGCGACGAGAGCGTCGCGCGTGCGCGTGAGGCGGTTGAAGAGGGTCGACTTGCCGACGTTGGGGCGGCCGACAAGGACCAGGGTCGGTTTCACTCAGAACCGGACTGACGCTACGTGCCCGCCCGCCGTCTGCACGATAAGCCCGGATTTGTTGGGCACAAGCGACACCACCTGCGTGCCGTCGGTGGCGAGGCGCCCGATCAGCGCACCGTCGTCCGGCGAGAGCACGTGCAGGAAGCCGCCGATGTCGCCCACCACCACCTTGCCGTCCGCGACCACCGGCGAGGAAAGCTTGCGATAGAGCAGCTTGTCCTGCTTCCACACGCTGGCCCCGGTCTTCTTGTCGAGCGCATGCACCGCGCCGATGTCATCGACCACGTAGAGGTTCTTCGCGTCGCTCGCCAGGGCGCGCGCGCTCGACACGTCGCGCGACCAGACCATGTCGCGCGTCTGGATCTCGAAGCACGCCACCTTGCCCTGGAACGCGCCCGCGCAGACGTTGGGGCCGTCGATGACCGGCAGCCCGGCGACGTCGGCGATGCGCTCGAGCTCGGTCGCGCCGCGCGGCTGCATCACGGTGACTTCCCAGGTGAGCTTGCCGTCCTCGATGTCGAGTGCCAGCAGCTTGCCGTTCGAATAACCCGCCACGACGTCGCCGCCGATCGCGAGCACGCCGGCCTCGCTGCGCAACAGCAACGCGGGCGTGGGACGCTGGAACACCCACGCGCGCTTGCCATCGGCGGCGTTGAGCCCGAAGATGCGCCCGTCGGTGGTGCGCACCACGACGACCTTCTTCGACAGCGCGGCCGGCGCGATCACCTCCCCGGCCACCGAGCTCGTCCAGTCGGTCTTGCCGTTGGTGTCGAGCGCGATCACCTCGCCCTTCGTGGTGCCGACGAAGATCTTGCCCTCGGCGACCTCGAGCCCGCCGGAGAGCCGCTTCTTGGTATCGAAGCGCGCCACCTGCCGGCCGGAATCCTCCTCGTACACGGTGATCGTTCCGTCGCCCGCGGCGGCGTAGACGCGGCCGCCGTCGGCCACCGGGCGGAAGCTGAAGCCGAGGCTCTTGCCGGCGGCATTCGTCCACGCAGCGCGCGGCGTGACCGTGGCGGTGATCGGAGTGAGCGGCGTCGGCGGGTTCGACGGAGTCGGGATGATGCCGACCGCCTTCAACGGGTTGTAGGTGGAACACGCGCCCGCGAGGAGGAGCGGCGCGAGGAGAGCGAGGCGCCGGGCGTTCATTGCGCACCCCCGAGGGCGTTCAACTTGGTCTCGGCGATGTTCCTCACCGGGTTGCGCGGGTCGGCCTTCTCCATCGCGAGGCGATAGGCGGCGCGCGCCTCGTCGAGGCGGCCCTGGGCGAGCATGATGTCGCCGCGCAGGTCGGCGGCGAGCGGCGTGAACGCCTCGTCCTTGTTCGCATCGAGCACCTTCAACGCCTCGTCGTACTTCTTCTGCTCGAGCAGCACCATCGCGAGCCGCTGGCGCGCGACCCCGCGATGCTCGTCGACGCCGTTGTTCATCACCCACTCGAGGCGCTTCTGCGCCTCCGGCAGGTTGCCCGCGTCGAACGCGGCCTTGGCGAGCACGAGCCCGGCCTCGGACGCGAAATACGAGCCCGGATACGCGTCGAGCAGCGGCTGCGCGGCGTCACCGACCTTCTTCGCGTCCTTCGCCTTCGCCGCTTCGGCCACCGGCCTGAACATCGCGGCGGCGTCCTCGTTGCGCTTCGCCTTCCACGCGTTGTAGCCGTAGTAGCCGGCGAACCCGACGATCGCGGCGATGATCGCGCCGACCACGTACCAGCGGTTGTCCTCCCACCACGCCTTCAGCTCGGCGATGCGTTCCTGCTCTTCGAAATCGTACGATCCAGACATCTCTCAACTCACTTCCACGAGAGCCTCGGTCGGGTCGAGCGATTTCTGCTCTCCCCCATCGCGAAGCGGTTTCAACGTGACGCGTTTCGAGGTCACCTCGTCGTCGCCGATGATGACGGCGTACCGGGCCCCGCTCGCGTCTGCTTTTTTCATCTGGGACTTGAAACTGCCGCCGGCGCCGAGCAACACGCTCTTGCCCGCGTCGCGCCACTGCTCCGCCAGCCTCCACGCGGCCTGGCCCGCGGCCTCGCCGACGTGCGCCACGAACACGTCGAGCTCCGTGCCGGCCTTCACGTCCGCCGCCTGCAGCGCCAGCAGCACGCGCTCGATCCCCATGCCGAATCCGCAGGCCGGGGTCGGCTTGCCGCCGAGCTGCTCGAAGAGCGCGTCGTAGCGCCCGCCGCCCGCGATCGTCGACTGCGCGCCGATCGCGCCCGAGACGAACTCGAACACGGTGCGGTTGTAATAGTCCAGCCCGCGCACCAGGCGCGGGTTGACCGTGAAGGCGACGCCGGCGTCGCTGAGCAGGCGCTGCAGCCCTTCGAAGTGCGCGCGCGCCGCTTCGCCGAGGTGGTCGATGAGCCGCGGCGCGCCCTCGATCATCGCCTGCATCGACGGATTCTTCGAGTCGAGGATGCGCAGCGGATTCGTATGCAGGCGGCGGCGGGCATCCTCGTCGAGCGCGGCGGCGTGCTTCTCGAAGTACGTCACCAGCTTCGCGCGGTGCTGCTTGCGGTCGGCCGCGTCGCCGATCGAGTTCACCAGCAGCTCCACACCCTCGAGCCCGAGGTTCTTCCACAGGCGCGCGAGCATCACGATCTGCTCGGCGTCCACGTCGGGGCCCTCGAAGCCGAGCGCTTCCACGTCGAACTGGTGGAACTCGCGCTGGCGGCCCTTCTGCGGGCGCTCGTAGCGATACATGGGGCCGTGGGTCCAGACGCGCATCGCTCCGTTGTAGAGGAAGTTGTGCTCGATCGCCGAGCGCACGATGCCGGCGGTGGCCTCCGGGCGCAAAGCGAGGCTTTCGCCGTTGCGGTCCTCGAAGACGTACATCTCCTTCTCGACGATGTCGGTGAACTCGCCCACGCCGCGCACGAAGAGAGCGGTCGGCTCCACGATCGGCGTGCGGATGTTGCGGTAGCCGTACTGCGCGAACACCGCGCGGCACGCGTCCTCGAATTTTTCCCACAGCGGGCTCGCATCCGGGAGCACGTCTTCCATGCCGCGGACCGCCTGGATCTTCTCGCTCATGAGGGAATCGTCCGGACGGGGATCGACTTCAGGCGCGAGGCTTGAGGCGTGAGGCGTGAGGAAACCGAATAGTGGGAGCGCACGTAGTCGTCCACGATCGCCTGGAATTCTTCCGCAATGCGATCGCCTTTCAGCGTGACCGTCTTTTCGCCATCGACGTACACGGGTGCGACCGGGTTCTCGCCCGAGCCCGGCAGCGAGATGCCGATGTTGGCGAGCTTCGATTCGCCCGGGCCGTTTACCACGCATCCCATCACCGCGACGTGCATGTCCTCCACACCCGGATAGGCGGCGCGCCACGCCGGCATCTGCTCGCGCAGGTAGCTCTGGATCTTCTCGGCGAGCTCCTGGAAGAACGTGCTCGTGGTCCGACCGCAACCGGGACACGCGGAGACCATCGGAGTGAACGAGCGCAATCCCATCGTCTGCAGGATCTCCTGTGCCACGATCACCTCGCGCGTGCGGTCTCCTCCCGGCTCGGGAGTCAGCGAGACGCGGATCGTGTCGCCGATGCCTTCCTGCAGCAGCACGCCCATCGCCGCGGTCGAGGCGACGATGCCCTTGGAGCCCATGCCCGCCTCGGTGAGCCCGAGGTGCAGCGCGTAATCGCAACGTGCCGCGAGGGCGCGATAGACGCGGATCTGGTCCTGCACCGCCGAGACCTTGCACGACAGGATGATGCGATCGGCCGCGAGCCCGATCTCCTGCGCCTTCGCGGCACTTTCCAGCGCGGATGCGATCAGCGCCTCGCGCATCACCTCGTCGGCTTCCTTCGGCGACGCGAGGCGCGCGTTGTCGTCCATCATTCGCGCGAGGAGCTCCGGATCGAGCGAGCCCCAGTTGACGCCGATGCGCACCGGCTTCGAGTACTCGATCGCCTTCTCGATCATCGTCGAGAACTGCTCGTCGCGCTTGGTGCCGTGGCCGACGTTGCCCGGGTTGATGCGGTACTTGTCGAGCACCGCGGCGCACTCCGGCACCTGGGTGAGCAGCTTGTGCCCGTTGAAATGGAAGTCGCCCACGAGCGGGACGTCGACACCCATCGATTCGAGGCGCCGTCGGATCTGCGGCACCTGGCGCGCGGCCTCGAGGGTATTCACGGTGATGCGCACGATCTCGGAGCCGGCGCGCGCGAGGGCGGCTACCTGGATGGCGGTCGACTGCGCATCCTCGGTATCGGTGTTGGTCATCGACTGGACGAGGATCGGGGCCTCTCCGCCGATGATCTTGTCTGCGACCCGGACGGGACGCGAAATGCGGCGCGGTGACATGGCTTTACTCGACGGTGAAACGGGCGACGGCGACGCGCGTGTGCGGTTCGAGGTCGAAGTCCTGGTCGTTCAACGACATCTGCACGTCGGGTGCGTTGCCCACGATGACCTGGAACGGCGGCTTGCCGGTGACCTCGGCTTCGCTGCCGGCGGAGTTGAGGCGCTGGATCAGCACGCGGCCGCGGCCGTCGCGCACCTCGACCCACGACTCGCCCTTGAAGCGGAACTTGAGGTGGCGATCGGCGCCCCGCGCGGCGGCGACCATGTCGACGCGAGACGGCTCGACCGTCTTGGGCGCTTCACGCGCGAGCGCGTTGGCCTTCTTCGCCTCGCTCTTGGCTTCCCTTGCGGCCTCGCGGGCGGCGCTTGCGACGGCCGGCGGCGCGCTCGGCGGGGTTGCCTCCTTCACCAGGGTGGAGACGCTCGGCGCCGGGGGCGCAGGCTGCGCCACGGGCGCGCTCGGCGCGGCCGCTTCGCCGACCGCCGCCGGCTTCTTCTCCAGCGACGGTCGCATGTACATCCAGTAATACATCGCCGCGAAGCCCACGGCCACCGCGACGATCGCGTACACCGAGGCCTTCACGTAGGGGCTCGCGAGGCGCTCGCTCATCGGGTCGAAGCGGATGTTCTGCGTCGGCACGACGATGCCGTGCGTCGGATGCGGGGGGACCAGGTCGTTCAGCAGCTCCAGCACCGGGTTCGCCTCGAGGCCGAGGAGCTTGGCGTAGTTGCGCACGAAGCCGCGCAGGAAAGTGCCCTTCGGCAGCCGGCCGTAGTCGCCATTCTCGAGCGCCTCGACCTGCCAGGCGCTCATGTGCAGGCGTTGCGCGACATCGGCGCGCGACAGGCCCTGGCGCTCGCGCTCCGCGGCGAGGGCCTGCCCCGGCGAGCGGGGCGCGGCGGATCCTGTCTTGTCGGCGACGGCGTCCACGCGCGTTCTACTGCGGCTTCTCGGTGAGCTCGCGCGTCTGCGGCGCGTCCGGAAAGCGGCGGCGCAGCTGCTGCAGGTAGCTGTCCTCGGCGGCGCGATCCTTCTTCAGGCGCGCGACCTGCACGCCGAGCACCAGGCCCTCGAGGTTGGGCGTGGCGAGGCGCATGTAGCGATTGAGGTAATTTTCCGCGTCCTGCGCAGCGCCGCGCTCGTAGGTGAGCATCGCGAGGTTGTAGAGCGCGCCGATCAGCTCGGGCCGGATCGACACCGCGCGCCGCAGGTAATCCTCGGCCTCGTTGTTGCGGCCCATGCGGCGATAGCACAGCCCCGTGGACAGCATCACCTTCTCCGGGGTCGGATAGAGCGAGTCGCCGAGTGCCCGCTGCAGCATCTCGAGCGCGCGCGTGGTGTCGCCGCGCGTGCACAGGAACCAGCCGTAGTTGTTGAGCACCTCGGCGCTCGCGGGCTGCATGCGCAGCGCCTGGTCGAACGCCTGGCGCGCCAGCACGTCCTCGCGCAGCTCCATGTAGACCAGCCCCATCATGTTGTAGGCCGGCACGTAGGTGGAATCGTCCTTGATCGCGAGGCGCGTCTCCGAGAGCGCCACCGCGTAGTTGCCGCGCGAGTAGTACTCGCCGGCGAGCGAGGTGTGCACCTCGGCGCGGCGGCGCGCGTCGGCGCCGCCCGACTCGTACGGCGCGCGCGCGTTGTCGGGGGTGCGCGATTCGGTCGTGCTCTGCGACGAGCACGCGGCGGCCACGAGCGCGATTGCGGCGATCAGGATGCGCATCAGGCCCTCGTCTGGCGGGGCGGGGAAGCGGACTTCACGCGCGGCTGGAAGCGCACCGCCTTCGTCTTCATGCGGTTCACGACCTGCCCGGCGAGCTGGCCGCACGCGGCGTCGATGTCCTCGCCGCGCGTCTTGCGCACCGTGGCGATGTAGCCCTCGTCCATCAGGATCTTCTGGAAGCGCCGCACGCGCTCCATGTCGGAGGTCTCGAAGCCCGAATCCGGGAACGGGTTGAACGGAATCAGGTTCACCTTCGACGGGATGCTGCGCAGCAGCCGGGCGAGCTCGCGCGCGTGGTCGGGCGCGTCGTTCACGCCCTTCAGCATCACGTATTCGAACGTGATGAAGTCGCGCGGCGCGACCTCGAGGTACTCGCGGCACGCGGCGAGCAGCGTCGCGATCGGGTAGGCGTCGTTGATCGGCATGATGCGGCTGCGGATCTCGTCGTTGGGCGCGTGCAGGCTCACCGCCATCGCGACCGGGAGGGTCTCCTTCAGCCGGCGGATGTGGGGCACGACGCCGGAGGTCGAGAGCGTGACGCGGCGCCGGGAAAGTCCATAGGCGTTGTCGTCGAGCATCACCGCCATCGAGGCGACCACCGGCTCGAAATTGTTGAGCGGCTCGCCCATGCCCATCATCACCACGTTGGTGATCGGGCGCGGCGACATCACCTCGGTCGTGCGCGGCGCGCTCTCGGTCTTGCTGCGCGGCGCGAGCCGCGGGGAGAGGCCTTCCTTCTCCATCTGCTCGAGCCGCCGGTTCGCGACCCACAGCTGGCCCACGATCTCGGCCTGGGTGAGATCGCGGTTGAAGCCCTGGCGGCCGGTCGAGCAGAACGTGCACGCGAGCGCGCATCCGACCTGGGAGGAGATGCACAGCGTGCCGCGATCGTCCTCGGGGATGTACACGGTCTCGATGCCGTTGCCGATGCCCACGTCGAAGAGCCACTTGACCGTGCCATCGTCGGAGCGATGCTCGGAGAGGACCGCCGGCGCGCGGATCTCGGCGGTTTGCCGGAGCTTCTCGCGCAGCGATTTCGCGAGGTCGGTCATCGCGTCGAAATCGGCCACGCCGCGCTGGTGCATCCACTGGAAGACCTGGCGCGCGCGGAACGGCTTCTCGCCCTGCGAGGCGAACCACTCGGTCAGTGCCGGCAGGGTGAACCCCAGGAGGTTGGTTCGCGTCACGGCGGCCTAGCGCGAATAGATCTGGCTCTGCGGGAAGAAATACGCGATCTCACCGCGCGCCGTGTCGGGCGCATCGGAGCCGTGCACCGCGTTGGCGTCGATCGACTGTGCGAAATCGGCGCGGATCGTGCCCTTGTCGGCCTTCTTCGGATCGGTGGCGCCCATCAGGTCGCGGTTCTTCAGGATCGCGTTCTCGCCTTCGAGCACCTGGATCATCACCGGGCCCGAGATCATGAAGGTGACCAGGTCGTTGTAGAACGGGCGGCCCTTGTGGACCGCATAAAAACCCTCGGCATCGCTCCTGGAAAGATGCGCCATCTTCGCCGCGATGATCTTGAGGCCGGCTTTCTCGAATCGGGCATAGATCTCGCCGATCACGTTCCTGGCCACCGCATCGGGTTTGATGATCGAAAGGGTGCGCTCCACCGGCATGGTAAATCTCCGCTAAATTGATGAAAAAGCTAGCTTTTCATTCTAGCACAGCGGAGCCCTTCCCGCCACCCTCCAGCACGGCCTGAAGCCGGGATCGCCGGCCGCGCAGGCGTACTCGGCGTCGATGCCGACGCCCGGCACCCACACCAGCCGGTCGTCGTTGAACAGCAATGGCAATTTTTCCCGGTCCCACGCGGGAATCGCGCGCTCCTGCAGCAGGTTCTTCAACGTGCGGCGCGGGCGCGCGGGATCGAGGCGGATGCGCTCGCCCCCGGCGCGCGGCATGAAGTACCAGTCCGGCATTCGCAACGCCGCGGCCGAGAGACCGTCCCCGGTGGCCGGCTCGAAATGCACGCATCCCCGGCCCGCGCCGAGCTCCACGTCGCTTTCACCGTGCCAATCCACGCGCCATGCGTCGTGCGCGCCGAGATCGCGATCGAGGTGGATCGCGTCGCGATGGCGCACGAGGCGGATGCCGTCATGCTCGATGCGCACGCGCGCGTCGCGGCGCGCATCGAAGAGCTGGCGCGCCATCTCGGCGAGCCGCGCCTCGCTCGGCATCGCCACGCCGTTCACCGCGAGGAAAGCGCGCAGCGCGTTGGCGCGGCGCTCCTCCGACGCCAGGTTCGCGATACGCAGCGCATCGCCGGCCTGGTGCACGCCATCGATGCCGGCGAGCTCCCCGAGCAGGTTCTCGGCGCTCGCCGCATGCCGCGAAAAACGCTCGACCGCGACGCGCCATCCGGGGAAGCGCGCATCGAGCAACGGCGCCACCTGGTGGCGCAGGTAGTTGCGGTCGTGGCCGAGCGAGGCGTTCGACTCGTCCTCGATCCACTCGAGGCGGCGCGCCTGCGCGTAAGCGGCGAGCTCGGCGCGCGCGATCGCGAGCAGCGGACGAAACAGGCGGCATGCGCCGCCCGGCAACGCGCGCAGCTCGGGCATCGCGGCGATGCCTTTCAGGCCGGTGCCGCGCAGCAATTGCAGCACGACGGTCTCGGCCTGGTCGTCGAGGTGATGCGCGAGCGCCACGATCGGCTCGCGGCGCGCCGCGAAGACCGCGTAGCGCGCGGCGCGCGCGGCGGCCTCGAGCCCGTCGGGGGACTGGCGATCGACATTCACGCGCTCCACGGCGAGCGCGATCGCGCGCTCCGCGCAGAACCGCGCGCAGAATTCCGCCCATTGATCGGCGTTCGGGCTGAGCCCGTGATGCACGTGAACCGCGCTCACCGAGCGCGCGCCGGTGCGCGCGTGGCGATGGAGCAGGTCGAGCAGGACCACCGAGTCGAGCCCGCCCGAGAAACCCACGCACAGCGGCGCTTCGGGCGGAAGGCTTGCCGCGACGCGCGCGGCGATGTGGGCGGCGAGGCCCATTCGCGCTACTCGGCGAGTTCCTTGAACTTGCCGTAGTTGACCCAGCGCTCCTGGCGGCGCTCGAGCAGCGCGTCGGGTGAGAGGTCCTGGAGGCTGCGCAGGCTCTCGTGGATCGCCTTCTTCAGGCTCTTCGCGATCTCGGCGTGGTCGCGGTGCGCGCCGCCGAGCGGCTCGGCAACGATCTTGTCGATCACGCCGAGCACTTTCAGGCGCGTCGAGGTGATGCCGAGGCTGTCGGCCGCTTCGGCCGCGTTGTCCGGGCTCTTCCACAGGATCGCCGCGCAGCCTTCGGGCGAGATCACGGAGTAGGTCGAGTACTGCAACATCAGCGTGATGTCGCCGACCGCGATCGCGAGGGCACCACCCGAGCCGCCCTCGCCGATCACCGAGACGACCACCGGCACGCGCAGCCCCGCCATCGCGTAGAGGTTCTTGCCGATCGCCTCCGACTGCCCGCGCTCCTCCGCGCCGATGCCCGGATAGGCGCCGGGGGTGTCGATGAAGGTGAGGATCGGCACGCCGAATTTCTCCGCGAGCTTCATCAGCCGCAGCGCCTTGCGATATCCCTCGGGGCGCGGCATGCCGAAATTGCGATAGATCTTGTCGTTGGTGTCGCGGCCCTTCTGGTGGCCGATCACCATCACGCTCTGGCCGTTGAAGCGCGCGAGCCCGCCCACGATCGCGGGGTCGTCGGCGTACGAGCGGTCGCCGTGCATCTCCTCGAAATCGGTGCAGATCGTGTTCGCGTAGTCGAGGGTGTAGGGCCGCTGCGGATGGCGCGCGACCTTGGAGATCTGCCAGGCGTTCAGCTTGGCGTAGATGTCCTTGGTAAGATCGCGGCTCTTCTTCGACAGCCGCTCGATCTCCTGGGAGATGTCGACTGCGCTATCGTCCTGGACAAAGCGCAGCTCCTCGATCTTCTGCTCCAGCTCGGCGATCGGCTGCTCGAAATCCAGAAAGCTGGTTTTCACGTAGTTGTATGAAGCGTTGCAACCGCGAAATGATACCGGAATAGAATCGCAGCCCATGCCAGGCCACGCACATCCATGAACCTAGACCCCGCCCAGTCCCGCCTCGCCGACCTCCTTGCACGCGCGGGCGTGGGAGACCGCAAGGC
>JANPHA010000434.1:0-12850 GCA_031424255.1 Burkholderiales bacterium | reverse complement strand
AGGTGAAGCTCACCGACGATCTCAAGTTCGGAATCGATTGGTTCATCACGATGAAGAACCAGACGACCACCGGGACGCTGAATACCAACGGAGCGCTGCCGCCACTCGGCCGCATCATCGGCACCCCCGCCACCAACGTCTTGCCGGTATTTTCCCCCGGACTGCAGCTCATCAACACGGTCGGCGCCGCCAAGGACGTGCGCGCTGTCCTGGAGGCTTTGGGAAAGGACGGAAAAACCCAGGTGCTCGCGGCCCCCCAGATCATGGTGCTCGACAACGAGAAGGCCGAGATCAAGGTGGGGGACCGCATCTCGGTGCAGACCTCGCAGCAGACCGGCGTCAACACCGGTAGCGGCGTCGTCAACAGCTTCCAGTATCTCGAGACCGGCATCCTGCTCGCCGTGACCCCACGGATCAATTCCGGCGGCATGGTGACGCTCGAGGTGAACCAGGAAGTGAGCGCCCCGGTTCGCGCGACCATCACAAACACCAATCCCAACCCGGACGTCTCCACGCGCAATGCCAAGACGAGCGTCATGGTGGCCTCGGGGGAATCGATCGTGCTGGCGGGCCTGATCCGCGAGAATAACAGCCGTACGGGCTCCGGGTTGCCCCTGCTGTCGAAGATTCCGATCCTCGGCGCCGCCTTCGGCAGCCAGTCCATCAACCGCGATCGCACCGAGCTGGTGTTGATCATCACGCCGAAGATCGTGAGCGACCCCCAACAGGCGCGCGACGTTTCCGAAGAACTTCGCCGCAGACTCCCCTCCCTGGAGCGCCTCCTCCCGCCTGCCAAGAAGGGTCCGATCGAGGTCGATCCAGTCGCGGAACCGCCTAAATGACGATCTTTTCGGCGGCCGCAATGCACCAGGAAATCATGTAAAATCAATTAATTGGGCCCCCTCTCCGGGGGCCTCTTGTTGTAAATAAACCACAGTGTTGTAAAAACCTACCGAATTTGTTTGACGCGGAGAATCAACTTGAATAGTCTTTCGACGCATCAGGATGCGGAAGTGGTCGGAAATTTGGGTTTCGGAGGCATCTCGGCGAAGGCGGTTCTGGTGGGTGCGTTGGTCGGTCTGGCCGCTTGCGCGGCGATGGACAAACGGCCACCGGAAGAGCTGGTGAGGGAGCGGGCCCAGCAACGCTGGGATGTGCTGCTGAAGGGGGATGTGAAGGGGGCTTATGGCTACCTCAGCCCCGGCAGCCGCGCAGTCCTCACAGCCGAAGGTTATGAGGCCAGCATCCGCAAGGGTTTCTGGAAGGGAGCCAGGGTCGAGAAGGTGGAGTGCACCACGGCCCAGAGCTGCGACGCGACGGCGACGATCGAATACGATTTCCAGGGCAAGCGAACCCAGACGCCGCTTCGTGAAACCTGGATCAAGGATGGCGCGAATTGGTGGTACGTGCAGAAATAGAAGAAATAGCTCGGAATTGTAGGAATTCGACTACAGGCGCGGGTACGCAGATCCCACGCCGCAATTGCTAAGACGCAGGTGCATGAGATAAGATTTATGGGTTGTACCTCTAGAAAGTGATCACTTTCATCTTCACAAAGGAGTAACCAAAGACATGAACACGTTCAAAAGAAAAGCTCTCTTTACCGCGGTGCTCGCCGGTCTCGGCGCCGCCGGTACTGCGGAAGCGGTTTACCTGAGCCCGAATCATACCGGCCAGGTTCTTATCTACCCGTACTACACGGTGCAGTCGACCGGAGGCAACGCGTGGAACACCTACATCTCGGTGGTGAACACGACGTCGTTCGCGAAGGCGGTCAAGGTTCGCGTTCTCGAAGGCAAGACCTCTTCGGAAGTCCTTGACTTCAACTTGTACCTGTCGCCCAACGACGTATGGACCGCCGCGATCATTCCCGCGGATGCCACCGCCACCGGCCCCGCCATGCTGATCACTGCCGACAAGTCCTGCACGGGCCCGGCGATCGATCCGGCTGGTGCCACGTTCCGTAACTTCCAATACGCCTCCGGTTCCGGCGGCGTGAACCTCCCGGGCGTCGGCCTCGATCGTACCCGCGAGGGCTACATCGAAATGCTGGAGATGGGCACCCTGTCGGGCGCCGCGGCTGTTGCCGTGACGCACGTCTCGGGCGTTCCCGCCAACTGCGCGGTCGTCAGCGCCTCGTCGTTCAACCCGACGCTCACCGGCCAGATCAATCCGCCCAACGGCGGCCTGATGGGCACGGGCACCCTGATCAACGTCAACAGCGGTCAGGATGCGGGCTACAAGGCTGACGCGCTCGAAGCGTGGAGCAACGTCGTGAACTTCAGCGTCCCGACGCTGACCTTCCCGAACCTCGGCGACGCGTCCCCGGCGACCTCGCTGGTGATCAACGCGGGTGGCCTTGACGCCGCCGGCGCCTCGATGCTGGCCACGGCGTACCTCACCGCGTTCACCGCGGTCTCGGCTGTTCCCGCCGGCGCTCGCGCCGTCGCCTCGGTCTACATGCACAGCAGCGTGTTGAACGAGTACATCCTGGACAGCGCGACGCAGTCGAACACGGATTGGGTCATCACCCAGCCGCTGAAGAACCTGTTCGTGACGTCCACGACGGCCGCTACGCCCTACACGCAAGTTCTGACCTCCTCCGGCGCGTGCGAGACGATTTCGTTCTCGTACTTCAACCGTGAAGAGGGTGCCGCTGCCTCGACGCCGGGCGACTTCTCGCCGCCCCCGCCGGCCGGTGCGCCGAACTCGCTGTGCTGGGAGTCGAACGTCCTGTCGATCCGTAACGGCGCGAGCCACATGCCGCCGTCCCTGACGCAATCGGGTGTCCTCGGTTCCGTCAACGTGACCAACGTGACGATCGGCAGCGCGTTCCAGAACGGCTGGGCCAACCTGACCTTCACCGGTACCAATGCATCGGCCGGCGCGGGCATGGCGGGCGCAGCAGCCACTTCGCAGCGTATCTCGCTCGACCAGCTGGCGGTTCCGGCTGCTGCACTGGCCGTGGGCGCGGTGACGTTCTTCGGCCTGCCGGTGACTGGCTTCATGATCCGCAACTTCCGTAACGGAACCCTGACTTGCACGAACGCCGCCGGCGCCAGCGCATCCTGCCAGGGCAACTACGGCAGCTTGTTCAACCACAGCTACCGCACCACCATCACGCCGTAAAGATGCACGCATCAAGCGGGGGGGAAGATCATTTTCCCCCCGTCTGTTCCTGGAACAGGCGGACCCCGTGTCCGCCTGTTTTTTTGTTACCGATGTGATCTGCCAGCCTATAGGCTCGAAGAAAAAAAACTGCTAGACTTCATGTCGAGTGTGAGGTAATACCGGTATTGTCCGGTTTTTAAAAGAATTTTTGGAATGCCCGGTTTGGGCGTTCCCCCTAAACTGCCGAAAGCGAGGAATTCGATGATCACGTCTTTCAAACCAGACCTCCTACGGCGCACAGCTGTGGCGTTCGCCGCAGTCGCAGGTTTCATGTTTGCCGGCAACGCCGCTGCGCAGTCGTCCGTCACGCTCACGGGCGGCGTAAGCGCCACGTGCCAATACTCCTCGATGAGCGTTCAGCCGAACGGCAACGTCGCGGTGACGTGCGCCGGCACGGTCACTGGCGATCCGGGCGTGTTCACGCTGAACGTGAACAACGCCGCAACCGTCGGGACGGCATTGACCGCGACGGTCAACCGCAGCGTCGGCACGACCGGAGCGGTGAACCTGACCTATAGCATCACCGGCGCGGGTTGTACCGGCGCCAGCGGCCCGATCAATTTCGCAGACACGAGCAACACCGGGCAGACCTTTACGGTCAACCCGATTGCCGTAGGCACGTGCACGGTTTCCCTGAGCAATCCCACCTCCGGAGTGCTGGGCACGCCGAATCAAACGACGGTCACCGTCGCGGCTGCCGGTGGCGGCGGCGGCACCGTCGATGGATGCCCGGCCGTTCCCACCGACGTGGTGGATTCGACCCTGATCCAGAGCGGCCTCAACATCCTGCGCCTGAATTCCGGACGGATCGCGGCGTTGCCGCTGCCGGCGGTCAACGCGGTGCGCAACTCCGGCGTCGTCAAGCTGGGTGAGACCACGGTGAGCCCGAGCGGCAGCACGACGATCGAGATGACGATCTCCAAGTGCAAGGGAGTCATCGATCCGACGCTGGTTTCGGGAGCCTGCTACCTGCGCTCGACGCAGGGCAACCTGAACAGCATGACCTGGATCGGCAAGTCGGTCGCCGGCGTCACGCCAGCCGTCGCGGACATGATGGGCTGGTGCCTCGCGCTGCAAAGCGACAACGTGCAGAAATACGTGAACGTGAGATTCTCGTACTCGTCGTGCACATACGCTCCGTGCGGGTTCGCGATCCAGTGGACCGACGGCTCGCTGTAAAGGCCCGATAGACGTCACGACGTTTCAACTTCAATCCGCCCGCGCGCAATCTGCGCGCGGGCTTTTTTCTTTTTCAGGCACTCCCATGCGTACTCTGCAATACATGATTCTCGGCGCGGCTCTCGCATCTCCGGTGTTCGCGCAGGTCCCCAAGGTCCCCTTCGATACCCCGCTCATCGTCGACGGCGACGTCAAGGTCGACGCCGGTGACGTGGAGGGGATCCTGCTGCGCGTTCCCGAGGAGCGCCGCGCCGATTTCCGCACCAGCTACGATCGCCTCGCCGGCGCCGCCGACAGCATCTTCGTCGCGCGCTCGCTCGCCGGGAAGGCGAGGGCGGCGGGCCTCGACAAGGATCCCGCGGTCCAGAAGCGCCTGCAACAGGTCCAGGAGGAGTTGCTCGCGGACCTGTATGTCCAGAAGGTCGTGAAGGAAAACAGGATCACCAACCTGGACCAGCGCGCGCTCGAGCTGTACAAGGCCGACCAGGCCAAGTTCGTGAAGCCCGAGCACGTCTACGTGCAGCACATCCTCATCAACCTGAATGGACGCACCAAGCAGCAGGCATTGGAGCGGGCCGCCGAGGTCGCGCGCCAGGCCAAGGCGAAACCCGACGACTTCCTCGCGCTCGCGGGGACCTATTCCGACGACCCCGACATGAAGCGCAACCGCGGCGATCTCGGCTTCAGCAACGTGAAGTCGTTCGTGCCGCCGGTGCGCGAGGCGCTCGCGAAGATGAAGACCAAGGGCGAGGTCAGCGATCCGATCGAGTCGGAATATGGCTACCATGTGTTCAAGTTCATCGACCGCCAGCCCGAGGCGCCGGTGAAGTTCGACGTCGTGAAGCCGCAGATCGTCAAGGCCGAGCGCGAGCGGCTGGAAAACCAGCGCCGCGAAAGCCTGGTCCAGGACGTGCGCGCTTCCCCCACGGTCACGACCTACCGCGACAACGTGGAGTCGCTGGTGGTGAAGATCGATCCGGACTTGATTAAGCGGGCGCTGGAAAGGCAGAACGCGAAACAATGATCCGGGTCTTCATCGGCTACGACACGCGCGAGCAGATCGCCTTCAGCGTGCTCGCGCACTCGATCCACCGGCTCGCCTCGGAGCCGGTGGCGATCGCACCGGTGATGCTCTCGCAGCTTCACGGCGTCTATCGCCGCGAGGTGAACCCGCTGCAATCGACCGAATTCTCGTTTTCGCGCTTCCTCGTTCCCTTCCTGTGCGGCTTCGAGGGCTGGGCGATCTTCATGGATTGCGACATGCTCGCGCGCGACGACATCGCGAAGCTCTGGGCCCTGCGCGACGAGCGTTACGCCGTGCAAGTGGTCAAGCACGTGCACGTGCCCAAGGAGGACACCAAGTTCCTCGGCAAGGTGCAGACGAAATACGAGAAGAAGAACTGGTCGTCGGTGATGCTGATCAATTGCGCGCGGTGCACGAAGCTCACACCGGAGTTCGTCAACGGCGCGACCGGCCTCGAGCTGCACCAGTTCAAATGGCTCGAGAGCGAGCAGCTGATCGGCGAGATACCGCACGCGTGGAACCACCTGGTCGGATTCGACAAGCCGCGCCGCGACGCGAGCCTCGTGCACTTCACGATCGGCGGCCCCTATTTCGACGAGTACCGCGATTGCGAATACTCGAGCGAGTGGTTCGCCGAGCGCGAAGGGATGCTGCGCGTCGAGCAGCGCGCGAAGGCTGCCAAGGCCTCCTGAGCCGGCGCGGCGCGCCGCGAAGCGACCGGCATCCATGAGCGCACCCACGCCCGCCCCGATCGCCTCCGCGCCCCGCTGGGGCTGGCTGCTGCTGTCGTTCACGCGCCGCGAGATCCTCAACCGCTACGCGGGCAGCGTCACCGGGCTCGCGTGGACGCTGTTGCACCCGCTCGCCCAGCTCGCGATCTACGCCTTCGTCTTCAGCCACGTGTTCCGCGTCGGCGTCCCCGCCGGCTACAGCGTGAGCTACGTGACTTTCGTCGCCGTGGCGCTCTGGCCCTGGATCATGTTCTCCGAGGGGCTGCAGCGCACGATGGAGTCGATCGGCGCGAATTCCGGCCTGATCCGCAAGGTCGCGTTTCCGCATCGCCTGCTGGTATTCGCGGCGATGCTCGCGACCTGCGCCGTGCACCTCACCGGATTCGTCTTCGTGCTCCTGGTGCTGCGCCTGACGGGCGAGCCGATCCAACTCTCCGCCCTGCCGCTGGCGGTCATCCTGCTCGTGCCCTACATGCTGCTCGCGACCGGGCTGGGCGCTTTCCTGGCGGCGCTGCAGACGCTGCTGCGCGACGTGCAGCACGGCCTGGGCGTGGTGCTGACCATGCTCTTCTATGCTTCCCCGATCCTCTATCCCGCGAGCCTCGTGCCGGCCGCGTTCCGGACCTGGGTCGAGGTCAATCCGCTCGCGTGGTTCTCGGAGCGCCTGCGAGAGGTGCTGCTGCAGGGCGCGGGCCTCGTTCCCGGCGACGCGGTCGCAGCCCTCGGATGCATCGCGGTCTTCGCCGCGGGCCTGTGGTTCTTCGAGCGCCTCTCCCCGCATTTCGAGGATTTCCTCTGATGTCGCGCGAAGCGGTGGCCGTGCTGTCGGAGGGAAACGCGCTGCGCAAGGCCGGCCGCGTAACCGAGGCGGTCGCGGCGTATCGCCGAGCGCTCGCGCTGGCGCCGAAGCTGCCGGCCGCGCACTACAACCTCGGCATCGCGTTGCGCGAGGCCGGCGACCTGCGCGGGGCGGCGATCGCCTTCCGCGACGCGGTGCGGCTCGATCCGCGCGACTACGAAGGCATCCAGAACGTGGTCGAGACTCTCGGCCTCGCGATCGACCGCGAGCTGCCCAAGCTCTTCCCGCGTCCATCCGCGCCCGCATCGATCGAGCCGAGGCCCGTCTCGATCGTCGTGTGCAGCATCGACCGGCGCCGCGAAGAGGCGATGCGCCGCAACTATGGCGAGGCCCTGGGTCCCAGGCCGCACGAGTTCATTGTGATCCACGACGCGAAGTCGCTCTGCGAGGGCTACCAGCGCGGCCTCGAGGCGAGCCGCCACGAGCTCGTGGTCTTTTCCCATGACGATGTGGAGCTGGTGTCGCCCGCGCCTTTCGACGCGTTGGAACGCGCGCTCGCGAAGCACGACGTGGTCGGGCTGGTCGGGAGCCGGCTGATGGCGGGCCCGGGCTTCGCGTGGGCGGGCAACCCCTTCCTTCATGGAGGGGTCGCGTATCCACCCGCGACCCCCGCGGCGGGCTGGAAGGCGACCATCTACAGCCTCGAGACCGGGATCGTCGGCGGCATGCAGGTTCTCGACGGGCTGTTCTTCGCCGCGCGCCGCGACGCGGCCCGCAGCATCGGTTTCGACGCGGCGACGTTCGACGGCTTCCACTTCTACGACATCGATTTCACCTACCGCGCGCATCTCGCCGGGTTGAGCGTCGCCGTCACCACCGGCATCGCGGCGATCCACGCGAGCACCGGTCAATTCGGCGCGACATGGCTGCATTACGCAGACCGGTTCCGCGCCAAGTTCTCCATCCCCAACGCCCCTTCCGCGCACGGCGCCTATTTCGCGCGCGAGTTCGCCACGCGCGAGCGCCTCGTGCGCTTCCACGCCGAGTTCCAGGGCCTCGGGTCCGCCGCATGAGCGTCTCGCTGATCCACATCGCCGGCGTCACCAAGGACTATCCCAAGGTCGCGACCAGCGGCGCACGGCTGCGCACGCTCGCGGCACTCCTGCTGCGCAGCTCCGACATCCCGCATTTCCGCGCGCTCGATTCGATCGACCTCGAGGTGCGCCGCGGGGAGTCGATCGGCATCATCGGGGAGAACGGCGCGGGCAAGTCGACGCTGCTGAAGATTATCGCGGGCGTCGTGCGGCCGACGGTGGGCGAAGTGCGGGTCGAGGGGCGCGTGGGCGCGCTGCTCGAGCTGGGAAGCGGCTTCCACCCCGACTACACCGGCCGCGAGAACATCTACCTGTCGAGCGCGCTGATGGGTCTCTCGCGGCGCGAGACGCGCGCCAAGGTCGAATCGATCATCGAGTTCGCCGACATCGGCGAGCACATCGACGAGCCCATCAAGCACTATTCGTCCGGCATGGTGGTGCGCCTCGGCTTCGCGGTCGCCACCGCGCTCGCGCCCGACGTGCTGATCACCGACGAGGTGCTGGCGGTGGGCGACGAGTCGTTCCAGAAGAAGTGCATCGGCTGGCTCGAGCGCTACCTCGGCGGCGGCGGCACGCTGTTGCTGTGCTCGCACAGCATGTTCCACATCCAGACCCTCTGCAGCCAGGCGGTGTGGATCCACCACGGCCGCGTGCA
The DNA here is from genome assembly GCA_031424255.1 of Burkholderiales bacterium. Taxonomy (GTDB): domain Bacteria; phylum Pseudomonadota; class Gammaproteobacteria; order Burkholderiales; family Usitatibacteraceae; genus Usitatibacter. The sequence continues at coordinate 4,197 of JANPHA010000434.1, read as the reverse complement.
TATGCGCGGAGACACGTTCGACGTGACGCGCGAATACCTCACGTACCACGAGGAGAAGACCGCGAAGGCGCAGCCCGAGTCGCGCCGCGCCGAGGGACCGGTGCCGAAGATCATCCGCACGTGGACCGAGCGCGAGGACGGCACGGCGGCCGCGACCTTCCGCCGCGGCGACACGCTCGTGCTGCAGGGCGTCGCCTACGAGCCCGACGACCGTCCCCCGGTCGTGTTGTTCGGCGTGGTGCGGGTCGACGGGACGTCGATCTACGGCTCCCACTCCAACGAGACCGAATTCGTCCCATCGCGGCTCGAGGCGCACCAGTTCGGCTTCGCCGTGCATTTCCACGACCTCTCGCTGCTGCCGGGAAAGTATCGCCTGCGCGTGCACACGCTCGATGCCGAGGGGCTGCGGCTCTTCGACACTGTCGAAGTCGAGTTCGTGGTGACCGGCGAGACGCGCGACTACGGCGTCGTGGGCCTTCCCCATCGCTGGCTGCCGGGGCGCGGCCACGCGGCCGGCGTGAATTCGAAGCGATGAGCGAGCAGCGCATCCAGGAAGGCCGCCAGCATCACCTGCGCGGCGATTTCGTGAACGCGATATCGGCCTACGACGAGGTGCTCGCGGGCAATCCGGCGTTGGCCGAGGTATGGCACATGAAGGCGATGGCCGAGCACCAGTCGGGCCGCCTCGACGCGGCGCAGGCGAGCGTGGCGCAGGCGATCGCGGCGGGCGGCGAGCGGCCCGCCTTCCTCCTGCTCGAGGGCGGCGTGCTGCACGACCGCGGCGAGCTCGACGCGGCGGCGGAGCGCTTCGCGCGCGTCGTCGCGGCGCGCCCCGCATGGGCCGCTGTCCACCTGGAGCTGGGGCGCGTGCGCATGGACCAGGGGCGCGCGGCCGAGGCGCTCGCGAGCTTCCAGGCGGCGGTCGGTGCGGATGCGTCCCACGTGCGCGCCTGGAACAACCTCGGCATCGCGCTCCAGGCGCTCGAACGGCACGACGAGGCGTTGCGCGCGTTCAACCATATCCTCACGCTCGACGCGCGCTACCCGTTGGCGCACTACAACCTCGCGCGCATCTACAACATGCGCGGCGACGGCAAGCGTGCGCTCGAGCATGCGCAGGCCGCGGTGCGCGGCGACGCGACGCTGGTGAAGGCGTGGCTGCTGATCGGCGACATCCACCGCCGCAACCGCGACACCGCCGGCGCGCTCACCGCCTACGCATCGGCGGTGAATGCCGCGCCGGAGAACGTCGAGGCGCGCAGCGCGCGCGCGGAGCTGATCGCGGAGGCGGGCGGCTACGACGAGGCGTTGCGGGAATTCCGCGCGATCGCGTTGCGCGCACCGAACAACCTCAAGGCCGCCCTCAGCGCCAACCTGCTGCTGCCCCAGTTCTACGGCAGCGCCGAGGATGTGAACGGCATCCGGCAGCAATACGCCGCCGGCCTCGAGCGGCTGCACTGGGAGGCGGGGAATTTTCGCTTTCCCGACGCGCAGCAGGCGTTGAACGAGGCGCGCTGGACCAATTTCTACCTCGCCTACCAGGGCAAGAGCGACATCGCGCTGCAGCGGCGTTACGGCGAATTCCAGCGCCGCGTGCTGGCGCCCGCCGTGCCGCAGTTCATCGCGCCCCGGCCCGCGCGCGCCGGTGGCGAGCGCATCCGCGTCGGGTTCCTGAGCCACTTCTTCTTCAACTGCACCGCGGGGCGCTACTTCTCGTCGTGGGTCACGCGCCTCGACCGCAGCCGCTTCGAGACCTTCGTCTACTACACCAACGCATGGGTGGCCGAGGATACGCGCGCGATCGCCGCGGCCGCGGATACGTTTCGTCATCTGCCGGAGCGCTCGCTGCTGTCGATCGCCGAGCGCGTCGCCGCCGACGATCTCGACATCCTCGTGTATCCGGAGCTCGGCATGCATCCCGACACGTTCACGCTCGCGGGCCTGCGCCTCGCCCCGGTGCAGGCCGCGGGCTGGGGCCATCCCGACACGACCGGCCTGGAGTCGATCGACTGGTTCATCTCGTGCGAGGCGATGGAGCCCGAGGGCGCGCAGGACCACTACAGCGAGCGCCTCGCGTTGCTGCCGGGCCTCGGCACGCGCTACGCGATTCCCCAGCGTGATGCCGCCGGATCGCGCAGCGACTTCGGCATTCCCGAGGGCCGCACCGCGTATCTGGTGCCGCAGTCGCTCTTCAAGATTCACCCCGACAACGACGAGCTGATCGCGGAAGTGCTGCTGCGCGATCCTCGTGGCGTGGCGGTGCTGTTCGCATCGAGCCACGAGAACATCACCCAGGCGTTCGCCGGGCGGCTCGCGCAAAGCCTCGAGCGCCGCGGCCTCGACATCCACGAGCGTACCGCGTTCCTCGCGGCGTCGCTTCCGCACCCGGGCTACCTGCGGCTGAACGAGCTCTGCGACGTGATGCTCGACACGCTGCACTGGTCCGGCGGCAACACCTCGCTCGACGCGTTGGCGAGCGGGCTGCCGGTCGTGACATTGCCCGGCGCCCTGATGCGCGGGCGCCAGAGCCAGGCGATGCTGAAGGCGGTGGGAGCGGGCGAGCTGGTCGCGAGCGACGTCGAGGGATTCGTCGAGACGGCGGTGCGGCTGGGAAGGAATTCCGAAGAGCGTCTCGCACTATCGGAAAGGATCCTCGCCAACCGATGGGCGCTCTTTGAGCGCGACGAGCCCGTCCGCGCACTCGAGGATTTTCTCGAACGAGCCGCGCTGGGGAAGGGGCTGGCGTGACCGCTACGCGAATTTCCACCCGTGGATGGCGAAAAAGCGCCACGCGGAGCGCAGGAACCACGCGACGTGCCGCCACCCCTTGCGCGCCGCCTCTCCGCCGTGATGCACGATGCGCGCTTGCGGCACATAAGCCACTTGCGCCTCGCGCCCTATCCTCAGGCTCAGGTCGTAATCCTCGAAGTAGAGGAAGAAGCGCGGATCGAATCCGCCGAGGCGCTCGAAGAGCCCGGTGCGGACCAGCATGAAGCAGCCGCTCGCGAGCGGGATGCCGGGCACGAGGCGATCGGCGATCACGTCGCGCATCTCGTAGTCGTCGAGCGTCTTCGAAAAGCGCGCGCGCAGCGCGGCGGGCGCGAAGCCGCGCAGGAAAAGCACCCACACCGACGGATAGCGCTTGCACAGGTACTGGCGCGCGCCGTCGTCGCCATAGACCGCGGGTGCCACGAGCCCGAATCCGGCGTGGTCGCGCATGGCACACAGGGCCGCGCAGAGCGCATCGGGCGCGAGCTCCACGTCGGGATTGATGATCAGGTGATATTGCGAGCCGAGCCGGTCGAGGACCAGGTTGTTGGCGCGCCCGTAGCCCACGTTGCCCTGCCCCGAGATCACCTCGATCGTCCCCGCCGCGGCGGGCCATTCGCCGAGCGCGCGTTGCACCGCGGCGAGCGATGCGGCGTCTCCGTTATCGACGATGAACAGCCGGGAATCCGAAACGAGCTGCGCGGAGCGCGCCCTGTCGATCGCCACGGCGAGCGAGCGCACCGTGCGCGCCAGCACCTGCGCATCCGGGTGGAAGGTGACGATCGTCGCGGTGAGGTCGCGCTCGGGCATAGCCCGGAGAGTATCCGGGCGACGCCCGGCGCTCAAGGGCTAGAACGGCTGGCGCGTGATGACCTTGGTGCCGGAGACGCCGTTGACCGAATAGGTCCAGGTGCCGTTGTTCGCATCGGTGAAGTTGAGCGTCCCCGTGCCGACCGCGGTGACGCGCACTTGCGCCGCGATGTAGGGCACCGCATTGGCCGCCGACCCCGAGGTCACATAGAGCGCTCCGGTGTAGGTCGTGCTCGACGTCCAGGTTCCGTCGGACATCACGTACCAGATGCGCGTGCCGTCGAGGTCGTAGGTGTACCACACCGCGAATATCTTCTTCGACGGATGCTGCACCAGGTTCAGGCCCCAGCCGCTTTCGCCCGCGCCGCCCCACCAGAGGTCGGTGTAATCGGTGTTGGGGGCGGATGAGGTGCCGAGGTAGGCGGCGAGCGAGCCGTATACGAGGTCGAAGCGCGAGAAGTAATCGTACCGGGTCGAGGCCGGCGCGGCGCAGCTCGAAGGGCCGCCGTAGAGGCCGCCGCGCAACAGGTATTGCGAGCCGCTGTTGGTGAAGAGGCCCGCACCGCTGCTGCCCGGCTCGGTGACCGCCGAGCCCCAGCCCACGCGAATGAACGCAAC
>JANPHA010000433.1:0-15946 GCA_031424255.1 Burkholderiales bacterium | reverse complement strand
GGCGACTCGCAGTGGATCGGCGGCTCCGCCGAGAACGGCCACTACGTGAAGCTGAACGACTTCTTCGCCAAGGAAGGCATCAAGATGGATGACTTCATGCCGGCGACCGTCGCAGGCTATTCGGAGTGGCCCAAGGGCACTCCGAACTACTGGGCGCTCCCCGCCATGGGTGACGCGCTCGGCTGGACCTATCGCAACGACTGGTTCTCCAAGCCGGACATTCAGGCTGCCTTCAAGGAAAAGTACAAGCGCGACCTCGCGCCCCCGAAGACGCTCACCGAACTCACCGAGATCGCCCAGTTCTTCCAGGGCCGTGAAATCGACGGCAAGAAGGTCTACGGCGCCTACATCTTCACCGAGCGCGGCTCCGAAGGCATCACGATGGGGGTGACCAACACGTTGTACCCCTACGGCTTCAAGTATGACGACCCGAAGAAGCCCTATGCGATGGATGGCTTCGTGAATTCGCCCGACGCGGTGAAGGGGCTCGAGTTCTACAAGGCGATCTACAAGTGCTGCACGCCGCCCGGCCTCACCAACGCCTACATGCAGGAGGGCCTCGACGCGTTCAAGTCGGGCCAGGTGGCGATGATGATGAACTGGTTCGCCTTCTTCCCCGGCCTGTACAAGGATCCGAACGTGGGCGGCGACAAGATCGGCTTCTTCGTGAACCCGTCGGCCAAGACCAAGGGCGTGCAGCTCGGCGGCCAGGGCATCTCGGTAGTGGCCTATTCCGCCAGCCGCAACGAGGCGCTGCAGTACATCAAATGGTTCGCTTCTCCCGACGTGCAGAAGAAGTGGTGGGCGCTGGGCGGCTACTCGTGCCACAAGGCGGTGCTGCAGGATCCGGGGTTCGTGAAGAGCGCGCCGTTCGCCAAGGAGTTCCTCGACTCGATGGACATGGTGTCCGACTTCTGGGCGGAGCCCTCGTACGCGCAGCTTCTGCTTGCCATGCAGAAGCGCACGCACGACTATGTGGTCGCCGACAAGGGCACGGCGAAGGAAGCTCTCGATGCGCTCATCGTGGACTGGAAGAAGGTCTTCAAGGACGACGGCAAGATCAAATAGCGACCGCGCGATGACGTTGGTCGAGTCGAACGCGTTGCTGGAGCAGGCGGCCCGGGCAACCCCGGAGCCGCTTGCACGGCGCGTACGCGGCCTGTCGGACCGCGCGATCGCCTGGCTTTTCATCGCGCCGACGATGCTGCTGCTGCTCGCGATCAACATCTTCCCGCTGCTGTGGACGATCCGCCTCTCGTTCACCAACTACCGCGCGACCCGGCCCAACGCCGCGGTGCTCGACGTGGGCCTCGACAACTACGTCTCGGTGCTGACCGATCCCGACGTCTGGGCCGCGATGCAGGCGACCGCGCATTTCCTCTTCTGGACGATCCTGCTGCAGACGCTGATCGGCTTTGTACTCGCGTACCTGATCGACCGGCGCTTCCGCGGCCACGGCTTCTGGACCACGGTGATCCTGATCCCGATGATGCTCTCGCCCGCGGTGGTGGGAAATTTCTGGGCATTCCTCTACCAGCCGCAGATCGGGCTCTTCAACTACGCCGTGTCCTTCTTCACCGGCGTGCCGCCCTCCTCGTTCGAGATGATCGGCTCGGTCAACCTCGCGCCCTGGTCGATCATCATCGTCGACACCTGGATGTGGACCCCGTACGTGATGCTGATCTGCCTCGCGGGGCTGCGCTCGATCCCGGGCTACATCTACGAGGCCGCGGAGGTGGACCGCGCCTCGCAGTGGCGCCAGTTCTGGTCGATCACGCTGCCGATGGCGCTGCCCTTCATCATGCTCGCGGTGCTCTTCCGCGGCATCGAGAATTTCAAGATGTTCGACATGGTCAACCTGCTCACCTCCGGCGGGCCGGGCTCGACCACGGAGGTCGCCTCGATCACGCTGAAGCGCGAGGCGTTCGAGAAATGGCGCACCGGCTATTCGTCGGCGTTCGCGATCATCCTGTTCGTCACCGTGTTCGGCCTCGCGAACATCTACGTGAAGGCGCTCAACCGGGTGAAGGGCCGCTAGGGGCGCCGCATGCGGATCTCCGGAATCAGCCACGCGCACTCCGTCGTGGAGCCATCCTCCGCGGCCAAGCGCGTCGCCGGCGTCATCGTGGTCCTGTACGCGATCCTCACCATGGTGCCGCTTGCCTGGATCTTCGCGACCGGGCTCAAGTCGGGGCCGGATTCGATCGCCTATCCGCCCAAGGTGCTGTTCGCGCCATCGGCCGAAGGCTACTGCAACCTGTTCTATTCGCGCTCGCGCCAGACGCCCGAGTACATCGCCCAGCTTCCGCCCGCTTCCGGCACCTGCGACGCCCTCGCCCGCTCGGTCAACATGGTCGAAGTGGGCCCGTCGAACTTCAGGCCGCGCTTCGTGAACTCGCTCATCATCGCGTTCGGCTCGACCGCGCTCTCGGTGGTGCTGGGCGTCACCGCCGCGTACGCGTTCTCGCGCTTCAAGGTGCCGCTGAAGGACGACCTCATGTTCTTCATCCTGTCCACGCGCATGATGCCGCCGATCGCGGTCGCGATCCCGATTTACCTGATGTACCGCGAGATCGGGCTGTCGGACACGCGCCTGGGCATGATCCTGCTCTACACCGCGGTCAACGTCTCGCTCGCGGTCTGGTTGCTGAAGGGCTTCATCGACGAGATCCCGCGCGAGTACGAGGAGGCGGCGCTGGTCGACGGCTACACGCGGCTGCAGGCGTTCTTCAAGGTCGTGCTGCCGCAGGCCACCACCGGCATCGTCGCGACGGCGATCTTCTGCCTGATCTTCGCGTGGAACGAGTACGCGTTCGCGGTGCTCCTCACCTCCGGCGCGGCGCAGACCGCCCCGCCCTTCATCCCGATCATCATCGGCGAAGGCGGCCAGGATTGGCCCGCGGTCGCCGCGGGCACGACGCTCTTCCTGCTCCCGATCCTCGTCTTCACCGTGCTGCTGCGCCGGCACCTGCTGCGCGGCATCACGTTCGGGGCGATCCGCAAATGAGCGCGCGCCCTTCCGCACGCTGGCCGGGATGGCTGCGGCGCGGGCCGATGGAGATGCTCGCCACGATCGTGATCGCGGCGGGCGTGCTCATGCTGCTGCAGCCTTTCTTCCTCGCGCTCTACACCTGGTCCTTCGTGACGACGCTCGCCGGCACGGCGCTCTTCATGATCGTGTCGAAGTTTCCGCAATAGCGATGGCCGAGATCCGCATCGAGCATCTGCACAAGGCGTTCGGCACCTTCACCGCGGTGCGCGATTCGACGTTCACGGTGCCCGACGGCGATTTCTTCTGTCTATTGGGGCCGTCGGGATGCGGCAAAACGACCACGCTGCGCATGATCGCCGGCCTCGAGCTGCCGACCTCCGGGCGCATCCTGCTGGGCGGCGATGACGTGACCTTCAAGCGAGCCTCGCAGCGCGACATCGCGTTCGTGTTCCAGCTCTTCGCGCTCTATCCGCACATGAACGTGCGCGCGAACATCGCCTTTCCGCTGCGCAGCCAGGGCACGCCGCAGCGCGATGTGCGCAAGCGCGTCGAGGAGGCCGCGCGCATCCTGCGCATCACGCACCTCCTCGACCACCCGGTCGGGGGGCTTTCGAGCGGCGATCGCCAGCGCGTGGCGCTCGGCCGCGCCATCGTGCGCGAGCCCCTCGCCTTCCTGCTGGACGAGCCGCTCGGCGCGCTCGACGCGGAGTTCCGCCACGTGATGTGCGGCGAGCTGAGAGCGCTGCACGACCGCCTCCACGCGACCACCGTATATGTCACCCACGACCAGCTCGAGGCGATGTCGATGGCCGACACCATCGCGCTCATGAACGGCGGCGTGGTCGAGCAGCTCGGCACGCCGCAGGATATCTACGATCGCCCCGCCACGCTCTTCGCGGCCGACTTCATCGGCTCGCCGCCGATGAGCTTCGTGCCGTTCCGCGGCCGCGTCTCGCCCGGCGACCGCTCGGTGCGGGTGGCCGAGGTCGACATCGCGCTGCCGGAGCTGCGCGAAGGCACCGGGGACACCGACCTCGTGCTCGGCGTGCGGCCCGAGAACATCGCGCTCTCCGCGGATGCCCCGTTGCGCGCCGAGGTGCTCGACGCCGAGTATCTCGGCACCACGCAGATCGTCACGCTCGCGACTGCCGCGGGCGCCCACGTGAAGGCGCGCATCGCGGCCGATATCCGCGTGCATCCCGGCGAGCACACCGGCCTGGCACTGCGGCCCGGGAAGATCTCGCTCTTCGATCGCAGCTCGGGACGGGCGTTGCGCAGCGCGTTGCACGACGAGGCCGCCCATGGCTGAGCTGCGGCTCGAAGGCGTCGGCAAGCGCTTCGGGGCCACGCAGGCCGTCACGGAGCTCGACCTGCACGTACGCTCCGGCGAGTTTCTCGTGTTGCTCGGGCCCACCGGCGCCGGAAAGACCACCACGCTGCGCCTCGTCGCCGGCCTCGAGCGCGCCGACTCCGGGCGCGTGCTGCTCGACGGGCGAGACGTGACGCGCGAGCCGCCGGCCGTGCGCGACGCCACGTTCGTCTTCCAGCAATACTCGCTCTATCCGCATCTCTCGGTCTACGACAACCTGGCCTTTCCGCTGCGCTCGCCCGCGCGGCGCATGCCGGAGGAGCAGATCCGCACCCGCATCGACGAGATCGCGCGCCTGCTGCACATCGAGGACAAGCTCGCGAGCCGCGCGACCCAGCTCTCCGGCGGGCAGATGCAGCGCGTGGCCATCGGGCGCGCGCTGGTGCGCCGCCCGTCGATCTACTTGATGGACGAGCCGCTCTCCTCGCTCGATGCGAAGCTGCGCGCCGAGCTGCGCGTGGAGTTGAAGCGCATCCACCGCGATCTCGGCGCGACCATTCTCTATGTCACGCACGACCAGACCGAGGCGATGACGATGGCCACGCGCATCGGCGTGCTCGAGCACGGGCGGCTCGTGCAGATCGGCAGCCCGCGGGAAATCTACGCGGATCCGGTCAACGCCTACGTGGCGACACGGCTCGGAAGCCCGGCGATCAATCTCGTGCCGCGCCGGCTCTATCCCGGCTTCGCGGCGCCGCCCGAAACCGAGACGCTGGGCGTGCGCACCGAGCACCTTCGCATCCTGAAGAGCAGCAATGGACACGCCGTGGGCCGCGTGAAATGGATCGAGCACCTGGGCGACCAGAATCATCTGCATGTGACCATCGACGACACCGATGTGGTGACGCTTTGCGACCGCGATGCCGGCCTGGCCGTCGGCGACGCGGTCGAGGTCGAGCTCTCTGAACCCCTCTTCTTCGACGCGCGCGGCGAGCGCGTGCGTGCGCCATGACCAGGAAACTCATCGAAGCCGCGGCGCGCGCCGTGATCGAGCGCGCCGAGGAGCTCACCGCGCTCGACCAGGCGATCGGCGACGGCGACCACGGGCTCAACATGAAGCGCGGCGCCGAGGCGGTTCTCGCGCAGATCGACGCGATCGCCGCGAAGCCGCTGCCCGAAGCACTGCGGGCGGTCGGTACGACGCTCGTCATGAAGGTGGGCGGCGCCTCGGGGCCGCTCTACGGAACTCTCTTCATGACGCTCGGCAAGGAGCTGCCGGAGACGCCGAGCCGCGGCGACGTGGCGCGCGCGTTGGGCGCGGCGATCGACGCGGTGAAGAAGATCGGCCGCTCGCAGGTCGGGCAGAAGACGATGCTCGACGTGCTCGCCCCGGCCCAGGAGGAGCTCTCGCTCGATGGCGCGGGCGCGCTTCCCGCGCGCGTGCGGCAGCGCGCGGCGCAGGCCGCGGATGCGACGACGCCGATGAAGGCGACCAAGGGCCGCGCCTCTTTCCTCGGCGAGCGCTCGATCGGGCACATGGATCCGGGCGCGCGCTCGTCGTCGCTGATGATCGCCGCCGTCTGCCAGGTGATGGAGGAGTGAGCGTGGCCAACGTCGGAATCGTGATCGTGTCGCATTCGCCGAAGATCGCCGAGGGCGCGGCCGACATGGTGCGCCAGATGGTCGGCGAGAGCGTGCCCCTCGCGTGGACCGGCGGCAATGCCGACGGCGGCCTCGGAACCGACGTCTCCGCGATCCTCGCCGCGATCGAAAGCGCCTGGTCGGATGCGGGGGTCGCGATCCTCGTGGATCTCGGCGGCGCCGAGACCAACAGCGAGTTGGCGATCGAGCTACTCGATGCCGAGGTGCGAGACAAGGTGGTCGTGTGCGAGGCGCCGATCGTCGAGGGCGCGGTGATGGCGGCGACCGAGGCTTCAGGAGGGGCCACGCTGGAAGCCGTGCGCGCGACCGCCGAGGAGTTGACGCCGCGATGAACGATTCCCAGCCGGAGCGCCCCGCCATGCCCCCCTTGCCGTCGACCGGCTCGGTGCTGCTCACCAACGAGGTGGGCCTGCACGCGCGCCCCTCCGTCAAGCTCACGCAGCTCGCCAAGCGTTTCGACGCGAACATCGAGTTCTCGCTCGACGCGTCCGGGCCGTGGGTCGACGCGAAGAGCCCGGTGAAGGTGATGCGTTTCAAGGCCGCCAAGGGGGAAACGCTGCACTTCCGCGCGACCGGATCCGACGCCCGACAGGCGCTCGCCGCCATATTGGCGCTGGTCGCCGGCGGCTTCGAAGCCGACGGCTCCGAGCCGCCGCGGGGCCAGGCCGAATGATGGAGAAACGCTTCGAGGGCCGGGCGGCCGCGCCCGGCCTGGCGCTCGGCGCGCTGGTGCCGATGGCTTCCGGCGCGGTCACGCGCATCGCGTCGGGCACGGCGCACACCGAGGCCGAGGCGCTGCGCGCGGCACTCGCCGCCGCGCTCCGCGACCTGCGCAGGATGGCGGGCGAATCGCGCGACGAGGCCGCCGAAATCCTCGGCTTCCAGGTCGCTTTCCTCGAGGACGACGAGCTCGCGGCGCCGGCCTTCGCCGCGATCGCGCGGGGCCGCGCCGCCCACGACGCCTGGATCGAAGCGATGGCGGGCGAGGCGGCCCACTACAAATCGTCGCCGGAGGAGTACTTCCAGGCGCGCGCGACCGACATCGAGGATATCGGCGAGCGCGTGCTCGGCCATCTCACGGGCTCGACAACGCACGCGCAGGTTCCGCCCGGCGCGATCGTGGCGGCGGTCGACCTCGCCCCTTCGCGATTCCTTTCGATCGACTGGTCGCAAGGCGGGGCCCTGGTGCTCACCGCGGGCAGCGCCACGAGCCACGTCGCGATGCTCGCGCGCTCGCGCGGAGTGCCCGCGGTCGTGGGGCTCGGCGTGGACCTCGCCGAGTTGCAGGGCCAGGGCCTCGTCGACGCGTTTCGCGGCGTGCTGGTGGTGAATCCGGGCGCGGCGGCGCGCGCGCAGTTCGCCCACGATTGCGTGAGCGCGGCCGCCGAGCGCACGGCGAACCAGGCGGCGGCCCTGCGCCGCGCAATGACCCTCGACGGCACGCCGATCGAGATCCACATCAACGTCGCGGATCCCGCCGAGCTCGACGGCCTCGACCCGTCGATCTGCGACGGCATCGGGCTGGTGCGCACCGAGCTGCTGTTCCACGGCGAGCGCGGCCTGCCCGACGAGGAGAAACAGTACCGCGCCTACCTGCGCATCGCGCAATGGGCACAGGGCCGCCCGGTGACGATCCGCACACTCGATGCCGGCGGCGACAAGCCGATCGCAGGGCTCACGTCCGCGGCGGAAAGCAATCCCTTCCTCGGGGTGCGCGGCCTGCGGCTGTCGCTGGCGCGACCCGATGTATTTCGCGTCCAGCTGCGAGCCGTCGCGCGCGCTGCGATGCACGGCGATGTGAAGATCATGTTGCCGATGGTCACGGTGCCGCGCGAGCTGCACAAAGCGCGCGCGCTGCTCGACGAGGAGGTCGAGTCGTTGCGCGCCGCCGGCGTGGCCTCGCGGCGTCCCAGCCTCGGCATCATGGTGGAGGTGCCCGCGGCCGCCATCGCCGCGGACCTGTTCGACGCCGAGTTCTTCTCGATCGGCTCCAACGATCTCGCGCAATACGTATCGGCGGCGGGACGCGACGTAGACGCGCTCGCCGAGCTGGCCGATCCGGTCCAGCCGGCGATGCTGCGGCTGATCGCGCACGTCGTCGATTCGGCCCAGGCGCGCGCGATCGCGGTCAGCATTTGCGGCGACGCCGCCGGCGATCCCGCGGCAATTCCCGCGCTGCTGCGCGCCGGGCTGCGTCGATTGTCGATGGCGCCGGCGCTGGTGGGCGCCGCCAAGGAGGCGATCGCCGCGGTCGACCTGCGCGTGGCGGCCGCGTGAGCGAGGCCAAGCCCGAGCGCGCGCGCCTCGATGCGCTCGCCACCTACAAGGCCGCGCTCAAGCGCGTGCTCGATACGCGCCCCTCGGGAACGCGCCACCGCCTCGCGATCGCGCTCGGCAAGAACCGCTCGTTCATCTCGCAGATCGCAAATCCGGTCTACTCCGTGCCGATCCCGGCGCAGCACCTGGACACGATCTTCGAGCTCTGCCACTTCACCATCGCCGAAAAACGCGAGTTCCTCGCGGCCTATGTCGAGGCGCACCCGCGCCGCCTCGACGTGGTCCGAAAGCCCGCGGGCACGCGCAAGCTCACGCTCTCCCTGCCCGATCTCGGCGATGCGCGCCGCAACCGGGCGCTCGACGACGCGGTGACGCAGATCGTGCGGCAGCTGGTGCGTTTCGCAGAGGGCGATTGAAGGAAGACTCTGAAGGCCGCGCGGACAGGAGGAAAGCCGTGAAGAAACTCATCAATGCGGTGGACACCGTGCTCGCCGAAAGCCTCGACGGCTTCGCCGCGGCGCACGCGGACCTGGTCGAGCTCGGCGACGAGCACAAGTTCGTGCGCCGCCGCGCGCTCAAGCCCGGCAAGGTGGCGCTGATCTCCGGCGGCGGGTCGGGACACGAGCCGCTGCACGCCGGATTCGTCGGCCACGGCATGCTCGATGCCGCCTGCCCCGGCCAGGTGTTCACGTCGCCGACGCCGGACCAGATGGCGGCCGCCATGGCCGCGGTCGACACCGGCGGCGGGTGCCTGTTCATCGTGAAGAACTACGAAGGCGACGTGATGAACTTCCAGATGGCGGCCGACCTCGCCATTGGAGAAGTGGCGAGCGTCATCACCGACGACGACGTGGCGGTCGAGAAATCCACGTGGTCGACCGGGCGCCGCGGCGTGGCCGGCACGCTCGTGGTCGAGAAGATTCTCGGTGCGGCCGCGGAGCAAGGGGCGAAGCTCGCGCAGCTCAGGGAGCTGGGCGAGCGCGTGAATCGCGCGACCCGCTCGATGGGAGTCGCCCTCACCTCGTGCACGGTCCCCGCCGCCGGGAAGCCCACGTTCACGCTCGGCGAGGACGAGATGGAAATGGGCGTCGGCATCCACGGAGAGCCGGGGCGGCGGCGCGTGAAGCTCGGCAGCGCCGATGCGATCGCCGCCGAGATGCTCGAGGCGATCCTGAAAGACCTGGCGCCGGCGCCCAACGCACAAGCGCTGCTGCTCGTGAACGGATTCGGCGGGACCCCGGCGATGGAGCTCTACGTGATGGTGAATGCCGCGCTGCGGGTTTTGCGCGCGAAGGGCGTCACAGTAAGCCGATTCCTCACCGGCTCCTACGTGACCTCCCTCGAGATGGCGGGCTGCTCGCTCACCGTGAGCCTGCAGGACGACGCGCTGCGCGCGCTCTGGGACGCACCCGTGCACACGCCCGCGCTACGCTGGGGAATGTGATCCTCTAGAGCGGGCGCGAGCCTCTTCGGGTTCCGAAGAGGACCAGCGCGATGCCGCGGCGCATCGCAGTGCGCAGCGAGCGCAGCGCGGCATTCGCGGCCATGCCGATCGCGGCGGCACGTTTCGCCCGGGCCCTGCGCACCGCGGGATCTGCATAATCGGGGTATCGCTCGTGATCCATGACTGCCTCCTGGGTAACGGCTTCGCACACCCACCTTAGGCAGTTTGCTGCACCGCAACAAGCGAAATGTTTTGCGGCGACGTCGCAAGAAAACGCGTTCAACGCGCCAGCAGCTCGCCGAGCGTGGCGGCGATCACCTTGGTCGCGCGCCGCAGGTCCTCGAGCAGCAGGTTCTCGTCGGCGCGCTTGGCGTTGGCTTCGAGTATCGTGCGCGGCCCCGCGCCGAAGAGCGCGACCGGCGTGCCCGCTTCCGCGTACAGACGGGCATCGGTGTAGAGGGGAACGCCACACGCCGGCGGCCTCTCGCCGAATGCGCGCTCGGCCTGCTCCTGCAGCACGCCGACGAGATTCGCGAGCCCCGGCAGCGGTCGCAGCGCGCGGGCGAGCAGCAGCCGGCGAATCTCCACGCGCGCGCCCGGATGCGCGATCTGCGCGCGTGCGATCGCGTCGCGGATTTCGGCCTCGGCGGTAGCCGGATCCTCTTCGGGAATCATGCGGCGATCGAGCGTGAAGCGCACTCGGTCGGGCACCACGTTGGTGTTGGTCCCCCCCTCGATCAGGCCGATGTTGATCGTGGGCGAGCGGATGCCGGAAACCGAGGAATGCTGTCGCGCGAAGCCCGCGCGCAGTCCATAGAGCGCGCGCAGGATATCGACCGCCGCGTGCAACGCGTCCACGCCGGTCTCCGGCATCGCCGCATGCGCAGCCTCGCCGTGCACGGTCACTTCGAGGTGCAGGCAGCCGTTGTGGGCCGTCACCACCGCGTACGAGAATCCCGCTCCGATCGCGAGGTCGGGACGCGTGATGCCCTGCGCGAGGAGCCAGCCGGGGCCGAGCTCGCCGCCCATCTCCTCGTCGTAGGTGAAGTGCAGCTCCACCGTGCCCGCGATCGCCTGGCCCTGCGCATGCAACCGCTTTAGTGCATCCAGCGCGAATGCGTAGGTCGCGAAATCCGATTTCGAGACCGCGACCCCGCGTCCATACATGCGCCCGTCCTGGATCTCGGCGCCATAGGGCGAATGGGTCCAGCCTTCTCCGGGCGGGACGACATCGCCATGGGCATTGAGCGCGATGACCGGACCCGCGCCGAAGCGCTGGCGCACGACGAGATTGGTGACCGAGACCATCGAGTGCTCGCGCGCGAGCTCGGCCGGGATCGCATGGCGCTCGACCGTGAAGCCCAACGCTTCGAGCAGGTTGGCCGTGCGCTCCGCCGGCGCGGCATTGTCGCCCGGCGGCGTGTCGGTCGGCACGCGCACCAGCGCGCCGAGAAACGCGACCGACTCGTCGAAGCGCGCATCCACGAGAGCGTCGAGCCGCGCGTACGCCTCCGGCGTCATGTTGCGGCGCGCTTCAGCTTGGAAACATCGAGACGCTCGAGGAAATCGAGCAGCACTTGCGTGGCGATCTCCGCGTCTTCGACGCTGAGCGTCTCGCGCGGATTGTGGCTGATGCCGCCGTTGCCGCAGCGCACGAAAAGCATCGCGGTGGGAACGACGCGCGCGAATTCCATCGCGTCGTGGCCCGCGCCGCTACGCAGGTGACGGACCTCGATGCCCCGCGCCGCGATGCTCGCCGCGAGCTCGGCCTGCAAGCCGGTGTCGCACGGAGCGCAATCCAGCTCGAAGAAAGCGTTCCACTCGAGTGCCACACCGCGGCGCGCGGCCACCGCAGCGCATTCGGCTTCGAGCGCTTTCGCGGCGGCCACACGCGTCGCATCTTCCCCGGAGCGGATGTCGACGGTGAACTCGACCTCGCCGGGGATCACGTTGATCGCGCCTCCGCCGGCGACGGCGAAGCGTCCGACCGTGCCCACCAGCTCGGCGGGACGCGCGGCGCAGAAACGCTCGATCGCGAGCGCCATTTCCGCCGCCGCGGCAAGCGCGTCGCGACGCCCCGGCATCGGCACCGTCCCCGCATGTCCGGCCACGCCGCGCACGGTCGCCCGCACGCGTGTCACACCGGCGATCGCGGTCACCACGCCCACGGCGAGACCCTCGTCGAGGAGCACCGGGCCCTGCTCGATGTGCGATTCGAGGAACGCCGCGACCTTCGCGGGATCGCGCGCGAGCGAGGGAATCGCTTCGGGGTCGCCGCCGAAAGCGACGATCGCCTCGCGCAGCGTGACGCCATCGCGATCGCGCGCCTCGAGCTCACGCAGGTCGAAGCGTCCGGCGAGCGCGCGGCTTCCGAGCAGCGTCACGCCGAAGCGCACGCCCTCCTCGTCACCGAACGCGACGACTTCGAGTGCGAACGGCAGGCGCTTGCCGCGCGCGTTGAGGTCGCGCACGCAGGCGATCGGCGAGAGCACGCCGAAGAGGCCGTCGTATTTTCCCGCGTCGACCACGGTATCCATGTGCGAGCCGGTGAGAATCGTGGACGCATCGTCGCTTTGCCCCGCGTAGCGGCCGACGACGTTTCCCATCGGATCGAATCCCGCCTCCATGCCGGCTTCGCGCATCCAGGCGGCGATCTTCTCGCCCGCGGCGCGATGCTGCGCGGTGAGGTAGGTGCGGGTGAGACGCGCGTCGTCCTCCGAGATCCGCCCGAGCGTCTCCGCCTGGTCGAGGATGCGAGCGCCAAACTTCATCGTGCGGGAATCGTAGCGGATACGTCCACCGGGTACAACAGGATTGCGCCGCCCCTCGGCGCACCAAATAAGCCCCGCTGCGTGACCCATTCCCCAACGTAGGGCGTTCGAAAACGCACCGCGGCGCTCCGCCAGCAGAGACGACGCCCAGTTGTAGCGCTGGCCCGCTTCCTGCTCATACATCCCCATGGGAAAGCGCATCGACACTCACGCAGGGGCGAAGCGATGCATCTCGGGCTGCCGATAACGGTTCGCGGGTGGCTGCAAGCCTATCGCGACGGGGCCCGGGCGCGGGAGACGCTCGTCGCATGCCTGCGCCAGGCGCGGTACTCGAGCCCGCGCGCGACCTGGATCCATCTCGCATCGGAAGACGATCTCGAGCGCCAACTGGCGCGCCTGGACGAGATGGCTGCCGCATTCCCTTCGGTCGACGCGTTGCTCGAGCGCCATCCGCTCTACGGCGTTCCCTTCGCCGTGAAGGACAACATCGATATCGCGGGGATCCCCACCACGGCCGCGTGCCCCGCCTTCGCGCATACGGCCACGACCACTGCGGCGGCGGTGCGCCGGCTGTTCGACGCGGGCGCCGTGTGGATCGGCAAGACCAACCTCGACCAGTTCGCGACCGGGCTCGTCGGCACGCGCTCGCCGTATGGACAGCCCGCGAGCGTCTTCAGCCCCGATCACATCAGCGGCGGCTCGAGCTCGGGATCGGCGGTGGCGGTCGCCGCGGGCCGCGTCGCATTCTCGCTCGGCACCGATACCGCGGGATCGGGCCGCGTGCCCGCCGCGTTCAACCAGGTCGTGGGTCTCAAGCCCACGCCCGGACGCGTCGGCACGAGCGGGGTCGTGCCGGCTTGCCGCACGCTCGACTGCGTGTCGATCTTCGCGCTCACCGTCGAGGACGCGGCGCACGTGCTCGCGGTGATCGAGGGTCCCGACGACGACGACAGCTACAGCGCGTTCGCGCCGGGGCCCGCGTCCTTCGGGCAATCCGCGTTGCGCGTCGGCATTCCGCGCGAGCCGCGGCTGCCATCGGGCGGCGCCTATGCGACCACGCATGAACGGGCCCTCGCGCATGCGCGCTCGCTCGGCCACTCGCTCATCGGCGTGGATTTCGACGTGCTGCATCGCACCGCGAGCCTGCTCTACTCGGGACCGTGGGTCGCGGAGCGTCACGTCGTGGTGCAATCGCTGCTGCAGGACGATCCCGGGGCGCTCGATCCGAGCGTGCGCGAGGTGATCGCTTCGGCCATGCAATTCAACGCGACCGAAACGTTCGCCGCCCAGTACGCGTTGAAGGACCTGCAACGCGAGGCCGCCGCGATCTGGAAAGACGTCGATGTGCTGCTGGTGCCGACCGCGCCCAGCCATCCGCGCTTCTCCGACGTCGCCGCCGATCCGCTCGCCGCCAACAGCGCGCTCGGCGTCTACACCAACTTCGTGAACCTGCTGGGATGGTGCGCGCTGGCAGTGCCCGCCGGAAGCACCGCGTGGGGACTGCCCTTCGGAATCACGTTCATCGCGCCCGCGGGTTGCGATGCCGCGCTCGCGCAGCTCGGCCACCTCTGGCAGGAAAGCCTCGACCTTCCGCTCGGCGCCACCGGGTATCGGCTCGCGTCGGTCACGATGTCGGAGGAGGTCGTGGGGCTGCGCAGGCCCGCGACGCGCGCCTCGATTTCCCTCGCCGTGGTCGGCGCGCATCTGTCGGGCATGCCGTTGAACGGCCAGCTGCGCGAGCGCGGCGCGCGGCTGCTCGAGGCCACGACCACGGCCGCGCGCTATCGCCTGCACGCATTGCCGGGAACCAGTCCCCCGAAGCCGGGATTGGTGCGCACCGCCGAGCCCGGGCACGCGATCGAGGTCGAGGTCTGGGACATGCCGTCCGCGAACGTCGGCTCGTTCCTGGCACTCATCCAGGCACCGCTCGGCCTCGGCAGCGTGGAGCTCGCCGACGGCCGCTGGGTGCACGGTTTCCTCTGCGAGGCGCATGCCGCCGCGCACGCGCCCGACGTGAGCCGCTTCGGCGGATGGCGCCGCTACATGATGCAGTTCAACCAGGAGAGCACCGTGACCAAGCCCGTCGACGATTCCCCGCGTGAAGGCCTCGGCAACCCGGGGCGGCGCCAGCTGATCACCGGCGCGGCCGGCATCGCCGCCGCAAGCATCCTCGCCGCGCCCCGCATCGCGCGCTCGCAGGCCGGCGCGAAGATCCGCATCGGATTCTGGCCCGTCGCCGCGGGGCTGCCGTTCTTCGTCGCGATCGAGAAGGGCTACTTCAAGGAAGCCGGGCTCGACGTCGAGCCGATCAACTTCGCGGGCGCGCCGCAGGTGTTGGAAGCGATGCTCTCGGGCCGCTCCGACGGCAGCTCGAACGGCACCGGCTCGGCCAACCTCGCGATCGGCGAGATCGCCTCGCCGGGGCTGTTCAAGATCTTCGCGACCAATCCGAGCAACGCGAAGTACGTGCTCGACGAATTCCTCGTGCCGAAGGACAGCGCGGTGAAGACGCTCGCCGATCTCAAAGGCAAGCGCGTCGCCTCCGGCCCCGGCATCCAGAACGTGACGCTCGCCAAGACGATGCTCGAGCGCGGCGGCGCGAGCGGGGCGATCGTGACCGAGCTGCCGATCGGGCAGCACGTCGGGGCGATCGCGGCCGGGCAGGTCGATGCGGTGTACACGCTCGAGCCCACCGGAACGGTGGGGCGGATGAATGGCGTCACGCGATTGCTCGAAGCGGGTGTCGTCGCGCGCTACATCCTCGGCGATCCGATGGCGCCCTGGCATGGCGGGGCGGCGAGCCTCACCACGGAATTCATCAGGAAGAACCCGGCGGAAGCGAAGAAATTCATCGCCGCCTACGCGCGCGGGATCGAATTCGTGCGCACCAGGCCCGAGGAAGCGCGCCCGTTCATGAAGGGCTACACCGCGATCGAGGGACCGCTCACCGCGGAAGTCCCGCTCGCCTCGTACATGCTCTACAGCGAATTCAAGGCGAGCGATATCGCGTTCTTCCAGAAGTTCTACGACCTCTTCTCGGAGAAGGGCATCTTCGAGAAGCGCGTGATCGTGGAGCCGATGCTGTTCAAGGCCTGAAGCGATGGTCGAGACCACTTCCTCGGAAAGCGTGGCGCCGTGGAGCGCCCCGGCCCGCACGGCCGCGACCCGCAAGCCCTTCCCCTGGGGGAAGCTGCTGCCGTTCCTCGGCCCCGTCGTGCTCTTCATCCTCTGGGACATCGTGGTTCGCGCCGGATGGATCAAGGTGATCCTGCTGCCCACACCGAGTGCCACCCTCGCAACGCTCGTGACCGGCCTCGCGGGCGGGCCGCTGCTGACCGACTTCGGCGTCACGTTGCTGCGCACGGTGGAGGCGTTCCTGATCGCGGCGTTCGTCGGCGTGCCGCTCGGCGTGCTGCTCGGCAGCAACGAGCGCGCGTATCGCAGCGTCGAATTCCTGATCGACTTCTTCCGCTCGACGCCGTCGTCGGCAT
>JANPHA010000432.1:0-16787 GCA_031424255.1 Burkholderiales bacterium | reverse complement strand
AGGTGGTTTTCGTGCCGTTCGCGACCGGCGCTCCCGCGGGGCCGCCGGTCGAGGTGCTCGGCGGATTCGTCAACGACGCGGGCGAGGCGCAGGGGCGTCCGGTGGGTGTCGCGATCGACCGCCGGGGCGCGCTGCTCGTCGCCGACGATGTCGGCAACGTGATCTGGCGCGTCACGGCCGCGCGCTGAAGCCGTGATCCGGAGCGAAGCCGAGCGTGGCGTAGCGAGGCCTTCCGGGACCTCTGAATAAGGGGGATCGAGATCCCCCTATTCAGAGGCCCAGCCTGCGTCGCTTCGCTAGTGCTTGGCTTCTCCGATCAACTTGTCCAGCGTGGGGTCGGCGCGGTGATTGGCGGCGTTCCACCGCATCACCAGGTACATCGTCCCGGAGACGAAGAGACCGAAGAGCACGATCACCGTGTCGATGTGCAGGTCCATGCGCAGCATCACCGAGTAGAGCGCGAGCATGATGAGGATGCTCACGTTCTCGTTGAAGTTCTGCACCGCGATCGAGTGGCCGGCCGACATCAGCACGTGCCCGCGGTGCTGCAGCAGCGCGTTCATCGGCACGACGAAGAATCCCGCGAGGGCGCCGACCAGCACCATCAGGAAATACACCGCCGGCATCCACTTCACCCAGACCAGCAGGATCACGGTGGCGCCCATCGCGATGCCGACCGGCAGGATGCTCACCGCCTTGCGCAGCGGCACCAGGCGCGCGGCGAGCACCGCGCCGATCGCGGTGCCGAGCGCGAAGACGCCCACGAGCATCGCGCCCTTCTCGAGCGGCAGGCGCAGGTGGACCTCGGCCCACTTGAGCACCATCAGGTTCAGGCACGCGCCGGCGCCCCAGAAGAGCGTGGTCACCGCGAGCGAGATCTGCCCGAGCTTGTCCTTCCACAGCACCGCGAAGCAGCGCGAGAAATCCAGCAGCAGGCGCACGGGATTGCGCTCCTGGTGCGGATAGCGCGCCCCGGTATCGGGGATCGCGAGGTTGAACATCGCGGCGATCACGTACACCAGCGCGATCACCACGATCGCCGCTTCCGGCCCGGTGTTGATGCTGGTATCGATCAGCGGGAGATCGAACTTCAGCAGGCTGGACGACACCTTCTCGCCGATCAGCATTCCGCCGACGACGTTGCCGAGCACGATCGAGGCGACCGTGAGGCCCTCGATCCAGGCGTTGGCGTAGACCAGCTTCTCCGGCGGCAGCAGCTCGGTCAGGATGCCGTATTTCGCCGGTGAATAGGCGGCGGCGCCGAGTCCCACCACCGCGTAGGCGAGCAGCACCAGCCAATACCCATGCATGTCGCCGATTCGCAGGAACTCGTTGAAGAGAATGAGCGCGCAGCCCAGCACCTTCACGGTGTTGGTGACGAACATCACGCGTCCCTTGGGCATCGAGTCGGCGAAGGCGCCCACCAGGAACGCGAGCACCACATACGAGATCGTGAACGAGAACTTGAGCAGCGGCGTCAGCCACGGCGGGCCTTCGAGCTGCGCCAGCATCGCGATGGCGGCGATCAGCAGCGCGTTGTCGGCGAGCGACGAGAAGAACTGCGCCGCCATGATGGTGTAGAAGCCCTTTTTCATCGCGGGTCTTATACCACGCTGCGGTCAGCTGCCGGGGCATGCGCGCCCCACCATTCGCGGAACTGCGGCTCGGTGAGCGGCGGGCAGATCGCGTTGCCCTGCGCCAGGTCGCAGCCGAACGCGGCGAGCGCTTCGCCGATGTCGCTGCGCTCCACGCCTTCGGCCGACACCAGCATGCCGAAGTGGTGCGCGATGTCGACGGCGGAGCGCACCACCGCGCGATCGCCCGGATCGGTGAGCATCCCGGCGATGAACGGCTTGTCGATCTTCAGCACGTCGATCGGGCAGCGCTTGAGCTGCGCGAGCGAGGTGAACCCGGAGCCGAAGTCGTCGATTGCGATCTGCAATCCCACCGCCTTCAGCCGTGTCAGGATCGCGGCGCTGCGCTCGGCCTCCGCGATCACGCTGCTCTCGGCGATCTCGAGCGTCACGTAGCGCGCCGGAACGCCCCAGGTCTTGAGGCTCTGGTCGACGACCGCGGGCAGCTCGCGGTCGATGAGCATGCCCGCGGACAGGTTGATCGCGATGCGCGGGGTGAAGCCGGCCGCATGCCACTGTGCGGCCTGCCGCAGCGCCGCGTTGAGCACCCAGAAGGTGAGGGCGCCCATCATGCCGGTGCGCTCCGCGATGCCCACCGTCGTCGCCGGATCGACCTCGCCGGCCGCCGCGTGCGTCCAGCGCAGGAGCGCTTCGGCGCCCACCGGCCGCCCCGAGGGCAGCGCCACCTGCGGCTGGTAGTGCAGCTCGAGCTCGTTGGCGCGGATCGCGCGCTCGAGGTCGAGGTCGAGCCCGCGATAGACCTCGGTCTCGACGGCGTCCTCGGCCTGGAAGACGTGGTATCCCTCCTCGCGCGTGGCGGCGATGTGGCGCGAGACATCCGCGGCCATCAGCAGCTCCGCCGGCGCGAAGCCGTGCTCGGGCAGCGTGGCCACGCCGATGCACGGGCGCAGGACCGCGGAGCCGCCTTCGTGGGCGATCGGGCGGTCGAGCGCGCGCAGCATCTTCACCGCGGCGAGCACCGCCTGGCTCGGATGCGCGAGCCGCGGGAGCACGATGCACACCTGCTCGTCGCTCAGCGCCGCGACGCGGTCCTCGCGCCGCAGCGCCTTGCGCAGCCGCTCGAGCACCAGCGCCATGGTGACCGCGGCGCTCGGGCCCTTCAGCAGCGCGTGCAGCCGGTCGACGCGGCGCAGCTCGAGGAGCAGGATCGCGAGGCGACCGTCGGTAGCGCGCGCGATCGCCGACTCGCGATCGAGGAACTTCATCAGCGCCTCGCGCGAATCCGGCGGGGCGATGTCGGCGGCCGCGGAGGGGGGCGCGGCCGGAAGGATGGGGACGCTCACGCGGCGCTCAGCTCAGGTAGTACTCGGAAAGATCGAGGCCGTGCGCGCCGCTGGCGAGGCCGCGCTTGATGAAGATGCCCTGCGCTTCTCCCATCCTCGGGTCATAGAGCAGGTCGATCATCGCGGGATGCGGCAGCTTGGACTTGTCGGGGCCGGTCACCACGAGCACGCGCGGCTTGAGCCTCCGCACCTTGTTGTGCGCGACCACGACCGCGACCTCTCCGGTCGAAAGCTCGATCATCGAGCCCACCGGGAAGACCCCGACGGAGGAGACGAACTGCTGCACCAGGGCCTCGTGGAAATAGTCGCCGGCCCAGCCGGTGAGGCTGCGCAGCGCCTCGTACGAGGACACCGCCGCGGCGTAAGGGCGATGGTTGGTGAGCGCGGCGAAGCAATCGACGATGCCGGCCATGCGGCCGACCACGCTGATCTCGCCGCCGGTCAACGCTTTCGGATAGCCGCTGCCGTTCATGCGCTCGTGGTGCTGCGCGATGCCCTCGATCACCTCGTGATGGATCTTCGGAGTCTCGGCGAGGATGTCGAGGCCATGCTGCACGTGTGCCTTGACGGCGTCGAACTCCTCGCCCGAGAGCCGGCCCTGCTTGTCGAGCAGCGCGCGCGGCAGGCGCAACTTGCCGATGTCGAGCAGCAGCCCGACCTGGGCGAGCACCGAGAGCAGCGACTTCGGGAACCCGAGGTGCCTGCCGAACGCGGTCAGGTACACCGCGACCTGCAGCCCGTGGCCGTAGGCGGTGATGTCCTGCTCGCGCAAGCGCGCCACCCACATCAACGCATCGGGATTGCGCACGATGCTGTCGACCATGTCCTCGACGATCTCCTCGACGCGCTCGACTTCGAAGTTCTGCCCGAGGCGGATATCGGCGGCGAGCTTGGCGAGCAGGTCGGAGGAGCGCGCGACCACGTCGCGGGCGCGCGGCACTTCCTCCTCGACGCTCACCACGTCCGCGTAGGTCGTGATCGTGACGCCAGGCGGAGCCAGCGCGGCACGCGCCTCGAATTCAAGCGGCGTCTCCTTCGGCGCGTCCGGCGGCACGAATCCCGCGGGCTCGCGTTGCCACAGTCCCCTGAAGCCCGAAAGCACGCGCCCGAGCAATCCCGGATAGGGCGCCTGCATGCCTGCGGAAGCGCTCACGGCGCGCGCGTACTTCGCTTCGCGCGTGCGCGCGGCTTCGTCCTGCCGGTACGCGCGCGGCGCCACGCCGGCCTGGCCCTGCGCGGCGAGTGCCGTCTCGGGCCCGGCGAGCGGTGTCACCGCTTCGGGATCAACGCCATCGCGCGCGGCGCCCGGTGAGGGCGTGACGCGCCGCGAGGCCGCGGGCGGGATCGTGTTGGTCGCGCTCACGGGCGGCGCAACGTACTCGTCGCCGGTCGATCGCTGCCGATCGACGAGGACGAAGCTGCAATGATCCTGGAGCGCGCGGATCTGCTCGTCGTCCTCGATCAGGAAACCCTGAAGGAGGAACGGAGTGTCGACCCACGGACGATCGAGGTCGGCGACGAACATGCCGATCCTCAATTCGTACGTGGGGACTTTCGTTGCCATAGCCCGTGCATTCTAAGGGAATGCCCCTTCGACGGGCTTGCGAACGGGGGTTTTATTACGATAGTAATCCGAGGTTTACGGAGGGGAAGCGGTCGAGATTGGGGAAAACCGCGGCGAGCCCCGGCGCATCCAGCCCGAACCAGGCGGCGAGAGTTGCGCCGTATTGATCGACCGAAGTGCTCGGCAGCCAGCGGCCGATGATGTCGACGTCGTCGGGACCGCCGAGAGCCAGCTGCGGATAGCGCCCGTACATGTCGCCGCCGCGCATCGCGCCGCCAAGGATGAAGTGGTGGTTGCCCCACGCGTGGTCGGTGCCCTGGCCCGAGGCGGGCCTGAACGTCCGGCCGAAATCAGAAAGCGTGAACGTGGTCACCTGGCTCGCCACGCCGAGCTGCACGGTGGCGTCGTAGAAAGATCGCATTGCCGGCGAGAGCTGGCCGAGGAGGGTTGCAAGCGTGTTGAGCTCGTTCGAGTGCGTGTCGAAGCCGCCGAGCGAGACGAAGAACACCTGGCGCTTCGCCCCGGTCTGCGCGCGCGCCTCGATCAGTTTCGCCACCTGCAGCAGCTGCTGCGCGATCGAACTCGTCTGGCCGGCGAAGAGCGGCTGGATCGACGAGCTGGTCGAGGTGAGGATCGGGTTCACGACGCCGGAGAGCGCGATCGCCTGGCTCGAGATGTCGCTCGCGGTCTTCACGAACGCGTTGTCGTGGTTGTCGCCGAGGATCGCCTGCATCGCGCTCATGCGCGCGGCGGCGGCCGAGCCGTTGTTGAAGCCCTGCAACGCGAGGCCGCCGCTCGCGGGCAGTGCCAGCGGGCTCGCGGAATTGCCCGCGATGAACAGGCTCGATCCCGCGATCGACGTGACCACCGGGAAGCCGGCGTTCTGCCCCGCCATGCGATCGGCGATACGCCCGCCCCAGCCGCTGCGGCTCGGCCCGCTGGAGATCGACGACTGCCACTGATTCTGCTGGTCGGAGTGCGAGAAGAGATTGTCGGGGCGTTGCGTGAGGTACGTCGATTTGTCGGTGGGCTGGTTCAACGTGCCGACGTTGGCGAGGACCGCGAGCCTCTTCTGCGCGAAGAGCGGCTGCAGCTCGGCCAGCTGCGGATGCAACCCGAACGGCGATGGCGTGCTCGCAGGCTGGATCGGAAGCAGCTGCGCCTGGGTGAGGTTCACGCCCGAACCCGGCGTGCGCACCGCCGCGTATTGCGCGTACCCCGCGCTGTCGTAGGGAACGACGAGATTGTTGCCGTCCACGCCGCCGTAGAGGAAGACGCAGACCAGCGCCTTGTAGTCCGCGAACGCCTGCGCGTTCGCCTGCGACGCGAGGCCGAGAAGCGACATCGGCGCGAGGCGCGACGCGAGGCCTCCCGCGGTGAGCGCGCTCGCGCGGCGCAGGAAATCGCGGCGGGGATTCCTCATCGTTGCACCTGGTATTGGGGCGAGGTCACCACCAGCCATGCGGCGGTGCGCACGCGATTGACGGCATCGTTCGCCGCGACCGCGTTGACCGCGGTGACGATCGCATTCTTCATGTTGGCCGACATGGTGCCGTTCAACAGGTTGCGGTCGAGCCGCTCGGCGAGGGCGCCGGCGTCCGACGCGATCGCCGTATAAGCGGCGAAGTTCAGCATCGTGCCGCTCGCGCCGAATACCGTGGGATCGGGATTGATCTGGCTGGAGAAGAGCAGGCCGTTGGCGAAATTCGAGCGGTTGATCGCAGTGGTCGTGGTCTGGATGCCGAACTCGGGGCCGAGGAGGTCGGTGCCGGGCACGATGTAGTCGAACGGGTAGTAGTTGAAGACCGACGGCGCGTAGAACAGGAACTGGCCGAGCGCGTTCGACTGCGCGCGCAAATACACGCCGTCGCTCGTGCCCCCGAACGCGCGCGTGACGCCGGTCATGTAGAGCACCGGCTCGATCAGCTTGCCGTAGGACGGATCGATCTTGCGCTCGCCGCGCGCTTCCGCATCCGTCAGGATCGCGCGCAGCACCGCGCGCAGATCGCCGCGCTGGCCCGCGCCGTTGTCGCCGAACACCGCCGCCACGCGCGCGACGTAGCCGGGGGACGGCGAGCCGGTGACGAATTTCTGGATCAGCTGCTTGCCGATGAACGGGCCGACGTTCGGATGGCTGAAGATGTTGCGGTGCGCGAACTCCAGATCCTGCTGCATCGTCATGTTCGCGGGCGCCACGCTCCCGGCGAGCAGGAGCTTCGTGCCGAACTCGTGGTTCGCGTCGACCGGCAGCATCGACCCGAGGTAGTTGCGCGGGTTGTTGTTGCGCGACAGGGCGCCCGCGACCGGCGGGAACGTCCAGCCGGTGAACACGCGCGCGAAGCCCTTGATCTCGGCCGAGTCGTAGGTCATGAGCGGCTTGCCGCCGGCGTCGAGCTTGCGCGTGCCGTCCGCGTTCAGCAGGTAGGTGCCGACCGAGAAGAGCTGCAGGATCTCGCGGCCGTAGTTCTCGTTCGGGTTGGTGCCCGCCGTCGGGTTGCTCTTGTTGTTGTTCACCATGTCGAGGTAATCGCCCATCGCCGGGGAGAGCGTGACCGCGAGCAGCAGGTCGTAGAAGTTGCCGAACGCGCGATCGAGGAAGATCTGCTGGTAACGCTGCATCGCGTAGTTGCGGCTGTTGTCCACGCCCGAGGTGACCATGATCTGCGAGAGCGCGAAGGCCATGCGCGCGCGCAGCTGGTCGGGCTGGGTGAGCGCGTTGCGGAAGAACTGCACCTGCAGCGGGAACAGCGTGTAGTTGTCGCGTGCGCAGAAGCTGTCGGGGCGCACCGGCTGCGTGCGATCGTCGACGCAGGTGTCGGGCCGATTCGCCGGCGTGTACGCGTAGGCCGGATACGGCGTGGCGGGCTGTGCGAGCTGCTCGTCGAGCCACGCGCCGACCCCGATCGCGGCGACGCGCTGCGCTTCGGCTTCGGTCGGGCCGAACGTCGCCTGGCGCAGCAGCCGCACCGCGTCGGCGGCGACGTCGGCGCTCGAGAGCGCGGCGCACATGCCCACGCCTTCCGGCGCGAAGCCGAACGCGGCCGAGTTCGAGAACACGGTGTAGTCGACCGTGAAGCGATGGTTCGAGTCGTTGCGCGGAGCGCCGTTGTTGTAGCTGCGATAGACCGGCGTGGCGCCGGCGGCGCATTGCTGGTTCGCGGGCTGCGCCGCGTAGAACGCGATGCCCTCGTAGAACCAGCCGTTGTCCTGCTTCACCTTCTCGCATTCGGCCGGGTCGGCGGTGTAGAAGTGCGAGTTGGGGCCGACGCCGGGTCGGCCGTAGAAGCGGCACACCGGGGAGAGGCCGGGCGCGTCGCTCGCGCCGGTGAAGACGCCGAAGCGCCCCCCGGTGCGCACCCAACCCTGGCCCGCACCGCCGTTATCGACCTTGATCGCCTCGGCCGGATCGGCGGTGAGGAAGTAGTGGCCGAGCGACGTATTGAAGAATTCGACCGCGGTCGCCGTCGGCTGCGCCGCGTTCGCGCCGCCGCCCCAGGCGAGGAGCGCTCCCGCCATCAGAATCCTGATTGTTCGATCCATGGCGCATTCTCCCCGCATGCGTCCCCGTTAAACCGCTACCAGATGTAACGAACTGTGCGGCGTTCGGATGACAGCTATTCAGCCGAGGAAGCCGAGGCTGGCGGGAGCGAAGCGCGCGAGGTTGGGAAACACCGCCGCGAGCGCGGCATCGTCGAGCCCGAACCAGCGCGCGAGCGTGGCGCCGTATTGCTCGACCGAGGTGCTCGGGATCCAGCGCCCGGCGGTGTCGGCGTCGTCGGGCCCGGCGAGCGCCAGCGTCGGATAGCGGCCGTACATCTGTCCGCCGCGCACCGCGCCGCCGAGAATCAAGTGATGGTTGCCCCACGCGTGGTCGGTGCCCGCGCCGGAAGCCGGGCGGAACGTGCGGCCGAAATCGGAAAGCGTGAAGGTCGTCACCTGGTTCGCCACCCCGAGCTGCACCGTCGCGTCGTAGAACGAGCGCAGCGCGGGCGAGAGCTGGCCGAGGAGGTTATTCATCACCACGAGCTGGTTGGAGTGCGTGTCGAAGCCGTTCAGCGCGACGAAGAAGATCTGGCGGCGAGCGCCGGTGCGGCCGCGGGCCTCGATCAGCTTCGCGACCTGCAGGAACTGCTGCGCGATCGACGAGCTCTGCCCGGCGAAGAGCGACTGGATGGACGAGGATCCCGAGGAGAGGATCGGATCGACGACGCCCGACAGCGAGACAGCTTGCGTGAACACGTCGCCGGCGGCCTTCACGTACGCGTTGCCGCGATCGACGGCGTGGAGCGACTGGATCGCGGTGAGCAGCGCGCCCGTGGGTCCGTTCGCGTCGATGCCCACCAAGCCGAACCCGCCGGACGTGGGCACCGCGAGCGGCGCCGTCGTGTCCCCTGCGATGAAGAGGCTCGACCCGGCAATCGAGGTGACGACGGGAAATGCGCCGTTCTGCGCAGCGACGCGGTCGGCGATGCGCCCGCCCCAGCCGGTCTGGCTCTGCGCCGAGGACACCGACGACTGCCACTGGTTCTGCTGGTCCGAGTGCGAGAACAGGCTGTCGGGGCGCTTCGCGAGGAAGTTCTGCTTGGTCGTGGGCTCGTTCAGCGTGCCCACGTTGGCGAGGAGCGCGAGCTTTCCCTGCGCGAACAGCGGATGGATGTCGCGCAGCTTCGCGTGCAGGCCGTAGGGCGAGGACACGTTCGCGGGCTGGATCGGGAGGATGTCGGAGGACGCCAGGCCCACGCCGGAGGCGGCGGGGCGCACCGCGGTGTAGCTCGCATAACCGGGGGTATCCAGCGGCAGCAGCAGGTTGTTGCCATCCACGCCGCCATAGAGGAACACGCACACCAGCGCCTTGTAGTCGGTGGACGCCTGAGCGTTCGCTCGCGCCGCCAGCCCGAGAAGGGACAGGGGCGCGAGGCGCGAAGCGAAGCCGCCGGCCGTGAGCGCGGCGGCGCGATGCAGGAAATCGCGGCGCTTCGCCTTCATCGCTGCACCTGATATTGGGGCGAGACCATCACCAGCCACGCGGCCGCGCGCGCGCGGCCCAGCGCGTCGCTCGCGGGAACCGTGCTCACCGCATCGACGATGAAGTTCCTCATGGCCGCGGACATCGTTCCCGCGAGAAGGTAGCGGTCGAGCCGGTCCGCGAGGGCGCCCGGATCGGAAGCCACCGCCTGGTACGGCCCGAGGTTGAGCGTGGTGCCGAATGCGCCGGAGACCGCGGGATCGGGCGGAATGGAGTTCGCGAACAACAGCACGGTGGTGTGATTGGCGCGGGCGAGCGCCGTGGCGGAATTGTGGATCTCGAATTCCGGCCCGAGGAGCTGCGTGCGGGGAACGAAGTGGTCGAACGCGTAATAGTTGAACACCGAAGGCGCATAGAAAACGAACTGGCTGAGCGCGTACGAGGAGATCCGCAGGTATTCGCCGTCCGTGGTCGCGTTGAATGCGCGCGCGAGCGAGGTGAGGTGGAGCACCGGCTCGGCGAGCTTGCCGTAGGCCGGATCGATTTTCCTCGCGCCGCGGGCTTCCGGGTCCGTGAGGATCGCGCGCACCACCGCGCGCAGGTCGCCGCGCTGGCCCACGCCGTTGTTGTTGAACACCGCGCTCACGCGCGCCACGTACCCGGGCGTGGGCTGGCTCGTCACCAGCTTCTGGATCAGCTGCGTGCCGATGAAGGGCGCGACGTTCGGATGCTCGAAGATGTTGCGCTGCGCGAACGCGAGGTCCTGCGACATCGTGGCACCCGCGGGCGCCACCGCGCCGCCGAGCAGCAGCTTGGAGCCGAAATCGTGGTTCACGTCGACCGCGACCATCTCGCCGCGGTACTCGTTCGGATTGTTGATGCGCTGTGCGCTGCCGGGAATCGCCGGGTAGGTCCAGCCGGTGAACACCCGGGAGAAGCCCTTGATCTCGGCGATGTCGTAGGTGGAGCGCGGCTTGCCCGCCGCGTCGAGCTGGCGCGTGCCGTCGGAATTCAACAGCCAGGTGCCGACGGAGAAGAGCTGCAGGACCTCGCGGGCGTAGTTCTCGTTCGGCTCGGTGCCCGCGACGACGCCCGCCTTGTTGTTGTTCGCCATGTCGAGGTAATCGCCCATCACCGGCGAGAGCGTGACCGCGAGCAGCAGGTCATAGAAGTTGCCGAACGCGCGGTCCATCAGCAGCTGCTGGTAGTTGCGCGCCGCGTAGTTGCGCGAGTTGTCGATCCCCGACGTGACCATGATCTGCGAGAGCGCGAACGCCACGCGCTGGCGCAGCTGGTCGGGTTGGTAGACCGCGTTGCGGAAGAACTGCGCCTGCAGCAGATAGAGCGTGTAGTGCTCGCGAAGGCAACTGTCGACGCAGTAGTCGGGAGGCAGCGCGGGCACCCAGGGGTAGACCGGATACTGGGTCGCGGGAAGCGAGAACTGCTCGTTTAGCCACGCATCCACGCCCTTCAGGATCACGTTCTGCGTGTCCCCCTCGGTGGGTCCGAAGGTCGCCTGGCGCAGCAGGCGCACGGCATCGGCGGCGACATCGGCGCTCGACAGGGCGGCGCACATCACCACGCCCTCCTGCGAGTAGCCGAACGAATTCGACTTGGAGAAGACGGTGTAGTCGACGGTGAAGCGATGGTTCGAATCGTTGCGCGCCGAGCCGTTGTTGTAGCTGCGATAGACCGGTGTCGTGCCGGGAGCGCATACGCCATTGGCGACTTCCGCGACGTAGAACGCGATGCCCTCGTAGAACCAGCCGTTGTCCTTCTTGACCAGCTCGCACTCGCCGACATTCGCGGTGTAGAAGTGCGAGTTGGGCCCGACGCCGGGACGGCCGTAGAAGCGGCACACCGGCGAGAGCCCGGCCGCATCGCCCGCGTGGGCGAACACGCCGAATTGCCCTCCGGTGCGCACCCAGCCCTGGCCCGCGCCGCCGGTTTCCACGGAACGCATCTCCGCGGCATCGGCGGTGAGGAAATAGTGATTGAGCTGGGTGTTGTAGTACTCGACCGCGAGCGCGGTCGGTTCGGCTGCGTGTACGCCCGATGCGCACCACAGCAGGGCCGCAATCGAAGCGATGGCGCGGA
The DNA here is from genome assembly GCA_031424255.1 of Burkholderiales bacterium. Lineage (GTDB taxonomy): Bacteria > Pseudomonadota > Gammaproteobacteria > Burkholderiales > Usitatibacteraceae > Usitatibacter. Next base: position 5,222 of record JANPHA010000432.1, on the reverse strand, counting down.
ATATTTTCATCAACACTGCGTCTCCACTACAGACCACTATAATTCCCCGGAGTTCATAACTCCACGGCCGCGAACCCGTTTGCGCAATATTCCGCATTCGCCGCGTGGAATACTTCACAGACCGAGCGCCTTCCCGTCTCCATCGGGAGACAAAACCACGCGCGACACGGAGCCCGCCGATGGATGCACCGCTGGACGACCTCAAGAGCGACGTGGCCACCGCGAACCGCATTGTCGAGCGCACCGGGCTCGCGACCGCGTTCGGCCACGCGAGCGCGCGCATTCCGGGGACCAACACGTTCCTGCTGCCTACGCGCCGCAGCCCGGGCCTCGCGGAAGCCGACAGCCTGCTCACGCTCGACACCGAGGGACGCGTGGTATCCGGCGATGGCGAGCCCAACAGCGAATTCTGGATCCATGCGCGCGTATATGCAACGCGTGCCGACGTGGGCGGTATCGTGCACGCGCATCCTCCCGCGTGCGTGTGCCTCACGCAAATCGGCGAGCCGCATCGCGTGGTTCACAACCAGGGCGGCATCTTCGCCGCCGGCGTTCCCGAATACCCGCGCGTCGGGCTGATCCGCACGCGCGAGCTCGGCGACCTTCTCGCGCTCGCGCTTGGCGCGGGCAACGCGGTGATGATGCGCGGGCACGGAATCACCACCGCGCTCGGCGATGTGCGCTCGGCGACCGTCGCCGCGTGCTATCTCGAGGAAAGCGCGGCGCTGCAGCTGCGCATGCTCGCCGCCGCCGGCGGCGATGCCACGCGCATCCGCACCTTCACCGCCGAGGAGGCGAGCGCGCTTTCCGACCAGGTCCAGGGCAGCGTCGCCCGCAGGGCGTGGGAGTACTTCGCGGCCCTCGCCCGCGAGGCGCCGCTGGGCGCCCACCTGCGCGGGTGAATACCGGGGTCAGACTCCACAATTCAGGGGGAAAAACCCCTCCGTTCCGGTAGACTTGAGCGAGCGCATTGCCAGAGGGACTCGCTCAGCGAGGAGCGAGCTCAGGAGGAACGTGTTGAAGCCGACCGATATCGCAGCGCCGGAGTACTTCCACAAGGTGGTGGATTGCCAATGGGCGTGCCCGGCGCATACGCCCGTCCCCGAATACATCCGCCTCATCGCCCAGGGCCGCTACGGCGATGCGTACATGGTCAACTGGAAGTCCAACGTCTTTCCGGGAATCCTCGGGCGCACGTGCGACCGGCCCTGCGAGCCCGCGTGCCGGCGCGGCCGTGTCGAGGAGAACCAGGGCGAGAAGCCCGAGCCGGTGGCGATCTGCCGCCTGAAGCGCGTGGCGGCGGATTTCAAGGAGGACATTCGCGACCGCCTTCCGCCGAAGGCCGCGAAGCTCAACGGCATGCGCATCGCCTGCGTGGGCGCCGGGCCCGCCTCGCTCACCGTGGCGCGCGATCTCGCGCCGCTCGGCTACAGCGTCACGGTGTTCGATTCCGATCGCCTCGCCGGCGGCATGATCCGCTCGCAGATTCCCAAGTTCCGCCTGCCGGAGAGCGTCATCGACGAGGAGGTGGGCTATGTCCTCGACCTCGGCGTCGAGTTCCGCGGCGGGCAGCGCATCGACTCGTTGAAGGCGTTGCTGGGCGAAGGCTACGATGCGGTCTTCATCGGGTCGGGCGCGCCGCGCGGGCGCGACCTCGACCTGCCGGGTCGCAACGAAGCCGCGGCCAACATCCACATCGGCATCGACTGGCTCGCCTCGGTGTCCTTCGGCCACGTGACCAAGATCGGCAAGCGCGTGATCGTGCTCGGCGGCGGCAACACCGCGATGGACTGCTGCCGTTCCTCGCGCCGTCTCGGCGGCGAGGACGTGAAGGTCATCGTGCGCTCCGGATTCGAGGAGATGAAGGCGAGCCCGTGGGAGAAGGAAGACGCCGCGCACGAAGGCATCCCGATCCTCAACTATCTCGTGCCCAAGGCGTTCCTGCACGACGCGGGGCGGCTCACCGGCGTGGCCTTCGAGAAGGTGAAGGCGGTGCGCGACGAGAAGGGCCGCCGCAGCCTCGTTCCCACCGGCGAGCCGGAGCAGGTCTACGAATGCGACGACGTGCTGGTGGCGGTCGGCCAGGAGAACGCGTTCCCGTGGATCGAGCGCGACGCCGGCGTCGCATTAAACGATGCGGGCATGCCGATCGTCGACGCGGTGACCTTCCATTCGACGCGACCCGACGTGTTCTTCGGCGGCGATGCGGCGCTCGGGCCGAAGAACATCATCTGGGCGGTGGCCCACGGCCACGACGCGGCGATCTCGATCGACCAGCTGTGCCACGGCGAGGACGTCAAGGTGCGCCCGCCGCCGATCGTGAACCTGCTGTCGCAGAAGATGGGCATCCACGAGTGGAGCTACGACAACCAGATCGCGCCCGACGCGCGCTTCCGCGTGCCGCTGAAGGACCTGGTCATCGCGCTGAAGGACATCCGCCAGGAAGTCGAGCTCGGCTTCGACGCGGAGCTCGCGTGGAAGGAAGCGCAGCGCTGCCTCAACTGCGACGTGCAGACGGTGTTCGCGCCGAAGCTGTGCATCGAATGCGATGCCTGCGTCGACATCTGCCCGATGGACTGCATCACGTTCACGCGCAACGGCGAGGAGGGCGATCTGCGCGCGCGCCTCACCGCTCCCGCGCCGAATGCCGGCCAGGCGCTCTACGTCGCCGACGGCCTGAAGACCGCGCGCGTGATGGTGAAGGACGAGGACGTATGCCTGCACTGCGGGCTGTGCGCCGAGCGTTGCCCCACGGGCGCTTGGGACATGCAGAAATTCCTGTTGATGCCCGCGCCCGCCGGAACGGGATGCCGCAGCCACCCCGAGCCAAGGAAAGTCGTCGCGTAAAGCGCCGATTACAGTGGTAATTGCGTTGCTAGAGCCTGAATCCTCTCCTGCCAATAGAATTCGCGGGCATTGGCCAACTAATCAGGGAGGGTTCAAAAAATGGCTGAATTGAGAATCGCCCGGGGCATCTTGCGCCCCGCGGCAGTCGCAGTTTTCGCGTGGATCGCCGCGGCGTCGGCTTTCGCCGCCGGCGCGGGCGCCACGGTCCTCCAGCGCATCGAGCCGGAGTTTCCCCGGGAGGCGCTGCTCGCCGGCGCCGACAGGGGCGTGGTGCGGGCGCGCATGACCGTCGATGGCGCCGGAGAGGTCGTGCGCGTGCAGATCCTCGAAGCAAACCCGCGGCGGCTTTTCGACCGCGCCGTGGTCAAGACTCTCGCCCTGTGGAAATTCAACGCCGGCCCCGATGGCCGCGCGGTGGAAATCGACATCGAATTCAGGCGATGAGCCCATTACCGATGAAATTCCTGCTCCCCCATCCGCCCTTGACGCACCCATGATCCTTCGCAACCTCAAGATCGGCCACCGTCTCGCGCTCGGCTTCGGCGTGATCCTCGCATTCATGATCGCGGTCTCGGTGGGCGGCACGGTCCTCAGCAAGAAGAGCCGCGACGATCTCGCGGCGGTGCTCGCCGCCGCCGGCGCGAAGGAGGGGCTCGCGTCGCAGATGAAGGCCGTGGTGCTCGAGCAGTCGAGCGTCATGCGCAACGTCGGGCTGCATTCGGACCTGAAGGCGATGCAGATCGACGAAGACCGCGCCAAGAGCCTCGGGCGGATGTACGACGAGGTGCGCGAAAAAATGGGCAGGCTCGCCCTGCTGCCCGAGGAGCGCGAGATCCTCGCCTCGCTCGCCACCATCGACAAGGACATCGACGCGCCCTTCAAGCAGGCGATGGCGATGTCCACCTCGTTCCGCAACGAGGAGGCCGCCCAGGTCCTGATGAACGAGCTCGATCCGATCGTCCAGAAGTCGCTGTTCGAGCTGAACCGTTTGATCGACCTGCAGAAGAAGACCAATCGCGAGGCGGTTTCGGCCGCCACGGTGATCGGCGATCGCGTGGCCTACGGCGTCTACGGCGTGAATGTCCTGGTGCTGCTGCTCGCGATCCTGGTGGCCTGGGCCACCACGCGCAGCATCGCCGGCCCGATGCGCGATTCGGTCGCGGTGGCGCGGCGCGTGGCTTCCGGCGATCTCACTTCGCGCATCGAATCCGAAGGCCGCGACGAGGCCGCCGAGCTGCTGGGCGCGCTGCGCGAGATGAACGACGGCCTCGGGCGCATGGTCACGCAGATCCGCGCCGGCGCCGAGTCGATCGCCGTGGGCGCGCAGCAGGTCGCCGCGGGCAACCAGAGTCTTTCCAGCCGCACCGAGGAGCATGCCAGCTCGCTCGAGGAAACCGCTTCCACGCTCGAGGAGTTCACCGCGACGGTGAGGCGCAACGCCGAGCGCGCCGGCCAGGCGAGCCAGCTCGCGGCCTCGGCCTCGGTCAACGCCGAGAAGGGTGGCCAAGTCGTGAGCAAGGTGGTCGACACGATGCAGGAGGTGTCCTCGTCGTCGAAACGCATCTCCGACATCATCGGGGTGATCGACGGCATCTCCTTCCAGACCAACATCCTTGCGCTCAATGCCGCGGTCGAAGCGGCGCGCGCGGGCGAGCAGGGCCGCGGTTTCGCGGTGGTGGCTTCCGAGGTGCGCAGCCTCGCGCAGCGCTCGGCGGCGTCGGCCAAGGAGATCCGCGGGCTGATCGAGGTATCCGTGGGCCGCATCGAGGCGGGCGCGAAGCTCGTCGACCAGGCCGGCAAGACCATGCACGAGCTGGTCGCCTCGGTGCGCAAGGTGGCCGAGATCATGACCGAGATCGCCTCGGCCAGCCACGAGCAGAGCTCAGGGATCGAGCAGATCAACAAGGCCATCACCCAGATGGACACGGTGGTGCAGATGAACGCCTCGCTGGTCGAGGAGGCCACCGCGGCCGCGACCAGCATGGCAGGCCAGGCCACCGGCCTGGCGCACGCCGTGGCGCAGTTCCGCATCGACGAAGGCGCCGCCGCCGAGCCGCGCGAAGCCGCGCCCGCATCCGCGGCGCCGGCCTGGCAGGCCTTGAGCGGCGAGAAGCGTCCCGCGCAGGTTTCCGGGCGCCGCGAACCCGCGCTCACCGCCACCGACGAAGAAGACTGGAAGGAATTCTAGGGGCCCATGCCATGCCAATGATCGCGATGACTCGGGAAATGGGTTCGCTCGGCAAGGACGTCGCGGCGGGTGTCGCCGCGCGCTCCGGCAAGCGGGTGGTCTACCATGAGATCATCGAGCCTATCGCGAGCAAGATGCGGCTGCGCAAGAGCCACGTGGAGCGTTTCCTCGACGGCAAGTCCGGCAT
>JANPHA010000431.1:0-2158 GCA_031424255.1 Burkholderiales bacterium | reverse complement strand
AGTTGATCTTGTAGTCGCCCTCGAACATGGCCGCGATCCTGTCTTCGAAGCCCGTCTGCGTATACAGGCGCGCGACTTCGTATTCGTCCTTGTACGCCATGAGCTTGAAGAGGTAGCGCGCGACCATCGACGTGAGCGTGGTCGACCCGGGCGCCTTCGCCTGCTCCGCCGCGCGAACGCGGGACACGAAGTCCTCGTAGCGCTTCGCGTAGGCATCGTTTTGGTATGCGGCGAGGAAATCGCGGCGCCGCGAGATCGTTTCCTCGAGCGACTGCGAGAGGCGTAGCCCCTCGGGCTTCGCCTGCGCCGGCGTCGCCGCGCGCTCCACCGACGCCACATCGACCGCGGCGCGGCGTCCCCACTCGAACGCCTTCTTGTTCGATTCCACCGCGGCGCCGTTCAGCTCGATCGCCTGCATGATCGCCGCTTCGCCGATGGGGATGAGACCCTTCTGCCAGGCATAGCCGACCATGAAGAGGTTGGTCGCGATGGAATCGCCCAGGAGCGCCGTTGCCAGCGGCGTCGCCTCGACGAAATCGACGGCGCCCGGCCCGCACGCCTCGCGGATCGATTCGGCCATGTCGCGCGTGGGCACCTGGAGATCGGGATCCTTCGTGAAGCCGCCGGTGGTCGCGACGTCGCCGTTGATCACGGCGCGCGTGGTGCCGGCCTGCATTTTCGCGATCGCCTCGTCGGAGGCGGCCACGATCATGTCGCAGCCGATCACGAGACGCGCTTCGCCCGCAGCGATGCGCACCGCGTGGATCTCCTCGGGCTTGCGAGCGAGGCGGATGTGCGAATAGACCGAACCGCCCTTCTGCGCGAGGCCCGTCATGTCGAGCACCGCCGCGCCCTTGCCCTCGATATGCGCGGCCATTCCGAGAAGGGCGCCGATGGTGACGACCCCGGTGCCGCCCACGCCCGTGACGAGGATGCCGTAGGGCTTGTCGAGCGTCGGCAGCTGCGGCATCGGCAGAGCGGACAAGACTTCCTGCACGACCGCCTTCTTCTTGCGAAGCTGGCCGCCTTCCACCGTCACGAAGCTCGGGCAGAAACCCTTGAGGCACGAGTAGTCCTTGTTGCACGTGCTCTGGTCGATCGCGCGCTTGCGGCCGAATTCCGTCTCCAGCGGGACCACGGAGAGGCAGTTCGACTTCACGCTGCAATCGCCGCAGCCTTCGCACACCAGGTCGTTGATGACGACGCGCTTCGCCGGATCGGCGAACTTGCCGCGCTTGCGGCGCCGGCGCTTTTCCGCCGCGCACGTCTGGTCGTAGATGAGGACCGTCGTGCCCTCGATTTCGCGAAGCTCGCGCTGGACCTGGTCGAGATCGTCGCGGTCGTGCACCGTCGTGCCGGGTTCCATGCCGGTCACGCTCTGGTACTTCTCGGTCTCGTCGGTCACCACCACGACCTTCTTCACGCCTTCGGCCGCGACCTGGCGCGTGACCATCGCGACCGTGAGCTGGCCATCCACCGGCTGCCCGCCCGTCATCGCGACCGCGTCGTTGAAGAGGATCTTGTAGGTGATGTTCACCTTCGCGCCCACCGCCGCGCGCACCGCCAGCAGCCCGGAGTGGAAATACGTGCCGTCGCCGAGGTTCGCGAAGATGTGCTTCGTCTCGGTGAAGGGCTGGATGCCGATCCACGGGGCTCCTTCGCCACCCATCTGCGTGAAGGTCATCGTCTCCTCGGGGCGGATCCAGATGGCCATGTAGTGGCAGCCGATGCCGGCCAAGGCCTTGCTGCCCTCCGGAACGCGCGTGGAGGTGTTGTGCGGGCAGCCCGAGCAGAAGTACGGGATGCGAGCGATCTTGGCGCGCGGGCGGGCGAGCGCTGCTTCCTTGGCCTCGAGGAACTTGAGGCGTGCTTCCACGATGCGCGAGGTGTAGAACTTGCCGATGCGCGCGGCGATCACGCGCGCGATCATGGCCGGCGTGAGTTCGCCCGCCGCGGGCAGCAGCCATTCGCTGCGGTGCACTTCCCATTCGCCGTGCTCGTCGTACTTGCCGATGACGCGCGGGCGCACGTCGTCGCGCCAGTTGTAGAGCTGCTCCTTCATCTGGTACTCGATGACCTGGCGCTTCTCTTCGACGACCAGGATTTCGTCCAGGCCCTGCGCGAATTCGCGCACGCCGTTGGGTTCCAGCGGCCAGGG
>JANPHA010000430.1:0-12904 GCA_031424255.1 Burkholderiales bacterium | reverse complement strand
CCTTCGTGATGAGCGAGTGGCAGAAGGACCAGAACGCCCCCGACATCACCTTCCTCCCCGACGGCAATGGCGAGTTCACCGAACGCATGGGCATGCTCGTGGACAAGTCGAACCTCGGCTTCGGCAAGCGCTCGTGGCGCTACTCGATGCTGGTGCGCGACGGCACGATCGAAAAGATGTTCATCGAGCCCGAGAAGGATGGCGATCCGTTCGAGGTTTCCGACGCCGATACGATGCTCGCCTACATCGCCCCGCGCGCGAAGGCGCCCGAGCCGGTGGTGATCTTCGCCAAGGTCGGCTGCCCGCACTGCGCCCGCGCCAAGGAGTTGCTGGAGAAGAACGGCCTCGTCTACGAGGAAGTCACGCTCGGCAAGGGCATCACCAGCTCGACGCTGCGCGCGGTCTCGGGCAAGGGCACGGCACCGCAGGTGTTCATCGGCGGCGAGCTGATCGGCGGCGCGGACGAGCTCGAGAAGCACTTCGCCCGCGCGCAGCGCAAAGCGGCGTAAGGTCGAGGCCTGCTCGACGACCAAACCGGAAACGTCATGACCACCTCCCTCCTCGATGTCGATGTCGCGGTGATCGGCGCGGGCACCGCGGGCCTCGCGGCCTACCGTGCCGCGCGCGCCCGCGGGGCGCGTGCGATCCTGGTCGAAGGCGGGGTCAACGGGACCACCTGCGCCCGCGTCGGCTGCATGCCCTCGAAGCTGCTGATCGCCGCGGCGGAGGCCGCGCATGCCATCGCCCGCGCACCGGGATTCGGCGTGTTCGCCGATGGCGGGGCGCGTGTCGACGCCCGGGCGGTGATGGAGCGCGTGCGGCGCGAGCGCGACCGGTTTGTCGGGTTCGTGCTGAAGGGCGTGGATTCGATTCCCGAGGCGGACCGGATCGTCGGCCGCGCACGCTTCCTCGATCGCAACACGATCGAGGTCGCGCAGGGCGCGCAGGGCGAAAGCCAGCGCATCAAAGCGCGCGCGGTGGTGATCGCGACCGGCTCGCGCCCGGCGATCCCGCCGATCCTCACCGACCTCGGCGATCGCCTGGTCGTGAACGACGATGTGTTCGCATGGGAAACGCTGCCGAAATCGGTGGCGGTGTTCGGCCCCGGCGTCATCGGCCTCGAGCTGGGCCAGGCCCTCGCGCGCCTTGGCGTGCGCGTGGTCGTGCTCGGACGCAGCGGCCACCTGGGCCCGATCAGCGATCCGTTCGTGCATCGCGCGGCGGTGGCGGCCTTCGCGTCCGAGTTCCGGCTCGATCCCGACGCCCACGTGACGCGCGTCGAGCGCATCGGCAACGAGGTCGAGATCGACTACCACGCGGTCGATGGCCACGCGCGGACCGAGCGATTCGAGTACGTGCTTGCAGCGACCGGGCGCACGCCGAACGTAGAGACGCTCGAGCTCGCCCACGCCGGCATCGCGCTCGGCCCGAAGGGCGTTCCGGTCTTCGATCCGTACACGCTGCAGGCGGGAGCCAGCTCGATCTTCATCGCGGGCGACGCCTCCAACTACGCGCCGGTGCTGCACGAGGCCGCGGACGAGGGGCGCATCGCCGGCGAAAACGCGGCGCGTTATCCGGACGTGACCCGCGGGATGCGGCGAGCGCCTCTCGGCATCGTGTTCACCGACCCGCAGATCGCGATCGTGGGCCCGGGCTACGCCGCGCTGAAGACGCAGGCCCTCGCCGCCGGCGAGGTCTCGTTCGAGGACCAGGGGCGCGCGCGCGTGATGCTGCGCAATCACGGCCACCTGCGAGTCTATGGCGATCCCTCCACCGGGCGCTTCCTCGGCGCGGAGATGGTCGGCCCGGATGCGGAGCACATCGGCCACCTCCTCGCCTGGTCCCTGCAAAGCGGCATGACCGTGGCCCAGATGCTCGAGATGCCCTTCTACCATCCGGTGCTCGAAGAGGGGCTGCGCACCGCGCTTCGCGAGCTGAACGCCCACATCCGCGATTCACGACAGGCGGCCGGCGCGCCGGCGGTGTCGAATCGTGTAACCTCCGCCTGATGACGAAGTTCGGATTCACGATTCGCACGCGCGATGGCTCGATGGTGGAAAACCTGGTGATCCCGGGGCGCGACCAGGTGGAGGCGGAACGCAAGCTGCGCCAGGTCTATCGCGAATGCACGGTGCTGCAGGTGCGCGTGCTGTCCGCCCCCGCCGCACCGGCCGGATCCGATCTCGAATCCCTGATCACGCACATCGCGGCCGACGACCCCCAGCCTTAGCGGCGCGCGCCCTCAGGCGGCGGCCGGCTCGCGCCGGCCCGATGCCACGAAGAAATCCGCCTGCGACAGCTCTTCGTAGAGAGCACGGTAGTCCGCGGCGCCCCGGCTTGCGGGCGCGTGCGCGAACACGTCTTTCCCCTGGTGCGGGCTCTCGGCGATGTGCACGTTCTCCGAGATGCGCGATTCGCACAGCTCGGCCCCGAACTTCGCCTTCAGGCTCGCGAGGATGTCCCACGACATGTTGCGCCGACCGTCGAAGCGCGTGAGCACGTAGCGGCGCTCGACGCGGTGGCCGATCACGCGCTGCAACGCGTTCAACGTGCGCTCTACGAGCAGCGCGCCCTTCACCGCGAGATAGTCCGCGGAGACCGGGATGAGGACGCGATCGGCCGCGAAGATCGCCGACAGCGACAACACGCCGAGCAACGGACAGCAATCGATGATCACGGTGCGCGGCGTGGCGAGATGCGCGCACGCCAATCCGGTCTTCAGCCGGTTGAGGATGTTCGGGCCCTTGCCGTATTGCGAGTCCACCTTCGACAGCTCGAGGTGGGCTCCGATGATGCCCCACCCCGCGGCGGTGGGCCGCGCGAGGTCCGCGAGCGGGCGCCCCTCGCGGTAGAAACCGTAGATGCTCGATTCGGCGGTGGTGGCCAGGCCGGCGATCGACGACAGGTTGGCCTGGGGATCGAGGTCGATGGCGAGCGGCTCATGGCCTTGCTGCGCCAACGCCGCGGCGAGATTCAGGACGGTCGTGGTCTTGCCCACGCCGCCCTTCTGGTTGAATACCGCGATGCACGCCAAGCATTCGGCTCCGCCGGGAGATGGTTCATGCTACAGGTTCAGATATGGCGAGTAAAGCGCACGGCGAAATCGCGCAGATTGTCGGTGAACATCCCGTCCACCCCCGCGTCGAGGAGCGATTGCGCGATCTGCGCATCGTTCACGGTGTAGACCAGCACCTTGTAGCCGCGGTCGTGCAGCCGCGCGACGTCGGCCGGCGCGAGGCGGCGATGGTCGGTGTGCAGCGAGACGGCGCCCAGCTCCTCCAGGCGGTCCCAGTCGGCGTCGGTGAACGTCTTGATCAGCCAGCCGCGCGGCAATTCCGGCGCGGCTTCCTTGGCGGCCATCAATGCCTCGAACGAGAACGACGACAAGAGCGGCGGTGCCGGCGCGCCCAGCCACAGCTCGCGCGCGTGAAGCGCCACGTGCGTGCCGGTATGCCAGTCGAAACCCGGCGTCGGCTTGATCTCGACGTTGGCCATCGTGTCGCACGAGCGCAGCAGCCGCGCCGCTTCCTCGAAAGTCGGCACGCGCTCGCCCCGAAAGGGCGCCGAATGCCACGCTCCGGCATCGAGGCCGCGCATCGCGTCGAAATCCAGGTCCGCCGCGCGGCCGCGCCCGTTGGTCGTGCGCTCGAGCGTCTCGTCGTGCAGCAGCAATGCCACGTCGTCGCGCGCGAGCTTCACGTCGAACTCGTGCGCCCGGTAGCCGAGCTCCTGCCCGGTGCGCAGCGCGGCGAGCGTGTTCTCCGGGGCGAGGCTGCCGCCGCCGCGGTGCGCGAAGATGCGCGGGTAAGGCCAGCGGGTCATTGGAATCCGAATCCCTTGTGCATGACGACGATGAAGAGGATGAAGACCACGTACGCATAGGCCGCGGCGATGACGTCGTCGATCATCACGCCGAAGCCGCCTTTCACCTGGCGCTCGACCTGGCGGATCGGGAACGGCTTCCAGATATCGAAGAGGCGAAACAGCAGGAAGGCCACCAGTTGCAGCAGCGGGCTGGCCGAGGAGATCGCCGCGAGCGGCAGGAAGGCGACGATCTCGTCCCATACGATGCAGCCCGGGTCCTGCATGCCCAGGTCGCGCGCGGTGACGTCGCACGCCCAGATGCCGACGAAGAAGAGCGGGATCGCGAGGAACGCGATCGCGAGCGGCGCAAGTGCCAGCGCCAGCAGCCAGTAGAGTGCGACCGCCGCAAGCGTGCCGAACGTGCCGGGCGCCCTGGGTACCAGGCCGCTGCCGAATCCCAGGGCGAGGAAATGCGCCGGATGGGCGAACAGGAAGCGCCGGTCAGGAACCCGAGAAGTGGTCGTATCCGCGGCCATCGATCTTCACGGGCTTGCCGTCGCCTCCCAGCAGGCTCAGGCCTTTTCCGCGCTTTATCTGGCCGACACGCGTGATCGGCACGCCGAGGACATTGGTGAGATCCTCGATGCTGTCGCGCGAATTCGGGTGCGCGGTGAAGCACAGCTCGTAGTCGTCGCCGCCGGCGACGATCGCGGTGCGGCCCTCGTCGCTGTTGATGTGCTTGGCGCCGATCGACGAGACCGGCACCTGTGCGAGCTCGACGGTCACGCCCACGCCCGACAGGCGGCAGATGTGGGTCAGGTCCGCCAGCAGGCCGTCGGACACGTCGATCGCTGCGGTCGCGAGCCCGCGCAGCGCCTGGCCGAGCTGCACGCGCGGCGACGGCTCGTAGAGGCGCATCACCGCCTCGCGATAGTCCTCCGCGCCGAGCACGAGGCGGCCGTGGCGGTGGGCCACGGCGAGCGCCGCATCGCCGATGTTGCCGGAGACCCAGATGTCGTTGCCGACCTTGGCCCCGCTGCGGCGCAGCGCCGCGCCCGCCGGCACCTCGCCCATGATCGTGACCGTGAGCGTGAGCGGGCCGCGCGTGGTATCGCCGCCGATCAGCGAGACGTTGAATTCGCTCGCCAGGTCGAAGAAGCCCTTGGCGAAGGCCTCGAGCCAGTGGTGGTCGACCGCGGGAATGGTCAATGCGAGCATCGCCCAGTACGGCATCGCGCCCATCGCCGCCATGTCGGAGAGGTTCACCGCGAGGGCCTTGTGGCCGAGATTCTCCGGGTCCACGTCGGGGAAGAAATGCGTGCCCGAGACCATCGTGTCGGTGGAGACCGCGAGGTCCATGCCGTTGGTCACGTCGACCAGGGCGCAGTCGTCGCCCACGCCGAGCACCGCGTTGGCCGCCGGGCGCGTGAAGTGGCGCGCGATCAGGTCGAATTCCGAGGAAAAATTCTGCGTCGTCATGTTGCCGCCTTCTTTCTTTCCGCGACCTCTCCCGGTCGCACCGCCGCCGCCAGCTTGTCGAGGACTCCGTTGATGTACTTGTGGCCGTCCGTGCCGCCGAAACGCTTGCCGAGCTCGATCGCCTCGTTGATCGTCACGCGATAGGGAATCTCCGGCTTGTGCACCAGCTCCCACGCGCCGATCAGCAGGATCGAGCGCTCCACCGGGCTCATCTCGCCCCACTTGCGGTCGACGAGCGGGTCGAGATGCGCACGCAGCCCCTCGGCCTCCTGGATCGTGCCGCGCAGCTCCGCTTCGAGGAAGCGGCCGTCCGCCTGCTTGAAGCCCTCCAGCTCGGAGAGGTTCTGCAGCACCTGCGTGGCGCCCTCGTGGTTCAGAAGCCACTGGTAGACGCCCTGCAGCGCGAACTCGCGCGACTTCCTGCGCGCCGAGGTCTTCATCCGCCGATCGAGCTCAGGGTATTGGCCATCTCGACCGCGACGCGCGCCGCCTCCGCCCCCTTGATCGGCGCGCGCTCGCGCGCCTGCTCCTCCGTATCCGTGGTGAGCACTCCGTTGGCGATCGGCACGCCGGTTTCGAGTTGCGCATCGAGGATGCCGCGCGCGCTCTGGGTCGCGACGATCTCGAAGTGGAAGGTATCGCCGCGCACCACCGCGCCGAGCGCCACGAGCGCGTCGTAGCGCCGCGCGAAGCCGCGTCGCTCGAGCGCCAGCGCCTGCAGCATCAGCGGGATCTCGAGCGCGCCGGGCACGCTCACGACGTCGATGTCGGACGCCTCCACGCCGAGCTCGACCAGCTGCTTGTCGCACGCCGTGAGGAGCGCACGCACGATCTCCTCGTTGAAACGGCTCCACACGATGCCGATGCGCAGGCCCGCCCCGCGCAGGTCCGGAAGCGCCATGCTCACACGGCCGCCTTCAGGGCGGCGGCGTCATCGGGCGAGACGTACTCGACCACTTCGAGCCCGAACCCCGACATGCTCGGAATGCGCTTCGGACGCGCAAGCACGCGCATCTTGCCCACGCCCAGGTCGCGCAGGATCTGTGCGCCGATGCCATGCAGGCGCGGGTCCCACTTGCGCGCCGCCTGGCGCGAGCGCGGCGACTGGTCGAGCCGCTCGAGGATCTCGGAGGCCGGCTCGCTGCGCCGCAGCAGCACGATCACGCCCTCCTTCTGGTGGGCGATCATGCGCATCGCGTCCTGCACCGAGAAGGCATGGCGCTGCGAATCGAAATCGAAGAGATCGAGCGAGACGAACGGCTCGTGCACGCGCACGAGCGTCGGGCGCTCCGGCGCCGGCTCGCCCTTCACCAGCGCGGAGTGGACCTCGTCCACGGTCTTGGCGTGGTAGATGCACAGCCGGAACGGCCCGTAGGGGGTGGCCACCGTGCGATCGGCCACGCGCTCGATCAGCGTCTCGGTCTCGCTGCGATGGCGGATGAGATCGGCGATCGTGCCGATCTTCAGGTCGTGGCGCTTCGCGAACTCGATGAGATCGGGCATGCGCGCCATGGAGCCGTCGGGATTCATGACTTCGCAGATCACCGCCGCCGGCGTGAGCCCCGCGAGCTCGGCGAGGTCGCAACCCGCCTCGGTGTGCCCGGCGCGCACGAGCACGCCGCCGTTCTGCGCCTTCACCGGGAAGATGTGGCCGGGCTGCACGAGGTCCTCGGGCTTCGCGTGCTTCGCGGTCGCGGCCCGCACGGTGCGCGCCCGGTCGGCCGCGGAGATGCCGGTGCTTACGCCCACGGCCGCCTCGATCGAAACGGTGAACGCCGTGCCCATCGGCGAGCGGTTGTCGCTCACCATCAGCGGCAGGTTCAGCTGCCGGCAGCGCTCCTCGGTCAACGTGAGGCACACGAGGCCGCGCGCGTATGTCGCGAAAAAGTTGATCGCTTCGGGCGTGACGAAATCCGCCGCGAGCAGCAGGTCGCCCTCGTTCTCGCGGTCCTCCGCGTCCGCCAGCACGATCATGCGGCCGAGGCGGATGTCGTCGATGAGCTCCCGGGTCGGGCTGATGGTCATGATCGCCATGGCCCCCGCGTCGGCCGGGAATCTACCGGGGCGGCGGCGGCCTCTCGCAGTGGAAGAGACCGCTATTTTGCCCGAAGGTCACGAACCGCGCCGCAGGCCTCCGAACCTTCCCGAGTACACGCAGCGATTCGACGTGTAGGTGAGGCGTCCCTGAAGCCCGGTGATCTGCGTCTCGATGCCGAACGCCTGGAAGTTTCCGACCGTGCCGTTGGTGCACTGGAAGCTGCCCGTGACGAGCCCCATCTTGCCGGCCTGCGCGTACTGCCCGGAATAGGTGCAGGTGTTGTTGACGCCCGAGTAGGTCATCGTCACGCCGTTGTCGGTGTGGTTGATCGCGTACGTTCCAGCCTCCTCCACGTACCCCTCGATGCCGGCGCCGCCGCAATTCGAGTTGGTTCCGACCTGCCCGCCCTGGTAGCTGCCGGTCATGTTGTTGATGGCCCACAGCTGGCGCACCAGGCTCTTGGTGACCGCGACGCCGTCGACCGAGTAGTTGATCGTCGCGGTGGTGAGGTTGGTCAGGTTGAACGTCACGGTGCCCACCTGGCGAACGGTGACCGAGTTCGGATTGAACGTGCCGCCGAAATACGGGCCCGAGGTCTGGTACAGCGGCCCGGCGAAGACCAGCACGCCGTTCTGGTCGGTGCCGGCGAAGACGACGTTGGAGCCGACGAACCACACCGGCTGGCTCGCGTTGTTGTAGGCATAGATCTCGAGGAAGATCGTGTCGCCCTGCTGGTGCACGCCCACGCCCCAGCCCGACTCGTTCGGGTTGTACCAGAGGTCGGAGGTGTCGGTGGTGACCGGCGTAGCGTGCGCGAGCGGCGCGCCGAGAAAGAGTGCGAGCGATGTGGCGACAGAAACGGCAATCGGGGACAAGCGCATGAGGTACTCCTTGGGGATCGAGAGCTGCGAATGGAACCGTGCACTGGAGACTCCGTGGGAGCGCTGGGGTTCCATGGTTTCGCTTGCGCCTACAGGCGAATGAGGCAACTGACTACACGGCAGTGCGGCAGCCTACGGAGCCGGCTGTGCGTTTACGCACAGACCAAAATGCGGCCCCACGGCACAGTGTGCGACACACAAGCCACCACATTCCGAACCGACATGCCCGCACAAAGCCAGATCGAGCACGACATCCTGAGTCACTTCACGTTGCGCCACGCGAAGGCGGGAAGCGCGTTCGACCTGCAAGGCTTCTGGCGGCTGACGATTCCCAAATACCTGCTGAGGGACGAGGACTTCGAGGGGGCGATGGGCAACCTGGTGGCGGCAGAGATTGTCGAGCCCAGGAGCGGCGGCTATCACCTCACCGCGAAGGGTGCCGAACGGACGAACGAGCCGACTCGGACCTAGGACGAAGACATGCTGCACGACTTCCTCACGTCCAATCGCATGGAACTGATCGAGCGTTGCCGGGCCAAGGTATCGAGGCGGCGTGCGCCGCGCGCAACTCCCCGCGAGCTTGAATACGGCGTTCCTCTTTTCCTCGCGCAACTCGCCGAGATGCTTCCGGGTGGAAGCGTTCATCCGGACGCAGACACGAAGGCGCCCGAAGCCCGGAGCACCCTGGCGGAATCGCAGATCGGTGAAGGTGCGACACGGCACGGCAAGGAGCTGCTTCGCCATGATTTCACCATCGAGCAAGTCGTACATGATTACGGCGATCTCTGCCAGTCCATCACGGAGCTCGCGGTCGAGCAGCACGCTCCCATCACGGTGCACGAGTTCGGCATTCTCAACATCCGGCTCGACAACGCGATCGCGGGCGCCGTCAGCGAATACGCGCGCCAGCACGACCTGGCCATCGCGAATGGACGCGCGCTGCCCCCGGGCGAGCGCCTGGGCGTGCTCGCGCATGGAATGCGAAACCTGCTCAACACGTCGATTCTCGCGGTCACCGCGATCAAACGCGGCAACGTCGGATTCGGCGGCGCCACGGGCGCCGCATTGGATCGCAGCCTGATCGGCATGCGCGAGATGATCGACCACGCGCTTGCCGAGGTCAGGCTCGAGGAAAGTCCGCGAACGTCTCGAGAAGCCATCGAGATCGGCCCGTTCATTGCGGATGTCCAGGTCGCTTCGGCGTTGGAGGCATTGCGGAAGGGATGCGAATTGACCGTCTCGGCTGTCGAGCCCGGGATCTTCGTGGAGGCGGACCGGCATATCCTGGCATCGGCGGTCGCGAATCTCCTCCAATACGCCTTCAAGTTCACCCGCGAGGACGGTCACATTCTCCTGCGGGCGCACGCATCGGGCGGACGCGTTTTCATCGAAGTGGAGGAGAACGGGGACCTGCCGCAGGAAATCGCCGAGGAGCTGTGCCGCCCGCTGGAAGAGCACAGGGCCGGTGGGAAGCTCGAGGCCGGGCTTCGCATCAGCAGCAAAGCCGTCGCCGCGATCGGCGGATCCCTGTACCACCGAAGAATCGAAGGCAGGGGCTGTGTCTTCATCATCGAGTTCCCGCAGAGCGAATTGCCGCAGCAAAGAGACTTGCCGCAGATGAAGGAGAATTTCTGAGACCGCCATTTCGCCCGAAGCTTTCCGCCGCCGAGATGCAGATGCTGGTTCTTGGCGAAATCGAGAAACTCAAGGCCGCCGGCTGTGACGATTGTACGTTTCAACTCCCCCAATGGGGACCGGCCGCGAGCCCGGGCGACACGCGCGGATATTGATATCTCGCCGCGCCCGCGAATTGCCCGCAGTCCTGCCGCTCGAAGTTGGCGACTTTCTGGGCGAAGCTCACGACCGATTTCAAGATCGGCGCCGATGAAATGCGCACGCCGGTATTCAAGGCGAATCCCCGGCTGAGCTACGCGAAGCGCTGAAGTCGCGACGTGATCAGGCGACGGGTGGCACGCCTTCGGGCGATGACAGAATCCGCTCTGCATAACGCGCCATCATGTCCACCTCGATATTCACCCGTGCGTCGCGTGCGAGCCGCGCCAGCGTGGTCACGGAGCGCGTGTGCGGGATCAAGTTGATCTCGAAGCGCGCCCCATCGACCGCGTTGACGGTGAGGCTCACGCCGTCGATCGCCACCGAGCCCTTGCGCGCGATGTAGCGCGCAATTTCCGCCGGCGCCGCGATCGCGAGCCGCGCGCTGCCGCCGAGCTCCTCGAATTCGACTACCTGTCCCACGCCGTCGACGTGGCCGCTCACGAGGTGGCCGCCGATGCGATCGGCAAGGCGCAGCGACTTCTCCAGGTTGACCTGCCGGCCAGACTCCAGTCCCGCCGTCACCGCGAGTGTCGCACCCGACGTGTCGACCTCGAAACTCTCGCCCGCCTTCGTGACGACTGTGTGACAAACGCCCTGGATCGCGATCGAGTCGCCGATCGCGATGTCGCCGAATCCGAATCCCGGCGCCTCGATGCGCAGCCTCAGGCCATCGCCGAGCGCAGACGCGGATGCGATGCGGCCCACGGCCGTGACGATTCCGGAAAACATGTCAGTGATCGAAGCGCGCGGTGACGCGCAGATCCGTACCCACCGAGCGCACGTCGACGATCCTCGGGCGCAGCGCCCGATCGAGGCGCGTGAGCTCCGGCAGCGCGAAGAGTCCCTGCGCCGAATCCCCCAGCAGCATCGGCGCCATGTAGAGCACGATCTCGTCGATCACGCCCGCGGCGAGCAGTGAACCGTTGAGCCGCGCACCGGTCTCGACCGTCACCTCGTTCAACCCGCGCCCGCCAAGCTCGCGCGCGACCGCGGCGAGATCGGTCTTGCCCGCTTTCCCGGGATCGATCGGCGCGCTCACGACCTCGGCCCCGCGTGCCTCGAGGAGCGCGCGTTTCTGCGCGTCTGCGCTCACCGTGAAGATGAGGAGCGGCCCGCCCTCGAGGATCTTCGCGTCCGGTGACACGTCGAGCCGGCTGTCGATCAGGATACGCAGCGGCTGGCGCGAGCACGGCACGTGACGCACGGTGAGCTGTGGGTCATCGCGCAGCACCGTGCCGATGCCGGTCAACATGGCGCACGAGCGGGCGCGCAACGCGTGCGCGTCGCGCCGCGCCGCCTCCCCCGTGATCCACCGGCTTTCGCCATTGGCGAGCGCGATCCTTCCATCGAGGGACGCCGCGGACTTGATCCGCATCCACGGCCGCCCCTTCGCCATGCGCGTGAGGAAACCGCGATGCACCTCGCGCGCCTCGGCCTCCATCAAGCCCACGTCGACCTCGATGCCGGCTTCACGCAGGCGCGCCGCGCCCTTGCCGTTCACTGCCGGATTGGGATCCTGGATCGCGGCGACCACGCGCGCCACCTTCGCGGCGACCAGGAGATCGGCGCAGGGACCGGTGCGGCCGTGGTGGCTGCACGGCTCGAGCGTCACGTACGCGGTGGCGCCCGCGGGCGGCTCCGTCGCATTCGCGAGCGCGTGCACTTCGGCGTGCGGCTCTCCGGCGCGCTCGTGCCAGCCTTCTCCGATGATACGCCCGTCCTTCACCAGCACGCAGCCCACGCTCGGATTGGGAGTGGAGGTGTTGAGGCCCCGGGCCGCGAGGCCGATGGCCCGCGCCATGAACGCGCTGTCCGAAGCGGAAAACATGAAGCTACTTGGTATCGCGCACTTCCCGAATCGCGTCGCGGAAATCCTCGACGTCGGAGAAGCTCTTGTAGACCGAGGCGAAGCGGATATACGCCACCTTGTCGAGCTTGCGCAGCTCCTCCATCACCATCTCGCCCAGCCGGCGCGAGTCGATCTCGCGCTCGCCCAGCGAGAGCATCTTCTGCTCGATGCGGGTGATGGCGGCATCGACCAGCTCGGTCGTGACCGGGCGCTTGTGCAGCGCGCGCTGGAAGCCGGTGCGCAGCTTCGTGGTCGAGAAGTCCTCGCGCACGCCGTCGGTCTTCACGATCTGCGGCATGCGCAACTCGGCCGTCTCGTAGGTCGTGAAGCGCTTGTTGCACACCTGGCAGCGGCGCCGCCGGCGGATCGAGTCGCCCTCCTCGCTCACGCGCGAGTCGATCACCTGGGTATCCTCGGCGCTGCAGAAGGGGCACTTCATAAGCCGTAGGATGCGCGCATCGCGGGTCCGTACACCGGAAATTTCGCGCACAGCTCGTTCACCGCGGATCCGATCTTCGCGAGCGCCGCCGCGTCCGCGTGCGACTCGAGCACGTCGGCGATGAAATCGGCGACCTGCTTCGACTCCGCCTCCCGGAACCCGCGCGTGGTCATCGCCGGGGAGCCGATGCGGATCCCACTGGTCACGAACGGCTTCTCGGGGTCGTTGGGAATGGCGTTCTTGTTGACCGTCACGTGCGCCTTGCCGAGCGCCGCCTCCGCGTCCTTGCCGGTGATCTTCTTCGGCCGCAGGTCCACGAGGAACATGTGGCTCTCGGTGCGGCCCGAGACGATCCTCAACCCGCGGCCGGCAAGCGTCTGCGCCAGCACGCGCGCATTCGTGGCGACCTGCTTCTGGTAGTCCTTGAACGCGGGCTGCAGCGCTTCCTGGAACGCCATCGCCTTGGCGGCAATCACGTGCATCAGCGGCCCGCCCTGGATCGACGGGAAGATCGACGAGTTCAGCGCCTTCTCGTGCTCCGCCCCGGCGAGGATCACGCCGCCGCGCGGACCGCGCAG
>JANPHA010000429.1:0-55985 GCA_031424255.1 Burkholderiales bacterium | reverse complement strand
GAACTGCACGCCGTACAACGGCCCGGAAGGCTGCTGCGATTCGCCCGGGTTGAAATGCTCCTGGATGATCTGGCCCGCGGTGCGCGTCGAGAACGCGTTGCCCTGGGAGGAGAGATAGGCCCCGGTGAGCGCCTTGGCGATCGCGGCCAGCGTCGCGGGAACGGTGCCCGCCGCGATGCCGTCGAGCCCCCCGGTCACGCCGAGCCGGCTCGTGATCGCGATCGTCGCCGGCGCGCCTGTCATCGTGAAAACCGCGAGCACGTTGCCCACGCGGTCCACGACCGCGACGTGCGCGCGAACGTTGCGCGCCTGCGCTTCGCCCACCGCCTGCGCGATCACGCGCTGCACATCGGCTGGCGAGAGCGCATTCGGCGAGGGCGTGCAGTCGCCCGTGCACGCCGCGCCGCCGCCTGCCGAGGAGCCGGAGCATCCCGCCAGCGCCGCGCCGAGTGAAGCGAACGCGAAAGCGGCGGCGCGCGCGAGCCTAGCGCCCATCGGCGTCTCCCGCGGCCGCGCGCACGCGCGGCTTGAAATCCGGATCCCACGGGTGGCGCGATTCGTGGAAGCCGTGGCACAGCAGGCAATTCGAGGTGACCTTGGTCGCGACCGGCTTCGATCCGCCGTGGCACTCGCGGCACGTGTCGATCGTCGGCATCGCGACGTCGCTCGAGCTCTTCGACTTCGCGACGGCGTGGCAATCGGCACATTTCGAAGCGGCGTGGCTCCTGTGGTCGAAGCGCGCGTGCGGCATCCACTCGTTGCTCGTGCGCACCGCAGCGATCCGCCACGGCGCATGGGCGGCGTCCGGCGCCTTGTCCGGCGTCACCGCGTGACAGGTCTTGCACACGCGCACCTCGAAGAGCTCGCGCGTCACCTGATCGGCCTTGCGGCTCGCGATGCGTAGCGCGTTCTGGCGCTGCGCCGGGCTCGGATCGCCGACGCGGCGCAGCAATCCCTCGCCGGGAACGCCGAACGCCTTCTGGAAACTGTCGGGCACGCCTTTCAACGCGAGGTTGGCGTAGAACTCCTCGATGACGGTGACGGCATCCGCGGGCTTGCCATGCGGCACCTCGCGCGTCGTCACCGCGGGCTCGAACTCGAGGCGATGGCACTCCTGGCAATGCTTGCCCATCGAGATCGGCTCGAACGTGCGCTTCGACGCGTCGGGCTGGTGGCAGGCGGAGCACTCGAGCTTCACGCGCCCCTTGCCGGGCGAGCGCACGCCCCGGGGATCGAGGTGCACGTCGTGGGGGAAGACGAGATTGGAGGATTGGGTGATCGTGCCTCTCCCCTGACGCACGCGCGCGAGTGCGCCGGACCGCGGAACCGTGAGCCGGAACGGCGGATGGTCGCCCGCGAAATCGCCGACGTTGGCGGAGCCCGGCGCCTTGATCCGGGCGGCGATATCGCGATGGCAATCGACGCAGAAGCGATCGTCGTCGCGATGCGTGGGCTTGGCTCCCTTGTGCTCCTTGTGGCACGTGGTGCAGCGCGCGCCTTCGAAAAGCGCGGCGGGTTGCAGCTCGGGCCCGACGTGATGGCCGATGCTCGCATGGCACTGCAGGCACGCCCGATCGGGCACGTGCTGGAAAGCGACCTCGTGGCACGCGGAGCACTGCTGGCCGATCGGCTGGTGCGCGAGCAGGATCGGTCCCGGGTTCCAGACCGTGTCGCCGATTCCGGCGGCCTGGGTCGCGTTCTTCCAGGGCAAGTCGAGCACGCGCGCGGCGGGAATGAGAAAGCCCACCGCGAGCAGCACGAGCGCCAGCGTCCACGCGGTCCAGCGCTTCGATACGCCGAGCGAGGCGAGGGTGAGCTTCGCGGTGCGCGTCTCCAGCGCCGGGCCGATCTCGGCGGGGCGCACCAGCTCGACCGCGAGCGCCGCGTCGTATCCTTCCGCCGGCTCTTGCGCCTCGATCCGATACGGGCCGATGTCGATCGGCTGCCCGGGCTTCAGGCGCACCGATCGAACGCTCTTGCGCGTGATGTTCTGGCTTCCGCCCTCGCCCTCGAGGTAGACCAGGCCGTCGCGGTTGACGATCATGCCCTGCTCGAGCGCGATGCGCGGGTCGGGCAGATGAAGCTCGCAGCTCGCGTTGCGCCCGACGCGAATCCAGTCCGCGCTGACCGTCTTGCGCGTTTGCGCCGGGCGCGCGCCACCCCGCGACGGGGTGCGCGAGAGGATCAGGACTTTCACGCGGCGCTCACCAGTAGATGAAGACCGAGAGCACGTGCGCCGTGAGCGCCGCGAGCAGCGCAAAGGCGAGCGGCACGTGCACGTACAGCCACAGGTCGAGGATCGCCTTGTGGCGCAGGTCGCGGCGCGCGCGCCCCAGCAGCTCGTTCTTCTGCAGCAGCAGCGAGAAGACCTCCTTGTCGCGCCGCGCCACGTCGCCGGAGAGGCGGCGCGCGAGCTGCGGCCAGCGGTTCACCGCGGCGAGCGTCGGGCAGCCGCGGTCGCGCCCCGAGACGAGCCGGTAGACGCTGCCGCCCAGGCGCGTCTGCGCGACCGACTTGTCGATCAGCGCGAACAGGTCGTCCGGCAGCGACAGCGCCTTCTCGCGCATCTCGCGATCGAGGTCGCCCACGCGCAGCAGGATCGATTGCAGCGTGTCCTCGCCGAGGTTCGTCGTCATCGACTCGGGCACGCGCAGGTAGACGAACACGCCGTAGAAGCCGCTCGCCACCACCAGCAGCATGAGCACGTAGGCGAGCGTATGCACGTTCCATCCGAGCTCGAATCCGGTATGGAGCGTGACCACCACGACGAGCGCGGTTCCAAGATAGACGTGCGCCGAGAGCCAGCCCTGCACCGTGCCGGTGGTCGAGCGATAGCGGCGCTTGCGAACGCCGTACCAGAGGAGCCACACGATGAGCACGGCGCCGACGGTGCCGAGCGTGTAGCCGAGCCAGGTGCCGCCGTAGGGCTTGAGCGGCGGCTCGTGCCAGAGGTAGGCGACGGCGGCGAGCGCAACGAGGGCGAGCGCGGCCTTGAACCAGCGGAAGCTCGCGTACTCGAGGATCGAGTAATGCCTCACCTGTGCGCCGATTCCCTTTTTGGAGGCTCGATTGTAGCCGCTGCCGAAAACCGGGGACAGACCACGGTTTTCGCTATGCGGTCCATTCGTATTTCAGGTCCTCGAGCTGCCACTCGGGCTCGAAGCCGCGCGCGACGATGCGGAAACCGTGGCGCTCGTAGAACGCGCGCGCGCCGGCGTTGCGCGCGAACGTATAGAGGGACAGGCGGCCGTTGGAGCGCGCCTTCGCGCCCTCCAGCAAGCGCGCCCCCAGGCCGCGGCGCTGGAAGCCGCGGCGCACGTAGAGCTGCGAGATCGATTCGCGGTTGGCGGCGACGAAGCCGGCGATCGCGCCGTCGAGCAGGGCCACGCGCACGGTGTTGTTGGGCACGATCTGCTTCATCAGGAACCAGCGTTGCTCCTCGATCGGATGTGGATCGACGATGCCGACGCCGGCCTCGAAACTCTCGCGCCACATGTGCACGAGCTCCTCGGCATGGCCGTCGGTGAAGTCGACGATGAGCACTTCCCCGGCGAGCGTCATGATGCGCCTACCAGTACCCGAGCCGGCGCAACTCGCCGACGAGCGCGCTGCGCTCGGCCTGCGAAGCGGCCATCCATTTCTGCTCCGGGGCCTTCTCGGCGGCGAGGCGCTGCGCGAGCAGCAGCGGATCGACGCTGGCGCGGTGGCTCAACCCCACGAACGCGCTGCGGTGCGTCGGCTGCCAATCGGCGAGCCGCAGGTAGCCGATTTTGAGCGTCTCGCGGTGGGCCGGATCGCGCGCGAGCGCGAATACGCCTTGCAGCGCCCACTTGATGATTTCCTTCGTATAGGGCAAATCGCGTTCGTCCGCGACGCTTCCCGGCGGCGGCGCCCGGTTCTCGAGGAATACCCCGTAGTCGGCGACGACCGCGCGCGCCTGGGCGGTGCGCAGGTCCGGAGCGGCCGAGGCGGCGATCGCCTCGAGGACCGGATCGAAGAATCCCTGGCTCATTCGCTTCGCGAGGCTTTTTTCATGGCGCGAACGCATTCTGCCCGATAATGCAGGCGACAAAGAACAAGGAATCCCGCATGCCGACCCGCAAGAAGCCCGCCGCGCCCGCAGGCGCGCAGTTGCTCGACGACCTCGTCGCCGCCAACCGCATTCTCGCGATGCACGGCGTCCTCGATGCCTATGGGCACGTGAGCGCGCGCAGCGACCGCAATCCCGAGCACTTCGTGATGTCGCGCTCGCTCGCGCCCTCCCTCGTCACGGCGGCGGACCTGATGGAGCACGGCCCCGATAGCGAGCCGATCGCCGACGACCGCAAGGCCTATCTCGAGCGCTTCCTGCACGGCGAGATCTTTCGGCAGCGGCCGGACGTGATGGCGATCGTCCACAGCCATGCCGACGCGGTGATCCCGTTCGGCGTGACGAAGGGGAAGCTGCGCCCGGTCTATCACATGGCCTCTTTCCTCTGGAGCGGCGTGCCGGTGTTCGACATTCGCAGGAACACTCCGGAGAACGACCTGCTGATCCGCGATCGCCGCCTCGGCCGCGAGCTCGCGACCACGATCGGCAACTGCAGCTGCGTGCTGATGCGCGGCCACGGCATGACCGTGGTCGGAGACGGCCTCCCGGAAGCGGTTTTCCGCTCGGTCTACACGCAGGCGAACGCGCGGCTGCAGGCGCTCGCGAGCCAGCTCGAGGGCCCGATCGAGTTCCTGAGCGTCGAGGAGGGCAAGCGCGCCACGCTCGCCAACCGCGGCACGCTCGAGCGCCCCTGGGAGCTGTGGAAAAAGACGGCGCTCGCGGCCGAATGAGGGAAAGGCCCCCGCTGCAGGTATAATTT
The DNA here is from genome assembly GCA_031424255.1 of Burkholderiales bacterium. GTDB lineage: Bacteria > Pseudomonadota > Gammaproteobacteria > Burkholderiales > Usitatibacteraceae > Usitatibacter. Next base: position 51,135 of record JANPHA010000429.1, on the reverse strand, counting down.
CGGAGTCTTTTCAGCCGGTTCCGATATTCCCCGATGGTCTTCTGGCTCCTGGCCGCGCTCATGACCACCGTGGCGCTGGCGTTTGTCCTGGTCCCCTTGCTGCGCTCCCGGCCGGTCTCCGGTCCGACCACCGTGGAAGCCAACCTCGAGGTGCTGCGCGGCCAGCGGCGCGAGATCGAGGCCGACATCCAGAATGGCACGCTGCCGGCGGATGCGCGCGAGGAGGCGCTTTCGGATCTCGTCGATCGCGCTTCCCGCGATCTCGACGCCCCCGCGCCTTCCCCGCCCGCCGCCACGAAGAAGCCCTGGATCACCGCCGCGGTCATCGCGGTGGCGCTCCCCGCGCTCGCCTTCGGGGTCTACCTCGCCACCGGCATGCCGATGGCCACAAGTCCCGTCGCCACGGCCCGCGCCGAATCCGCACCGGTGGACGACAAGCAGATCGTCGCGATGGTCGAGAGCCTCGCAAAGAAGGTGCGCGAGCGACCCGACGATGTGAAGGGCTGGGCATTGCTCGCGCGCTCGATGGCCGCGCTCGGCCGCTTCAAGGAGGCCGCCGAGGCGTACGAGCGCGTGGCGACGCTGGCACCCGGCGATCCCGATGTGCTGGCCGATTACGCCGATGCGCTCGGCATGGCGCAGGGCAAATCGCTCGCCGGCAAGCCGTTCGAGCTCGCGAAACAGGCGCTGTCGATCGATCCGGCGCATCCGAAGTCGCTGGCGCTCGCCGGCACCGCGGCGCTCGATGCCGGCGATTTCGCGCTCGCCCTGCGCTACTGGCAGACGCTCGCCGCGGCCCTGCCCGCGGATTCCCCCGATGCGAAGCAGGTGCAGGCGATCATCGCCGAGGTGACCGAGAAATCGGCCGCCGCGGGCAAGCCGCTCACTGCCACGGCCAAGCCGCTCGCCCCCGCTCCCCAGGTCGCCAAGGCCGCCCCGCCACCTGCAAAAACCGTCACCGGCTCGGTCGCCGTGGCGCCGGCGATCGCATCGCGGGTCGCGAGCTCCGACACCCTCTTCATCTTTGCGCGCTCCGAGGGCGGGCCGCGCATGCCGCTCGCCGTGCTGCGCGGCTCGGCGAAACAGCTGCCGATGGATTTCGCGCTCGACGACAGCCTCGCGATGGCTCCGACGCTGACGCTTTCCTCCGCCGATTCGGTGCGCATCGAGGCGCGCATCTCGCGCTCCGGCAATGCCACGCCTCAGCCCGGCGACCTGGTCGGAACGAGCGCCGTCGTGAAGCCCGGCGCGCGCGATGTGAAGATCGTGGTCGACAAGGTCCTGCCGTGAGCACGCTCGAAGCCCACGGCCTCGCCTGCTCGCGCGGCAGCGTCACGCTGTTTCGCGACGTGTCGCTGCGCGTGTCCTCGGGCGAATGGCTGGCGGTGCGCGGCGCCAACGGCAGCGGCAAGACGACGTTGCTGCGCTGCCTGGCGGGGTTGAGCGGCGCCGACGCCGGCGAGGTGTTGTGGGAAGGCGAGCCGACGCGCGCGGCGGGCGCGCGCTTTAACGCCGCGCTTCTGTATGCGGGCCATCTGCCCGGCATCAAGGACGATCTCACCGCCGAGGAGAACCTGCACTCGTCGCTCGCGCTGCGCGGCGTCAGCGCGACGCCTTCCGCATGCCGCGCCGCCCTCGCGGAAACCGGCTTGGAGAAGCGCCGCTTCCTTCCGGCGCGCCGCCTCTCCGCGGGGCAGCGCCGCCGCATCGGGCTCGCGCGACTGATCCTCGATCCCGCGCCGCTGTGGGCGCTCGACGAGCCGCTCACCGCGCTCGACGACGACGGCCAGCGGCTCTTCACGCGGCTGCTCGAGCGCCATCTCGCGGCGGGCGGCCTCGCCGTGGTCGCGACCCATCACGATCTCGCCCCCGCGCCGTCGCGCGAGTTGCGCATCGGCGCATGAACGTGACCGCCGAACGGCTGGCACCCTTCGCGCCTTGCGGCTCGTTTGCCGGGGGCTTCGCGTGGGCGTTCGGCCGCGACTTGAAGCTTGCGCTGCGCCATCCGGGCGAGACGATGCTGGTGATCGCGTTCTTCGTGCTGGTCGCCTCGCTCTTCCCGCTGGGCGTGGGCGCCGAGCCGCAATTGCTGCAGCGCATCGGGCCGGGAGTGATCTGGGTCTGTGCGCTCCTCGCCGCCTTCCTCTCGCTCGCGGCGATGTTCGCCTCCGACTACGCCGACGGCTCGCTCGAGCAGATGACGCTGTCGCCGCATCCGATGGCGAGCTGGACATGCGGGAAGGTCGCGGCGCACTGGGTCGCCACCGGGCTTCCGCTCACGGTGCTCTCGCCGCTGCTGGGGCTGCAGTACGGGCTTTCCGCCGACACGCTGCTCGCGCTCGCATGCGCGTTGGCGCTCGGCACCCCGGTTCTTTCGCTGCTCGGTGCCGCGTGCACCGCGCTGACCCTCGGCGCGCGTGGCGGCGGCATGCTGCTGGCACTCCTCGCGCTGCCGCTCTTCATTCCCGTGCTGGTGTTCGGGGCCGGCGCCGCGGAGGCGCAGGCCTCGGGTCTATCGGCCGCCCCGCACCTCTCGATCCTCGGGGCTGCGCTGATCCTCGCGATCCTCGGCCTGCCGCCCGCTGTGTGCGCCGCGATCCGCATCGCACTCGACTAGACATGAACTGGTTCTACTTTTCCGCGCCCTCGACTTTCTACCGCTTCGCCGGCGCGCTCGCCCCGGGCTTCTTCGTTGTGGCCGCGATTCTCGGCGCGATCGGGCTCTACGTGGGCTTCGTGCAGGCGCCCACGGACGCGCAGCAGGGCGAGGTCTATCGCATCATCTTCATCCATGTGCCCGCGGCGTGGATGTCGATGTTCCTGTACTTCCTGATGGCGATGTACGGCGGCATCGCGCTCACCTTCAACACGCGCCTCGCGGCGATGATGGCGCGCGCGATCGCGCCCACCGGCGCGATGTTCACCTTCGTGGCGCTCTGGACCGGCGCGTTTTGGGGGCGGCCCACGTGGGGCGCATACTGGGTGTGGGATGCGCGCCTCACCTCGGAGCTGGTGCTGCTCTTCCTCTACTTCGGTTTCATGGCGCTCGCCAACGCCTTCGAGGACCCGCGCCGCGGAGACCGCGCCGCGGCGCTGCTCGCCCTGATCGGCCTCGTGAACCTGCCGATCATCTATTTCTCGGTGCTCTGGTGGAATACGCTGCACCAGGGCGCGAGTGTCAGCTTCAAGGGAACGTCGATGCACAAGTCGATGCTCACGGCCATGGTGATGATGACGTTTTCGTTCTGGTCATACGCGATCGGCGCCGCGCTCGTGCGCGTGCGCTCGATCATCCTGGAACGGGAGAGCCGGACGCAGTGGGTTCGCGCGCTGCGGCCATGAACGATCATAATTTCTACCTGTGGATGTCGTACGGCGTGACCGCGCTTGCGTTGCTGGCGGAAATCGTGGCGCTGCGCGTGCGCCGCACCGGGGCGCTGCGGCAAATCGAGGAGGAGCGGGAACTTGAAACCCAGGACTAGGCGCGGTGTGTGGATCGTAGCGGGGCTTGCGGCCGTCGGGGTCGCCGCCGCGTTGGTCCTGAACGCATTCCAGTCGAACCTGGTGTTCTTTTTCACGCCTTCCCAGGTGGCGTCGCATGAAGCTCCGCGCGATCGCGCGTTCCGCGTCGGCGGGCTGGTCGAGGCCGGCAGCGTGGTGCGCGAGAAGGACGCGCTCACGGTGCGCTTTCGCGTCACCGACACCGCAATGACCATTCCGGTCGTCTACACCGGCATCCTTCCCGACCTCTTCCGCGAGGGCAAGGGCGTGGTCGCCCAGGGCAAGCTCGGCAACGACGGGACTTTCCACGCGAGCGAGGTGCTCGCCAAGCACGACGAGAACTACATGCCGCCGCAGGCCGCGGAGGCGTTGAAGAAAGCGGGGCATCCGATGGACAAGAGCAGCTTCGCCGGCCAGAAGGCCAAGCCATGATTCCCGAGCTCGGGCACTTCGCGCTGGTCGTGGCCCTCGGGCTCGCGCTCGCGCAGGCCATTCTCGGTCTCACCGGGGCCGCCACCAATCGCGCGGCGTTGCTCGCGACCGCGCGCCCGGTCGCGACCGGGCAATTCCTGTTCGTGCTGGCGGCGTTCGCGGCTCTCGCCGCGTCGTTCGTCGGCAACGACTTCTCGGTCGTGAACGTGGCGACGAATTCGAATTCACGCCTGCCGGTGCAGTACCGGTTCGCCGCGACGTGGGGATCGCACGAAGGCTCGATGCTGCTGTGGACGCTGATGCTGGCGGGCTGGACCTTCGCGGTCGCGATCTTCAGCCGCCATCTGCCCGAGCGCCTCGTGGCGCGCGTGCTCGCGGTGATGGGACTCGTGAGCGCGGGGTTCCTCCTCTTCATGCTGCTCACCTCGAACCCGTTCGAGCGCCTGCTGCCGCCGGCCGAAGACGGCCGCGACCTCAATCCGCTGCTGCAGGACCCGGGCATGGTGATCCATCCGCCGATGCTCTACATGGGCTACGTCGGCTTCTCCGTGGCGTTCTCGTTCGCCATCGCCGCACTCCTCGAGGGGCGGCTGGATTCCGCGTGGGCGCGCTGGTCGCGCCCGTGGACCACCGCCGCGTGGTGCTTCCTCACGATCGGCATCGCGCTCGGCAGCGCCTGGGCCTACTACGAGCTCGGCTGGGGCGGATGGTGGTTCTGGGATCCGGTCGAGAACGCGTCCTTCATGCCATGGCTCGTGGGCACCGCGCTGATCCATTCGCTTGCGGTCACCGAGAAGCGCGGCACGTTCCGCAGCTGGACGGTGCTGCTCGCGATCATGGCGTTCTCGCTCTCGCTCGTGGGGACGTTCCTGGTGCGCTCCGGGGTTCTCACCTCGGTGCACGCGTTCGCCACCGACCCGCGGCGCGGCATCTTCATCCTGCTCTTCCTCGTGATCGTGATCGGCGGATCGCTCGCGCTCTTCGCGTGGCGCGCGCCGCGCGTGGGCCTGGGCTCGGGGTTCGCGCCGGTCTCGCGCGAATCGCTGCTGCTCGCCAACAACATCCTGCTCACGGTGGCGATGGCGGCGGTTTTCCTCGGCACGCTCTATCCGCTGTTCCTCGACGCGCTGGACATGGGCAAGATCTCGGTCGGCCCGCCGTATTTCGACGCGGTGTTCTACCCGTTGATGGCGCCGGCGGTATTCCTCATGGCGATCGGGCCCGTGGCGAGCTGGAAGCGCGCGCAGTTGCCAGACCTGTGGGTGCGGCTGCGCTGGGCGTTCGCCCTCTCGATCGCCTCGGCCCTGATCCTGCCGTTCGTGCTCGGCCGCTGGTCGATGCTGGTCGCGTTCGGATTGTGGCTCGGCCTGTGGGTCGTCGCCGCGAGCGTCGCGCAGCTGGTCCATCGCCTGAAGATCGCGCCCCAGGCGTCCCTCGGCGCGAAGCTGCGCGCCCAGCCCCTGTCCTGGTATGGAATGACGCTCGCCCACATCGGCGTGGCGATCTTCATCTTCGGCGTGACGCTGGTGAAGGGCTACGAGACCGAGCGCGACCTGCGCATGGCGCCCGGTGACGCGGTGGCGGTCGGCGGATACGAGTTCACCTTCAAGGGAACGAAGGAAGTGCCCGGCCCGAACTACGCGGCGATGCAGGGCGAGTTCGAGGTGCGGCGCCCCGGCTCGAGCGCGGTGCTGCGCACGATGCGCCCCGAGAAGCGCGTCTATCACGCGGCCGGCCAGACGATGACCGAGGCGGATATCGACACGGGATTCACCCGCGATCTCTATGTGTCGCTCGGCGAGCCGGTCGAGAACGACGCGTGGGGCGTGCGCATCTACTACAAGCCTTTCGTCGACTGGATCTGGGGCGGATGCTTCATCATGGCCCTCGGCGGATTCCTGGCGCTTTCCGATCGCCGCTACCGCGGCCGCAAGACCGCGACGCAGAGCGACCTCGCCACCGCGGGGGCGAACGCATGAAGTTTCTCAGATTCGGCATCCCGCTGGTCGTCTTCCTGATGCTCGTCGGCTTCTTCGCCGTCGGCCTCACGCGCGATCCGCATGCGCTGCCCTCGCCGTTCATCGGCAAGCCCGCGCCCGGATTCAAGCTCGAGCAACTGCACCAGCCGCAGCTCGCGTTCTCGCCCGAGGACATGAAGGGAAAGGTGTGGCTGCTCAACGTCTGGGCGTCGTGGTGCGTCTCGTGCCGCGCCGAGCATCCGCTGCTGGTGGAGATGTCGCGCCGCAACGTCGTGCCGATCGTGGGCCTCAACTACAAGGACAGGCGCGAGGACGGCGTGCAGTGGCTCACGCGCTTCGGCAATCCGTATGCGCTCTCGGCCCACGACCTCGACGGCAAGGTCGGTATCGACTTCGGCGTTTACGGCGTGCCCGAGACTTTCGTGATCGACAAGCAGGGGGTGATCCGCTACAAGCAGATCGGCCCGATCACTCCCGAGGCGCTCGACAAGACGATCCTGCCGCTCATCAAGAGCCTCGAGGGATGAGACCGCTCCTCGCGTGCGGCTTGCTCGCTTTCGCGCTCGGCGCTTTCGGGCAAGCCTCGGAGGTCGCGCATCCGGACGCGGCGGTGGAGCAGCGTCTGAAAGGGCTCGCCGAGGAGTTGCGCTGCCTCGTCTGCCAGAACCAGACGATCGCCGATTCCAACGCGCCGCTGGCGCTCGACCTGCGCAACCAGATCCGCACGCAGATCGCGCAGGGGCGCGGCGACGAGCAGATCCGCGATTACATGGTGGAGCGCTACGGCGACTTCGTTCTGTACCGTCCGCCGTTCCGGGCCCGGACCGCGCTGTTGTGGATCGGGCCCTTCGCGCTGGTGGTGGTCGGCATCGGCATCTTCTACGTGATCGTGCGCCGCCGGCGCGCCACCGCCGCGCCGCCGACCCGGCGCCGCGCCGAGATCGCCGCCCTGCTGGACGGCGAAACCGGCGCCGGCCCTGCCTCCCGCGACCTTCCTGAGAATTGAATCGCTCGAGGCGCCGGCTATCTCGGCTGCTCGAAGCGCGACGGCGCCTGGAAGCGTTCCTCGATGCGAATGCGGCGGACGTAGGTGTCGAGCAGATAATCGAGCACCGGCGTGGAGACGCCCGCTTCGTGCAAGCGGATGATGTCGCCGGCCCGCAACGGATAGAATCCGCGCGCGGCCTCGAGCCGGTCGATGATGCGCTGTGCCGGCTCGCCCGCTTTCGACCACTGCACAACCTCCTCGAGCGTGTAGCGATTGAACGCCGGCGTGGAGGGATACTGCGTGGGCGCGGCGCAGCCTGTGACCGCAAGGGCCATGGCTGCGAGTGCGCTGTCGAGCCTCATGGTGCCGTCCTTCACTTCAACATGTCGTTCCACAGGTTACGCGCCCAGGTCAGCGCCTGGCGGCCATTCGCGTCGCTTGCTTCCGACACGACGGGTTCCGAGCCGCTCGCGCGCACCATCGTACCGCTCGCGGAATCGTAGCGGAACTCGTCCTTCCCCAGCGCAGCGCTGGTCGTGGATACGAAGCTGAAACACGCGTCGGTTACTACGGGAGCCGAATTTACCTCCTTGCCGGTCGCCTGCGCAATCAACGCCGCCACGCAGACCTTCGCCTGCGCATTGGCAACGTGGCCGGACCTCGGCATCGCTGTGGTCGCGAGCGAATCTCCGAGGACATGAACGTTCGGCGCGACCCGAGATTCGTAGGTGACGAAATCGACGTCGCACCAACGGCCGTCGGCGGCGAGGAGCGGCTGGGCGATCCGGCCGGCGCGCATCGGTGGAATCACGTTCAGGACATCGGCCTTCACGCTCTGCGCCGCGGTGCGCGCGGTCAGCGTCGCGGCTTCGACGCCGATGACCTTCGCATTCGGCAGGTATTCGATCATGCCCGGATAAAGCTCAGTCCATGCTGTCCGGAATGCCGTGCCCTTCGCCACGACGTCCGCATTCGCATCCAGGATGAGGACCTTCGACCGCGGCTTGGATTGGCGCAGGTAGGCGGCCACGACGCACGCTCTCTCGTAGGGGCCCGGAGGACATCGATAGGGCGCCGGTGGAATGGAGATCACGAATAACCCGCCATCCTTCATGTCCTCGAGCTGCTTGCGCAGTGCGGTCGTCTGCCGCCCGGCCTTCCACGCGTGCGGGACGCGCGTGTCGGTCTCGCTCATGCCGGGCATCTCTTCCCAGACGAAGTCGACTCCGGGAGCGACGATGAGCCGATCGTACTCGAGGGTAGAGCTGCGCGCGAGACGCACTTGCCGTTTCTCGAGGTCGATCGCGACCGCCTCGTCGTTCGCGATGCCGATGCCGTACTTCGACGAGACCCAGAAGAACGAGGTCTTGATGTCGGTGATCGTCTTCACGCCGCCGATCACGAGGTTGCTCATCGGACACGAAACGAATTCCACGCTGCGCTCGACCAGGACCACGTCGATGTTGTCGCTGAGCTGGCGAAGGTATTTCGCCGCAGTCGCGCCTCCGAAACCGGCACCGATCACCACGACCTTTCGGATCGGGCCGCGCGCGGCGGATGCGGCCCCGCCCATCGCTGCGAGCGCGAGCGCCGCGCCCGAGGCCTGGAGGGCATCGCGTCGCGTCGTCATGGAGCGTTCAAGGCCGGCTCGCGCGCTGCCACCGGCCTACTGCTGAAGCTCGTTCTTGATGTACGAAATCACCGCGGCCAGCTTGTCGGCACTCAGGCTCTGGGCAGGCATCGGAGAGGGCAGGTCCTTGTAGTGCTTCGCGGCGCCTTCCCGCCCCTTGGTGATGACGCTGCCGATGTCGGCGGCGCTCGATTCGATCACGAACTTGTTGCCTTTCAGGGGCGGCGCCAGGTTGGGCGTGCCTTGCCCCTTTTCGCCGTGGCAAGCGCCGCACACCTCCTCGAAATAGGTGACGGTCTTCTTTTCCGCCGCCGACGCGCCCCCAAGAGCGCAGGCGGCGAGCAGGGAAACGATCATGAAACGCGAGCGCATGGTTGATTCCTCGTTCGGAGCCTCAAAAGAAAAACCCCCGGCGCGATGTTTCGGCCGGGGGTACCCGGGGTGTTGCGCTTCAACAAACCGTCAGAAGTTGAAATCGATATTCAGGCTATAGCTGTTGCCCTTGTCCTGATACAGGTTCATCTGGTCCGCGAATACCGCGTTCTGCGTATGCGGCCGGTAGACGAAGTTGGTCGACACGTTCATCGCGGGGACCCAATAGAGCTGTATGCCGTAGTTCGCCTTGGTATGCACGTCGCGCGCCACGCCTGCCGAGGTGGTGTACGTGTACTTCGAGTTGTCCCAGTAGAAGAACTCGAAACCGTACGTGCGCTTGTAGAAGTAGCGCACCAGCCCGCCCCAGACGTCACGCTCGACCTTGCCCCCGCTCTTGAAATTCTCCTTCATCGGGTGATAGGCCATGCCCGCCCAGAACGTGTGCGGCCCAAGGTCGGCGGCGGACCATTCGACTCGCAGCTTGTATGAGTTGAAGTCCTTCACGTCCTCCAGCGGCGCTCCCACCACGGTCTGCGAGGTGAAACCCGCGGAGTTGGTGATGGACAGCGTCGTGTCGACCACGCCCGCGGGGCAGGTACCCGGGCAGATGTAGCTGTTCTTGGTCGGCGTGAGGATCGACTGGAAGTCCTTGCCGCCGTACCACTCCGCGAAGAACCACAGGTCGTTCTGGGTCTTGCGGAAATGGTTGTACCCGAATGCCACGTACTGGTTCGAGCCGTTCGACCAGCTGTTGTTCTCCGCGCCGGTGACGAACGCGAGCTGCAGCCAGAACTTGTCGAAGAACATGCCATGGAAGCTGATGTTGCCGATGTTCTTCGAGCGCCCCGCGCCACCTTGGCCGTAGTACCACTGGTCAGGATAGTTGATCGGGAAGTTCAACTGCGACACCGTATTGGGATGCTCGTTGCCGAACGACATGCCGATGAATGTGCCCGGCCCGAGATCCATCCCGGTCGACAGGCGATACTCGTCGTACGCATAGAAGTTGAGGCCCGTGCCGCCCTGCAGCCCGTTGGATACCGAGTTCAGCTGGTTATTGCCGAGGTAGCCGATCTCCGTCCACAGTCCCAGCCAATCCGTGATCGGGCCGGTGTAGAAGAACGCCATGCGCGAGAGGGGGTTCGACACCACGTCGTTCTTCACGCCGGCATTGTTCTTGCCGCCCGCGACGAGCTCGGTGATCAGGCGCGCCGCGAAAAAGTCGTTCCAGTTCAGCGCGAGATACTCGCCGCCGTACTGCGGCAGGTCCTCGATGGTGTCGCCTTCGGCACGCATCTTTTCGCGGATGTTGGGACGGGTATAGCCGCGCATGGAGAATATGCGGCCGGTTCGCGTGAACAGCGGAACCGGGTTGAATCCGATGTGGCACGAGTTGCAGTTCATGCCCGTCTGTCGTGCGAAGCTGGGCATCGCCTGGCTCTCGGCGGCCCAGAACAGCGTGCCGCAGAAGAACGCGGCCGCAAGCACGAAGACTCTTTGGGTCCATGAGCGCATGTGGTCTTCCTCCTGATTCGTTGTTCAATATTTCTTGTTTGAAGTCGGAAGCTGCGAGTTCAGTTCTTCTGCAGGTCTTCCTTGAGCCACCGCGCCAGCCGATCGGGATCGGACACCGCCTCGCCGCCAAAGCCGGGCATGTTCGGATACGTGTCGTTGTACAGCCGCCGGGATCCGGAGCGACCCTTGCGGATCACGTTGCGCAGGGCGTTTTCGCTCCCGTTCACAACGAACGGATTTCCCTTGAGCGCGGGTCCCGTGGCGGGAACGACGTTCTTCGTGCCCATGCCATCGGCGCCATGGCAGGTTGCGCATCTCAGCATGTAGAGGTCGGCCGCCCATCGATCTTCGGCCGCTACGGGAAATGCGCAGAACAGAACGCCGACTGAAACTGCCAGCTTGGCTATGAGCTTTGCCGAAGTCATGGTGGGGCCCCCTCCCGCTGCGTTATTGATTCTGTTTTTCGTTGTTTCGTATATTGGAACGCTGTTGCAAATACCACGCCCACGGCCGGAAATTACTGCCGCCGTGAAATATTGTCAAACGCAATTGCAATGCTTTGTTGCCGCCGCGCAACAGCGCCAGCACTTCGGCGGCGGCTAACGCCCGGCGACCGCGGAAATCTGCAGCGCGACCCCGCGCGGAAGCTTGCTCACCTCGACGACGGTGCGCGCCGGGGGAGCACCCTTGAAGTAGCTGTCGTACACCAGGTTCATTCCGCGCAGATCGTTCACGTTCTTCATGTACACGGTGGTCGCCACGATGTTCGCCATCGTCAGGCGATTGCCCTCCAGAATCGCGCGGATGTTCTCCATCACCACGCGGGTCTGCTCCTCGATCGTCGCGCCGTCGTAGAGGGTGTTGGTGCCGGGGTCGAGCGGGATCTGGCCCGAGATGAAGATCATGTCGCCGTAGCGCGTCGCCTGGGTATACGCGGCGAGCGGCCTGCCGGCACGATCGGACCTCACCGCGGGTATCGGTGCGTTGACGAGCTCGGGTGCGACATCGAACTGGCGTGAGCTGGGAACGGGCGCGGCGGCCACGGTCGTCTGCGCAGCCGGCGGCGGCGTGCGCTGGACCACGCCATCGGGCGCGTTGCCCGGACCTTGCGGAACGAGGAAGCCCATGCTCTTCATCGTCGTGCAACCCGCAGCCATGAGGCACGCGATCGACGCGACGATTGCTGCGGTCTGTTGTGGACGTTTCATCGGGAAAGCTCCTGCGCGTGGCGCAATGGAAAACGAATGCTTGTATGTGATGCCCGCGCCAATGCTAGGATAAGCGGACAACAAAAACAAACACACGCAGCGCTTCAGCGATGCGACGCGTTCCGGGACGCGCCTCTCGCGCCTTGATAGCCGACGATTCTTGGACGCTCAGGAACCCCACGACGCCGCGGGCGATTCGCGCATTCGCGTGTGGGATGCGCCGACGCGTATCTTCCACTGGCTCTACGTAGCCTGTTTCGTGGCCGCCTGGCTCATGCTCGATGCGGCTCGCCTCGACTGGCACGTGCTCGCCGGATACATCGCGCTCGGCCTTCTCGTCTTTCGCGTGGCCTGGGGTTTCGTCGGCACGCGTCACGCGCGCTTTCGTTCATTCGCCGCCGGCCCTCGGGCCGTGGCGGGCTACCTGCGCGGGATCATCGGGCGCAAGTCACCGCACCTGGCGGGCCACAATCCGGCGGGGGGCTGGTCGATACTCGCGATGCTCGCACTGGGGCTGGCGATCGGCGCGAGCGGGATCGTTGCGTTGGGCGCGATGCATGGATACGGGCCCCTCGCCGTCCTCGCGAATTCGGATTCCGCGCTCGCATTGCGCGAGCTTCACGAAATCCTCGCATGGATTCTTCTGGCGCTCGTACCCATCCACCTGGCGGGCGTTGCGCTCGGCAGCTTCGTGAACCGCGAGAACCTGGTCCGCGCGATGATCGACGGGCGCAAGAGCGGCCTGGATTGCGCCGACGCAGTTGCACCGCACACCCTGCTCGCGTGCCTCATGGTGGCCGTGGCCGCGGCGGGCGCGTTCGCGTATCGGCGCCATGCGGACGACGCGATTTCCTCCGCCGGCAAGGCTCCGCACGCACCCGCCGATGCGAATGCGAAAGCATGGAACGAGGAATGCGGCAGCTGCCACTTCGCGTTTCCGCCGGCGCTGGCTCCCGCCCGCGTATGGCTGGCGATGATCGATCCGGCGACCACCCATTTCGGAGAGACCCTCGATTTGTCCGCGGGGCGTCGCGCCCAGCTGGAACACTTTGCCGCCGCACATTCCGCCGAGCACGAAGCAGGCTGGGTCGCAGAGCGCACGCGCCGGGCCGATTGGGGTGCCCAGCGCATCACGGCGACACCCTTCTGGCGCCGGCTGCATCGCGATCTCGATTTCGAGGCGCTCAAGAGATCGGGTCGCGTGGCGGCGGCATACGATTGCGGCGCTTGCCACCGCGATGCGGCATCCGGTAAGTTCGAGCCCCGAGCCATCCAATCGCAATGAACATCGTCCATCGCGCCATCGCAGCATCGATCCTCGGTCTCGCCTGTGGCGCCGCGCGCGCCGACGCCGTATCGGGCCTTCTCGCGCAGTACCAGAAGCAAGGCGCATCCAATTTCAGTGCCGCGTCGGGACAGTCCATGTGGATCAAGCCGTTCAACGATCCGAAGACCGGCGAGCCGCGCCGCTGCGCGACCTGCCACAGCGAAGACCTGCGCAGGGTCGGCAAGCACGCAACTACGGGCAAGGCCATAGAGCCGCTCGCCCCCTCCGCGAACAAGGAGCGGCTCACGGACGCGGAGAAGATCGAGAAGTGGCTGCTGCGAAACTGCAAGTGGGTCATGGCGCGCGAATGCACGCCGCAGGAAAAGGGCGACTTCCTGGTGATGATCCAATCCAGGTGAAAAGAGCGACCAACAGGAGGGAAGCGATGAAGCATTGTTGCAGGCTCGCAGCGGTCGTGCTCGTGTCGATGGCGCCATTTGGCGCCCGGGCCCTGGAATACGACGTCGGCCCGAATACCAGCGCCAGCTACGCCGCCGAATGCGGCTCCTGCCACTTTCCCTATCAGCCGGGGCTGCTGCCCGCCCGCTCGTGGCAGCGCATCATGGCAAACCTGCACGACCATTTCGGCGACAACGCGGAGTTCGGAGTGAAGGCGCGCCAGGCGATCCAGGAATACCTCGCCACGCACGCCGCGGATGTGTCCGACAACCTGCGCTCGCGCGCCGTCATGGAGTCCCTGGCGGCCGCCGATGTCCCGCAGCGGGTGACCACCAGTCCGTACATCGCGGGCCTGCACGGCGGGCTCCTCGATCCGTTGCGCGGCGGCCTCCCGCGCGTGGACAACCTGGTGAATTGCACGACGTGCCACTTCAAGGCGGAGCAAGGGGTGTTCAAGGCGCGGCGCTACACTGTCTCCGACGAGGCGTTCCGCGCCCGCCCCCGCTAGCAGCACACCATTCGAGGAGGAAGCCATGAAGACATGGGCAAGGACGGCGGGTCTGGGCGCCCTGCTGGCGTGCGTCGCCGCGGGCGCCGCCGACGATCGTTTCGTGAAGGAAAGGCCGGGCAGCATGAACGGCTTCATGCCGGTCACGAACCAGCAATACCTGAAGGAGTGCGGCGCCTGTCACTTCGCATACCTGCCCGGGCTGATGCCTGCGCGCAATTGGCAGGCGGTGATGACTTCCCTCGACAAGCATTTTGGCGAGAATGTGCAGCTGCCCGAATCGTCGCGCTCGGCCCTGCTCGACTACCTCACCGCCAACGCATCCGACCGCTCACCCTACGCGGGATCCCGGTGGCTCAACGAGAACATCCCGGCGAACCGAACTACGCGCCGGCTCACGGCGATTCCCTTCATCGCGTACAAGCACACCGTGGTGCTGGAAGCGATCGCACGCAACTTCAAGATCGAGGTGCGCAAGCTCACGAACTGCCAGTCCTGCCATACCGAGATCGAGAATGGCTCGATCGGCATCATGGAGCTCTACATTCCCGGGCTCACGAAGGCGAACATCATCAAGACGCCCGAGGCCCTGCGCGAACCGGAGCCGGGCAAGGAATCGGAAATCCGAAAGTGAGGGAGGTCCCATGAATGCGAATCGAATGGCCGGCGCGCTCGCGCTTTTGCTGCTCCAGGGGCCCGCATACGCGGCGAACGACCGTTTCGCGAAGGATCGGCCCGACAGCATGAACGGGTTCGCCGTAGTGACCGACGAGAAATACCGGCACGAATGCGGCAGTTGCCACATTGCCTACTCGCCCGGCCTGCTGCCCTCGAGGTCGTGGGACCTCGTGCTGCAGCGACTCGACAAGCACTTCGGCGAGACAGTGTCGCTGCGCCCCGAGGAGCGCGCCGCGATTTCGAGCTACCTGGCGAGCAACGCGATGGACCATTCCGCCTATGCGGGATCCCGGGTGCTTCTCGAGAAGCTGCCGGACAACTACACGCCGCCGCGGATCATGTTGATGCCCTACCTTGCTTACAACCATGCGGTGATCCGCGAAGCGATCTCCAAGAACGGAAAGGTCGAGGTCAAGCGCCTGGCGAATTGCAGCCAGTGCCACACCAAGGCGGAGGCGGGATCGTTCTCCATCGATGAGTTGTTCATCCCCGGGCTCACCAAGCGCCCACACGCCTGAAGCACGCTGCGATCTGCGGCGTTTAGCGGGACGAGGCGGCCGTCGTTCGGGCGCTCGCCTGCACGCGCGACGGGTTGAATTCCGGATGGTTCTCCGGCCAGGGCTCACGCGCCGGCTTGCGTCGCTCGTAGAGCGCGAGATTGGCCTGTACGAATGCGCGCGGGTCCCACGCGCCGCTGGGCCCTGCGATTGCCAGGGTCGCGCGCTGCAGGCTCGCGGCGCGGTCGAAGTCGCCGCTCTCGGCCATCGCCATCGCGAATGTCTGCCCCGCTTCCGGAGCACGCGTCGCCTCGAAGAGCCGCCGCGCAAGCGCCAATGCGCGCGCTGCGTCGCGCGCCGCGGAATCGGGCGCGGCCGCCAGGATCCTGGCCAGCGCGTTCACGCGCGCCGCATCCTGCATCGTGCCGTCGAATCCCTCCTCCAGGACCGCGCGCGCATCGCGCCACTTGCGATCACGCGCAAGAGCCATCGCCAGCGCGTTGCGCGCAACCGGGTCAGGCGGATTCGCGGCGAGCGCCTCGCGGTACAGGGGGATCGCCGCTTCGGGATGGCCGTCGCGCATGTGTGCGTCGGCGAGGAAGAGGCGTGCACGCACGTTGCGTGCATCGAGCGCGACCGCGCGCTCGTAATGGTCGCGCGCGAGGCGCTCGACCCCCTGCCTGTCGTAAAGGAGGCCCAGCCCGAATTGCGCATTCGCGTTGCGCTCGTCGAGGCGCACCGCTTCCTCGAGCGCGGCGCGGGCGTCGGCATCGCGGCCCTGGTTCGCGAGGACCGCGCCGAGATTCGAGCGCGCCTCGCTGTTGCGCGGGTCGGCCTTGATCGCGTCGCGATAAGCGGCCTCGGCGAGATCCAGCCTGCCTGCCGCTGATGCGCGCGCACCGCGGGCAAGATGGACGCGTGCTCCGGCCGTTCGGTTGCGAACCTGCTCTACATGGGGGTCCTCGAAACCGGGTTCGAGGCCGTTGGCGACGTGCTGGCGCAAATGCTCCGCGGCTTTCGCCTCGTCGTTCAGGCTGCGATACGCCATCGCCAGCGGCTGATGCAGGCGTGAGGCGGTGGGCCAGAGTCGAAGCGACTCCTCGAACGCATTGACCGCTTCGCGCGCGTTGCCCTTGGCGAGTTCCACCTTCCCGATGCCGGCCAGACTCGCGGCGCGTGCCGACGCGACCTTGCCCGCCTCCTCGAATTGCGATCGGGCCGCGTCCGGACGTCCCGCTTCCAGCAGGGCGCGGCCCAGGTGAATGCGTGTCGCCGCATCGGGCGCGAGCCGCAGCGCCGTTTCGAATTCGGTGATCGCTTCGTCGAGCCGCCCCGCATCCCGAAGCGCCACGCCCCGCAGGTAACGCCAACGCGCTTCCGAGGGCGCGAGAAGCGCGGCGTTGCGATACGAGATTTCGGCCTGGCCGTGCAAATCCTGCGCGTGGTAGGCCATGCCGAGTTCGCCCCAGGAAAGTGCAAGCGCAGAGCGTTCCGGCTTCGCCGTGGCCGCGGCATCGAATCTCGCGCGCGCCGCGGCAAGGGCCTCGCGCACGGCGGGCTCGAGCGCGGCGAGATTGTCGGCGGGCAATGCGACCGTTTCGGGCGCACGAGGATCGCATGCGGAGAATGCGCAGGCGAGGAACAGTCCCGCCGCCATGCAGGCGATGCGCCTCATCGCGCCTTCACCGCCTGGCCTTGCCCCTCGCGCAGCGTGCTGTAAGCACGCAGGGCCGGCGGCGCGAAATTTTCGATTCGTCCCCCGGCCCAGTGCACCACGAGGGACTCGACCGCCTCGTCGGAACCCAGCCCTACGAGGATCCGCGGATCCTGCGCCGAGAGGTAGCTGCCATCCGCGCGCACCCGGCGCCACAGCGTCGGCGAAGCCTTGCGGCGGATCTCGACGCGCGTGCCGTACGCATCCCGCTTCCCGCTCACCAGGCGCAGGCCGAGCCACGCGTTGCGCGACCCGCTCCGGTTCAGCAGGACCTGGACGGGGCCGTTGCTTTCCGCGATCACCAGATCGATCGCGCCGTCGTTATCGAGGTCGCCCGCCGCGAGCCCTCGCGCGACCGCAGCGCGATCGAAAGCGGGTCCCGCATCCACCGCTTTTTCGAAGCGCCCGTTGCCCGCATTGTGCAGGAGCAAACTACGTTGACGCAGCGGATAGGGATCGTTCGCGCGTACCTGCTGCTCGATGGATTGCACCGCGCCGGCTGCGATCGCCAGATCGGGACGGCCGTCGTTGTCGTAATCGATGAACGCGGTTCCAAAGCCCGTGAACGCCTGCGTCAAGCCGGCCAATCCGGCGACCGCACTGCGATCCTGGTACTTGCCGCCGCCCGAATCGACGAACAACGCGTGCCCTTCCCGAATCATGGTCGTCACGAAGATGTCTTCGGTGCCGTTGCCGTCGAAGTCCGCCACGTCTACACCCATTCCCGCCTCGGGCGCACCGTCCGCATTCACCGCGCAACCCCGCAAGTCGGCTTCGTTGGCGAAAGTCCCGTCACCGCGATTGATCCATAGCTGGTTGGGGTTGCCGTCGTTCGCAACCAACAGGTCGGGCATCCCATCGCCGTTCGCGTCGAATGCGCTCACGCCCAGTCCGCTGCCGTCCGCCCGAGTGATGCCGGACTTGTGCGATACATCCTCGAACGTGCCGTCGCCGCGGTTGCGGAAAAGCTGGTCGGGTTGCGGACGATAGGCGGCAGGGGCGCAATAGTCGCGCGCGCTCTGGTTGTTGAAGCACGCCTTGTGGTTCTTGAGTGTGAAATCGACGTAGTTGGTGACGAAGAGATCGAGGTGCCCATCTCCGTCATAGTCGAAAAAGGTCGCGCTTGTTCCCCAGCGGCCGTCCCCGCCGACTCCCGCCTTTGCCGTGACGTCGGTGAAGGTTCCATCGCCGTTGTTGTGGAATAGCTGGTTGGGGGCGCCGAAGTGCGTGAGGAACAGGTCGGGCCAGCCGTCGCCATCGTAGTCGCCCACTGCCACACCCATCCCGTGGCCGCGCGTGACGAGGCCGCTTGTTTCGGTGACGTCCGTGAATCGCAGGGTCCGCTTTCCATCCGGCGCGAGGCTCAGGTCGTTTCGAAAAAGCCGCGCGGAGTAGCGCGCCTCGCCGAATCCCTTCATCGTCGAATCGAGCGGCCCACCCTGGATCACCAGCAGGTCGAGGTCGCCGTCGTTGTCGTAGTCGAAGAGCGCGACACCCGGCCCCATCATCTCCGCGTAGTGGAATTGCCCGCTCATGCCGTTGTCATGCGTGAAGGCTACCCCTGCTTCGCGGGCGACCTCGATGAAAAGCCGATTGGGAACCTTCGCCGGGGAGATTGGCGAAGCGCGCTCGCACCCCGTCTGAGATATCACCGCCAGCAGCCATACCAACGCGCGCAGCGACCCGGCGATCATCGCTCCCTGGACTTCAAGCGGTGGCGACGGTCTCCGGCGTGCCGCGGCGCACTGCTGCCGCGTCGACGAAGCCCAGGTCGCGCGACACATCGCGCGCAGCCGCCATCGCCATGTGCGCGAGCTCTTCCCGGCGCGAGCCGAGGATCGCCTTCTCCGCGCCCCAGACGCCGATCGACGCGACGACGTTGCCGGTGCGATCGCGCACCGGCACCGCGATGCCGCAGACGCCGGCGCGGAATTCGCCCACATTGATCGCGTACCCGCGCAGGCGCGTCTCCTCGAGGTCCCGCTCGATGTCGCGCTTGCGCGTGAGCGTAAGCGGCGTGTAGCGCTTCACATGCGGGAACGCCTGCTCGAGCGCCTCGGGCGGCAGCCACGCGAGCATCGCCTTGCCGGTCGACGTGACGCTCGCCGGAACGCGCGACCCGATGCTGGTGATCGCCTTCAGGGGCTGCGGACTGTCGACCTTGTCGACGTACACCACGAAGCCGCCGTCGAAGACCGCGAGCTGCACCGACTCGTGGGTCTCCAGGCAAAGCCGGCGCAGGCGCGGAGAGGCGACCGAGACCAGGTCGACGTCGCGTACCAGCATCGAGCCCATTTCCCAGAGCTTGAGCGTGGGTGAATAGAGGCTGGTCGCGGCATCCTTCTTCACGTAGCCGAGGATCGACAGCGTGGAGAGCAGCCGGTAGACGTTGGGCTTGGTCAGGTCGAGTTGCCGTGCGAGCTCCGTGAGCCGGCGCGGCTGGCCGGAGCGCACCAAGGCCTCGAGCAGGTTGAGGGCTTTCTGGACGGTCTGTTCCATCAGACTTCCGACGAGTAGCCGTTGTTGGTACGACTATCGTACACCCGCCGCCTAAATCACGATGGGCCGATCGGAAAGTTCGTTCCCGGCGCCCTCGCGCGCGGGGAAATGCCGCTCGAGCAGGTCGGAGACGGCGCGCACGCCGTAGATCGCGCCCTCCTCGAAACGCCCGGCGCTGAAATTCTCCTGCATGGTGGCGCAGATGCTCTCCCAGGCCTGCGCGTTCACGCGCGCGTCGATGCCGCGGTCGGCCACGATCTCCACGCGCCGGTCGGCGAGCAGAAGGTAGATGAGCACGCCGCTATTCTCCTCGGTGTTCCAGACGCCCTGCTGCGCGAACACTTCCCGCGCGCGCGCGCGCGGTCCGAGATCGCGCCAGAGCTGCGGCGTCGTGAGCTCCGCCTCGACGACGAACACCACCTGCCCACTGTGGCGTTTTTCCTGCGCGGCGATCTCGCGCTGGATCGAATCCAGGACCGGCGAGGAGAATGACCGCGCGGCCGTGGCTGGCGACATGAGAGCGTGGCGCCAGAAGCGTCCCAGATCCATCACCAGCTCCCCGAGGCACCGCCGCCGTCGAACCCGCCGCCGCCGCCGCTGAAGCCGCCGCCACCGCCACCGCCACCACCGAATCCGCCGCCGCCCCCGCCGAAGCCGCCGGGGATCCACAAGCCACCCGGACGCGCGCCCCGCGCCATGCCACTACCGCTGACGAGCGTGAACGCAAACGCGAGCGCCGCCGCAACGAGCCCGAAGGCGATGCTGCCGAAGATGAACCACGCGGCGAGCCCCGTGACGCCCGAGGTGAGGCCGGCGCCGAAGAACCGCCCGACCAGGCTCCTCAGGACCACCGCCACGATCGGCACGAGGAAGAATCCCAGCCAGAGGAAGTTCGAGTACGACGAGATCGTGTCGACCTTGTGGGCCGACTTCTTCACCGCGGGCAGCGGCAGCGCCTCGCCTTCGATCGCCTTCATGATCGCGTCCACGCCGGCATCGATGCCGCCGGCGAAATCACCGGTGCGGAACTTGGGCGCGACGAGGTCCGAGACGATACGTTTCGACAACGCATCGGTGAGGCTGCCCTGCACGCCGCGGCCGGTCTGGATGCGCAGCTTGCGTTCCTGCTTCGCGACCACGAAGAGCACGCCGTCGTCGACGCCCTTGCGGCCGAGCTTCCACTCGTCGGTGACGCGGCCGGCGAAATCCTCGATCGGCTCCGGCCCGATCGACGGCACCAGCAGCACCGCGATCTGCGAGCCCTTCTGCTGTTCGAACGCGCGCAGCTTCGCCTCGAGCGAATCGCGCTCGGCCGCGGTGAGCGAGCCGGTCTGGTCGATCACGCGCGCGGTCAGCTTGGGAACCGGGATGGGCTCGCCGGGCGTGGCGGCGAAGGCCGCGAGCGACGCGGCCAGCCAGAGCAGCGCCGCCCCGGCGAACGCCGGGGCCCAGTGCGGCGCGCGCATCGGTTACTTCGCGGGAGCGGGAGCCGCCGGGGCCACCGACGGCGCGGCGGGCACCGCGGACTTCGGCGCGAAGTCGACTTTCGGCGGCGACGAGATCGCCTTCTCGTCCTCCACCGTGAAGCTCGCCTTCGGCTTGTAGCCGAAGATCATCGCGGTGAGGTTGGTCGGGAACTGGCGCGCGAGGACGTTGTAGTCCTGCACCGCCTTGATGAACCGGTTGCGCGCGGTCGTGATGCGGTTCTCGGTTCCCTCGAGCTGCGCCTGCAGGTCGCGGAAGTTCGCGTCGCTCTTCAACTGCGGATAGTTCTCCGCGACGACGAGCAGCCGGCCGAGCGCGCTGGAGAGTTCGCCCTGCGCCTGCTGGAACTTGCGCATCGCCTCGGGATCGTTGAGCGCCTCGGGCGTGAGGTTCACGGAGGTGGCGCGGGCGCGCGCCTGCGTGACACCGATGAACACATCCTTCTCCTGCTGCGCGTAGCCCTGCACGGTGGAGACGAGGTTCGGGATCAGGTCCGCACGGCGCTTGTACTGGTTCAGCACCTCGGACCACGCGGCCTTCACCTGCTCGTCCTTGGTCTGGAATTCGTTGTAGCCGCAACCGGACAGCGTGAGCGCCGCGAGAAGCGGCAGGGCCCACAGGAACTTGCGCATTTTTACTTCTCCTTTTCGAGGGGGCAGGCCAGCGGGAAGATGCTGCCATTCCCGGCGATTTCAAGGGCCGTTCGGCGCTACATGCCGTATTGCGACGCCCTGCCGGCAGGCCGCTGCACCACGGCTGGTGCCGGCGGGCGCATGCGGTCGAGTGCACCGCAAAGCTGGGCGATGCCGTCGGGAGTGCGGGTGGTCGGATGTTCCATGGCCTCGGTATCGAGATACAGCAGCCGGTTCTCCTTCACCGCCCGAATCGACTGCCGGATAGTCCAGTTCGCGCGAAACTCTTCCTCGCTCCCCGCGGAGCCCGCGCTCAGGATCACGAACGGATTGCGCTCGAACACCTCTTCCCACGAGACCTTCGGCGCGACGCCCCTTAGGTCCTTGAAGACATTCTCGCCATGGCAAATCTCCAGGGCCTCGCTGAGGAAGTGCGTTCCCGAAATCGTCGTCAGGGGACGGTTCCAGATCTCGATGAAGGCCGCGACCTTGGGCTTGTCGGCATTCGCACGGCGAAGCGCGTCGAGCTTGCCTTCGTATTCGCTCACCTGCATTGTGACGTCGTTTCCGGAAAGCTGGCCGATGACCTTCAGAAGGCGGGGGACGTCTTCGAGCGTACGGGCGTGCGCGACGAAAACCGTGGCGCCGAATCCCGTCATGCGGTCGATGTCCTCGCGCTTCAGTCCGCCCGCCCAGGCGAGGACCAGGTCGGGCTTGAGCTGGGCCACGACGTCGAGGGAGAAGTTCGCGCCCATTTGCACCTCGGGAAGCTTCTTGGCCTCCGGCGGATACTCGCTGTGCGTTCCTACACCCACGACGCGATGGCCGGCACCGGCCGCATAGACCAGCTCGGTGAGGAACGGTGCGAAGGTCACGATGCGGGCGGCGGGTTTTTTCACCGGGATGACACGACCGATGTCGTCGCGCAGCGTGAGTTGGGCAACGGACGCGGCGCTCGAGGCGCAAAGAAATCCGACGGCAAGAACGCGAACGAGGGGAAGCGGCATGGCGCGAATCATACCGCGGCCTGCGTCGCCGCGCGCAGCGCGCGACGCGCGAACAGCAGGTCTTCCCACGCTTTCGCCTTCTCGGGAAGCGTGCGCAACAGGTAGGAGGGGTGATACGTGACGACGAGCGGCGTGCCCCGATAGCGATGCACCGTGCCGCGCAGGCTCGCGAGGCTCGCCTCGGTGCCGAGCAGGCGCATCGCCGCGGTCTTTCCGAGCGCCACGATGAGCTTCGGGCGGATCAAATCGATCTGTCGATCGAGATACGGGGCGCAAGCGGCGGCTTCCTCCGGCGACGGCGTGCGGTTGCCCGGCGGCCGGCACTTCACCACGTTGGCGATGTAGGCCTCGCGCCCGCGCCGGATGCCGATCGCGGCGAGCATGCCGTCGAGCAATTTTCCCGACTGGCCCACGAACGGATCGCCCTGCTCGTCTTCCTCGGCGCCCGGCCCCTCGCCGACGAACAGCCACGGCGCCGATTCGCTGCCGACCCCGAACACCGCCTGCTTGCGCTGCTTGCACAGGCCGCACATCGCGCATGCACGCACCGTCGCGCGCAGCTCGTCCCACCCGAGGGAAGCGATGTCGACCGCACGTTCAGCGCTCGCGGGCGCCTGCGGCGCGGTGCGCGCCTCCAGGCCATAGAGCCGCGCGACCGACAGCAGCTCGAGCTCCTTCAGGGCCTTCTCGTCCATCACAACGCGAGCCCGAGGAACAAGGCGTCCTCGCGTCCGCTCACCGCCGGGTAGTACTCGGGCCGGATCGCGATCTGCTGGAAGCCGAGCGCGCGGTAGAGGTGGCGTGCGGCGAGGTTCGACGGCCGCACCTCGAGGTAGACGATCTGGCAGTCGACCTCGCGCGCGACCTGGATCATGTGCAGCAGGAACGCGCGGCCGATGCCCTGGTTCTGCCATTCCGGAGCCACCGCGATATTGAGGAGGTGAGCCTCGTCGAGCGCGATCATGAGGACCGCGTAACCGACGATCGTCTCGCCATGCGTGACGGTCCAGCAGTCGTAGCCGGCGGTGACCGAGTCGCGGAAATTGCCGATGCTCCACGGGAAGGCATAGAGCTCCTTCTCGAGGTGCGCCACTTCGGCCAGGTCCGCCACGCGCATGCGGCGGTAGTGGATCTGCGGGATCGGAACCGCGCTCACCGTTTCGTCCTTCTTTCCTCGGTCGTGAGGGCGACCTTGTCGCGCAAGTATAGGGGGGCCGCCTGCTCCGCGGCGATGCCGCCGCCGCGAGCGAAACGCCGCGCGGCGAGGCGCGCGACCGCGCCCGCGCGCGGGAGGTCGCCGTCGAAACGCATTTCCACCGTGTCGCGATAGGCGTCGCGCAGCCATGGCAGCCGCCCGAAGCCGCTCCCGGTCGCGACCCATCGCCGGCCCGGAAGCGTCGGCAGCGCGCCCGCGCCCACGAGGCGCGGCGCGATCACCTCTTTCCAATCGTCGCCGCTGCGCGCATACGCCGCGAGGTACGCCTCGTTCATGCGGGCGTCGAGGGCCGACAGCACGCAGCCCTCGTTGGCTTGCTCTGCGAGGGCGAGCAGCGACGGGATCGGCACTACCCGGCGGTGGGTAACAAACGCAAGGCCCTGGACGATCCCGCAGGCGATGCGGATTCCGGTGAACGAGCCCGGACCCTGGCCGAAGGCGAACGCGTCCATGCGCGCCGCATCGAGGTGGGCGCGCTCGAATACCTTGCGAATCATCGGCACGAGGAGCTCGGAGTGGCGGTTCTCCGCCAGTGCTTCCTCGACAAACAGCTCATCGCCCCGCAGCAACGCGACGGAGCACAGCTCCGTGGAGGTCTCGACGGCGAGCAGGTTCACGCCCGCATTATAACCGAATGTGGCGCTCGATCATTTCAGTTATTACACATGAATATCAACGTATTATAAGATATTCCTAATGTATATTATCATAGGAGTTCGAGCGGCTTGAAGCTCGCGCCGAGGACAGGCCGCGCGTCGATGCTCCACCATCGCTCGAGGAACGTCGCGTAGTAGCTGCGGAAATCCACCGCGAAGGGCAGATTACCATTGCCGTCGAGGCGGTCGAGCGCCGGAGGCGCTCCATAGAGCCCGCCGCGAACCGCCCCGCCCATGACGAAATGGGCGCTCGAAGTGCCGTGGTCGGTGCCGCCGCTTTGATTTTCCTGCGGGCGGCGCCCGAACTCGGCGTAGGTCGCCACCACGGTCGTGCTCCAGCGATCCACCTCGATCAGCGCATCGCGCAGCGCGGCGAGCCCGTCGCCCAGCTGCCGCAGCAGGTTGGCCTGGATGCCTTGCTGGTTCACGTGGGTATCGAATCCGCCGAGCGACAACCGCACGACGGCGATGCCCTCACGGTTGGCGGCAAGCTGCGCCGCCGTGTTGATCGCATTGCCGAACGGCCCCGCGGGAAATGTCGCGGTGAACGTCTTGCCGGCATGCAGCCGCCTGGACGAGACCAGCACATCGCGTTCCACGCGCAGGATGTGCGCGAGCGCCGCGTTGCGCGACTCGCCCTCGCCCTTCGCGAGGCGGGCGTTGCGCAGGAATTGTTCCGGGCTGGTGAGCGCGATTGCGCGCCCGCGGTTGCCTGCGAGCGGCCCCATGCCGCCTGCGCCGACCACCACGCCGTCGGCGGCGAAGCCCGCGGGCGACGGCGACTGGCCGAACGCGCGCGCGAGCCAGCCCGAATCGAGATACTCGTCGCTCTTCGAGCCCGTGTCCCAGATCTCGATCGAGCGGAAGTGCGACAGGTTCGGATCGGGATATCCGACGCCCTGCACGATCGCGAGCTGCCTCGCTTCCCACAACGGCGCGAGCTTCTCGAGCGCGGGGTGCAACGCGACGCTATCGGTGAGCTTGTGCGCCTGGTCCCGGTCGATGGCCAAGCGCGCGCGCAGCTTGCGATAAAGGGGGTCGGCGTAAGGCACCACGGTGTTGAGGCCGTCGTTTCCGCCCTTCAGCTCGACGAGGATCAGCAGGTTGCGCGAGCCGCCCGCGGGCGCGGCGAATGCCACGCCGGCAAGCGAGCCGGCGAACGGCGCGAGCCCGGCCAGACGCAGGAATTCGCGGCGCTTCAGGATCATGACGGCCTCACTTCAATTGATACGCGGGATCGGCAACAAGGTGGCGCACGAGCTCGACGCCTTGCGTGCCCGGCGGCGCTCGATCGATCGCGGATGTCGCAAGCGCCAGGGATTCGATACGCGCACCGCGCCCGAGCGTTCTCGACCACCGATCCCAATCGAATGCGTAGGACGGCGCTGCGCGTTCCAGCATGCGCCGCAAGCGAGATTCGGGGCCCGGACGCGATTCCTGCTTCGTCCCGTCGGCCACGGCCATCGTCTCCGGCGGGACAATCGCATCGGCGCCGCGGAAGAGCCGCTCCATCAGCTGCTTGCGGCCGAGGAGCGTGGCGGAATCGATCCACGCCTCGCCGCCCGGCCAGCCCTTCACGTTGGGCGGCGCGAACAGGTTCTGGCCGAGCGCAGCGCACGCGAGCACCGCCGGGCGCAGGTCGATCGGCTGGATCGCGAACGTGCGCATCGTGCCCACGACGAGATCGACCGGAGACTTGATCAGCGCGGCGCGATTGTCGGGAGACCAGAATGGCGCGGAGGTGAGGATCGCGCGCATCAGCGGCTTGATCTCGTAGCGCGCCTCGCGAAGGATGCCCGCCCAGCGCTTCACCTCGCGCGCATCGGGCGACGCCGAGACGAACTCGCGCCACAGCTTCGCGGCGATGAGCTCCGCCGTTTGCGGGCGCGCGAGCAGGATGTCGAGCACCTCGTCGCCGTCGAGATTGCCGCTCGCGCCGAGCACGGTCTTCGCGTCCGCGTCGTGCCACATGCGCCGGTAGGCGAACTCACCGCTGTCGCGATCGAGGCTCCAGCCGGTGAACGCGCGCGCCGCTTCCTTCACGTCGCGCTCGCCGTAATGGCCCTCGCCCAGCGTGAAGAGCTCCATCACCTCGCGCGCGAAATTCTCGTTCGGCGCCTGGCGCCGGCTGCGGGCGTTGTCGAGGAAGACCAGCATCGCCGGATCCTTGGCGATCGCGTGCAGCAGCGTCGCGAAGTTGCCGAGCGCCTCGCGCCGCAACAACACGTTCTGGCGGTACATGAGCTGGCCCGCGCGCACCTTGCGCTGGCTGGTGGCGAAATGGTTGTGCCAGAAGAGCGTCATGCGCTCGGTGAGAGGCGACGGCGTGAGCAGCATCTCGCGCAGCCACCAGGCACGCAGCTCGAAGCCCTGCTCGACCAGCTTGCGCTGCTCGGCCATGCGCTCTTCGGCGCTCATCGCCCGGAATCTGTAATAGGGAAGGAACGGCTCGTTCACGAACGCGGGCGGCTGGAGCGCGGCCTGCGTCGTGGTGCCGCCCAGGATGCGCTCGACCGCTTGCGTGCGTGTGAGCGCGGCGTAGTCGCGGATTTCGGCATCGGTGGCGCCGAACCCCACCCGGTTCAACAGGTGGCGCGCGCCGTCGTAGCCGATCGCCTGCGCGTGCGCGGCGATCGAGGTGGCCAACAATGCGAGGGCGAGAATGAACCTCACGGGATCCGTCGGCGGGGCATCGGCCCGCGCCCGCGCGAGCGGACGCGGGCCACGCCGGTTACCTGGAAGCGCGGCGAGCCTCGTGGGCCGCCTTCATCTCTTCCGGAGTGATGAAGCCGTCCTTGTTGGTGTCGATCTGGTCGAAGTGCTCGAACAAGCGCGGCGCGTTGGCCTGCGCTTCGGCCTTGCTGATCTTGCCGTCGCCGTCCGTGTCGAGCTTCTTCCAATGGCCTCCACGCGCTTTCTGGTGGTAGGCGCGCAGCTCGTCGGCCGAGAGCAGGTTGTCCTTGTTGGTGTCGATCTCGTCGAAATGCTTCGCGAGCCGCGGCAGGGCCTTGGCTTCGTCGCGGCTGATCATGCCGTCGCCGTTGGTATCGGCGGCCTTGAGGCGATCGCCATGGCCCTGACTTTCGGGCGCGGCGACGACGGCGAAGGCGGCGGCGCTCAGACCCGCGGCGGCAAGGATTGCGATGGACTTCATTTGTGCTTCCTTTCAGTTGGGCATCGGGATTGGCGCCCGGATGAATGCACCGAGCGTAAACCGAACAACGGCCGAACTCGTTTCCGGAAGACTTTCAAGTGGTAACAACTTGTAAGGGGGCGAACGCGGCGCTGGAGCGCTGCTAACATCGACCACCATGCAAAGCCAACGCCAGAAAATCCTCGTCGTCGACGACGACCTGCGACTGCGCGATCTGCTCAAGCGCTACCTGTCGGAGCAGGGTTTCGCCGTGGAGACGGTGGCCGACGCGCAGGCGATGGACCGCAACTTCGCGCGCGTGCGCTACGACCTCGTGGTGCTCGATCTCATGCTGCCCGGGGAGGACGGGCTCGCCATCTGCCGGCGCCTGCGCGCGGCGAACAACGCGGTCGCGATCATCATGCTCACCGCCAAGGGCGACGACGTCGATCGCATCGTGGGCCTGGAGATGGGTGCCGACGACTACCTCGCGAAACCGTTCAACCCGAGGGAGCTCGTGGCCCGCATCCACGCGGTCCTGCGCCGCCAGGCGCCGGCGGACATGCCGGGCGCGCCCACCACGGAGTCGAAGGTGATCGAGTTCGGGACGTTCGCGCTGCACCTGTCGAGCCGCACGCTCACGCGCGAGGGCGAGCCCATCCCGGTCACTACCGGCGAGTTCTCCCTGTTGAAGGCGCTCGCCCTGCATCCGCGCGAGCCGATGTCGCGCGACAAGCTGATGGAGCTCGCGCGCGGACGCGAGCACGAAAGCTACGATCGATCGATCGACGTGCAGGTCTCGCGGTTGCGCAAGCTCCTCGGCGAGGATCCGCAGCAGCCGCGCTTCATCCAGACCGTCTGGGGATTCGGCTACCTGTTCATCCCGGATGGGGTGCCTGGCAAGTGAGGCTCCTCCCCGCCTCGCTGCTGTGGCGCACGCTGATCGTGCTGGTCGCGGCGCTGATCCTGTCCCAGGCGACCGCGGTGTGGCTGCTGCACGAATACATCACCAAGCCGCGCGTGGCCGCGGGCGTGGGCCAGTTCGTGAGCCACCTGAAGACCATCAGCGCGGCGCTGCAGACGATGAGCGAATCGCAGCAGCTCGCCTTCATCGATCGCATCGCGGAGAAGGAAGGCATTCGCATCTCGCCGGTACGCGGCAACGAACGCATGCGCCCGGCCGGCGACATGCCGGAGATGCGCGTGTTTCGCGAGCGCATCCGCGAGATCTTCGGGCCGCAGGCCGAAGTGTACGTGCGCGAAGGGCGCGCGAGCCAGGCGGCGGAAGCGGGCACGCGTCCGCCCATGCTCTGGATCCGGCTGCCCGCGGGCGAGCGCGACTTGTGGGTCGCGTTTCCGCGCGGTCGCATCGAGCGCGATCCCTCCACCGCTTTCGCGGCGTGGGCGGTCGCGGGGCTCATCATCGCGATCCTCGGCACGTTCTTCATCGTCTGGCGCTTGAACCAGCCGCTCGGAGAGCTCGCGCGCGCCGCGGAAAAACTCGGCAAGGGTGGCGACCCGCCGCCGATCTCGCAGACCGGCCCGTCCGAGATCCGCGCGGTGGCACGCGCGTTCAACCAGATGAAGGACGATTTGCAGAAGAGCGAGCGCGAGCGCGCCACGTTCCTCGCCGGCGTCTCCCACGACCTGCGCACGCCGATGGCGCGCTTGCGCCTCGAGGTCGAGATGCTCGACGGCACGGTCGATTCGGCGTCGCGGCACGGCATGGTGCAGGACCTCGACGACATGAACGCGATCATCGACCAGTTCATCGACTTCACGCGCACCGAGGCGGCCGAGGCGCTCTGCGCGGTGAACCTGCCGGAGCTGGCGCGTTCCTGCGCGGAGCGGGCGGCGCGTTCCGGAGTGCAGGTGCGTTGCGAGCTCGCCGAGATCCCACTGCTCATGCTGCGCCCGCTGGCGATGCAGCGGCTGATCGACAATCTCATTGCCAACGCCGCGCGCCACGCCGGCGGCGAGGTGCTGGTGCGCGTAACGAGGGGGGTTGGGACCGCGATCCACTGGGTCGTCGACCGCGGCCCCGGAATTCCGGCCTCGATGGTGGAGCACCTCAAGCAGCCGTTCACGCGCCTCGACGAGGCGCGCAGCGGCTCCTCCGGCGCCGGGCTGGGGCTCGCCATCGCCAACCGCGTGGCGACGCTGCATGGCGGGCGGCTCGACCTGCTGCCCCGGGAGGGAGGCGGCCTCGAGGCACGCGTCACCCTTCCCGGCTGAACAAACGCGAGATTCGGGGTCAAACATTCATGACCCGGATCGTTGCGGCCTTCCTGATGGCCCTGCCCCTTGCGATTGCCGCCCAACCGGCCCCGCCGCCGCCAGCCAGGGCGGAGATCGACCACCTGCTCGACTATATTTCGAGCTCTGCGTGCCGCTTCGATCGCAACGGCTCGGTGCACGACATGGCGGCAGCGCGCAGCCATGTGAATGCGAAATACGAGTACCTCGCGGCGCGGGGGAAAATCGCGTCCGCCGAGGACTTCATCGACCAGGCGGCAAGCGCCAGCAGCATCAGCGGCAAGCAATACCTGGTCCTGTGCGCAGGCGGGCCGCCCGTGCCGAGCGGTAGCTGGCTGCGGGAGGAACTCGAGCGCTTCCGGCGGAAAAAATGAGATTTTCCGCCCTTCGCTGTCATCCGAATACGACCCGGCGCGTTGGCGTGGAACGGGCTTAAGATATCCCGAGACTCGGAAGGAGTTGAACATGAAAGCAATGAAGACTTTACTGGTCGTGGCATTGGCCGCGGCGGGGCTGGCCGCCACCGGAGCGCAAGCCCAATCCCGCAGCCACGGCGGATCCGGCGGCGGGCACTGGTCGGGGGGAAGCCATGGCAACTGGAGCGGGCGTTTCGCCGGTTCCGGGCGCCATTACGGCGGTCGTTCGTTCTACGGGCCGCGCTTCGGGCTGTTCATCGGCGCGCCGTTGCTGTGGAGCTCGTACTACTGGGGCAGCCCGTACTACTGGGGCGACCCCTACTACTACGGTTATCCGCGCACCAAGGTGATCTATCGCGACCGCGAGGTCGAGCCCTATCCGAGCGAGTACCCGGATGGCGGCGCGGACATGGGAACCACCGAGATCGCCCCGCGCGTCGAAGGCGCACCCAGCCAGGCGCCGACGTACATGAACTACTGCGAGTCGGCCAGGGCCTATTTCCCCAAGGTCACCCAGTGCCCAGAGGGATGGAAGTTCGTACCTTCGCGTTGAAGAACGCCTCCACATCCGCGAGCGAGCGGGTGCGGCGGAACGGCGGCAGCGCGCGCCAGATGCGTTTGCCGTAAGGCTTGTCGACGAGACGCGGGTCGCAGATCACCAGCGCCCCGCGGTCCGTCTCGTCGCGGATCAGCCGCCCTGCGCCCTGCTTCAGGGTGATCACCGCACGCGGCAGCTGGTAATCCATGAAGGCGTTGCCCCCGGCCCGGTTGATGCGCTCGATGCACGCCGCGAGCACCGGGTCGTCGGGTGGATTGAACGGCAGGCGATCGATCACGACGACCGAGAGCTGCTCGCCCTTGACGTCGACTCCTTCCCAGAACGACTGCGACGCCACCAGGATGGCGTTGGGCGAGCGCCGGAAGCGCTCCAGCAGCTCGTTCTTCGAGCCGCTGCCCTGCAGCATCAACGGCCAGTCGAGGCCTTCGGCCTTCAGGCGCGCCGCGAGCCGGTCGTAGGCGCGGTCCATCGCGCGCAGGCTGGTGAAGAGCAGGAAAGCGTGCCCGCCGCTCGCGCGCACCACCGGCCACGCCGCGTCGATCACCGCGGCGGCGTATCCCTCGGAATTGGGATCGGGCAGGCCCTCGGGGACATACAGCAGCGCCTGGCGCTCGAAATCGAACGGGCTCGGCCAGCTGCGCGTCTCGGCCTCGGCAAGCCCCATCTCGCCCTGGTAGTGGGAGAAATCCCCGTTCACCGATAACGTCGCGGAGGTGAAGATCCAGGCGCGCTTGGCGCCTTCCATCTGGCCGCGAAAGATCTTGCCTACGTCGAGCGGCGTCACGTAGAGAGAGGCCGACTGCGCGTAGGCCTCGATCCAGCGCACCACGTCGCCCGCGCCGGCCTCCCCGAACGCGTCTTCCTTCGGGCGGGAGTCGGCCTCGCGCCATTGCGCGATACGCGCGAGGCATTCATCGGCGCGCAGGCGGCAATTGCGGATCTCTTCGGCGCGTTCTTCCTGGAGTCGCAGCTTCGCGGCGAGCTCGGCGAGGGCCTTCGCCAGCACATCGAGCGCGCGGTCGAAGGCCGGGCGGTCCTTGATGGCCGCGAGCGCAGTGCGCCCGGCGATGCCGCCGAGCGAGAGGCGTACGTCGCGCGCGGCCTTCTCGACGGCCGCGGCGCAGTCGCCGAGGTCGGTGCTCTCGCGCGCATGCTGCGCTTCCGCGAGGCGCGCATCGCGCGCGAGCTCGAGCAGCTGCGTGGTCGAAAGGGACTGGCCGAAGAAGAGCCGCGCCAGGTCCGGCAAGTGGTGCGCCTCGTCGAAGATCACCGTGTTCGCCGCGGGCAGCAGGTCGGCGGCGCCCTCGTCTCGCAGCGCCACGTCGGCGAAGAACAGATGGTGGTTCACGACGATCACGTCGGCTTCCGAGGCGCGTTTGCGCGCCTTCATCACGAAGCAATCCTGGTAATGCTTGCAGGCGGAGCCGAGGCAATTCTCGCGCGTTGAGGTCGCCTGCGTCCACGCGGGCGAGGTTTCGGGCACGTCGGCGCAATCGCCCTTGTCGCCGCTCATCGTGCGCGCGGCGAAGCTCTTGATCTTGTGCAGGTGCACCACGTCCTCGCGCGCGCCGAAGGTCCCCTGCTGCGATGCGACCTCGAGGTGGTGCAGGCACACGTAGTTCGCGCGCCCCTTGAGCAGCGCCAGGTCGACCGGCACGCCGAGCGCGGAGCGCACGCGCGGAAGATCGCGATGGAAGAGCTGGTCCTGGAGCGTCTTGGTGCCGGTGGAAATGATCACGCGCCCTCCGGCGAGCAGCGCCGGGACGAGATAGGCGAAGGTCTTGCCGGTCCCGGTCCCGGCCTCGGCGATCAGGACTCCCGAAGACTCGATCGCGTCGCGCACGGCCGATGCGAATTCCACCTGCTGGGTGCGCTGGCGGAAACCGGCGACGGCCTGTTCGAGCGGCCCGCCGGGCCCGAAGATGCGCGCGAGATCCATGGGGGCGCTCACGTGCGGCCGAAGACGATGCGCTCTTCGCGCAGCAGCCGCGAGACGAGCCAGACGCACACCGCGGCGATCCCGAACGCCACCGCCGACGGTATCAACCAGTCGATCGGCGTGAGCACATCGCCGCGCACCACGCGGGACAGCACGACCTGCTGCCCGAGAACCGGCACCGCCAGTTGCCACGTCGCATCCTTCAGGCCGGAAAACAGCACGATCACGGGCACGAACGACACCACCGTCGCGAGGTAGCTCACATAGGTCTGCGCTTCGCGATAGGAGCGCCCATAGGTACAGATCAGCATCTGCAACGCGGCGGTCATCGCGGCAAACGGCACCACCATCGCGACGAAGTGCAGGAATTCCGGCGCGCCGAACGCCATCAGCGCCGCGAGCTTCTTCTGCGCGTAGAGCGTCGCGGCGAGAACGAAGCCGGTGAGTGTCAGCAGCGCCACCGCGCTCGCGAAGGTCCATGCCGCGAGCCACTTGCCGAGCACGAGCTGGCTCACCGGGACCGGATTGGCGAGCAACGGCTCGAGCGAGCCGCGTTCGCGTTCGCCCGCGGTGGAATCGATGGCGATGGTCATCCCGCCCAGCAGCGGCGAGAGGATCGCGAACATCGGGATGAGGAAGAGCAGGAAAGCGCCCTTCTGGCGCGGGGTCGCGGTGTTGAGGTGCTCCACTTTCACCGGCTCGACCAGGTCCGGGCTCACGCCGCGCGCCACCATGCGCAGCGTGCCGGTCTCCCGATTGAACGCGCGCAGCAAACGCTCGGCCTGGCGGATCGCGGGGCCCGAATCGGTGCGCGAATCGTCGTAGACGATCTCGACCTTGGCGCCGTCGCCGCCGATGAAACGCGAATCGAAATCCTCGGGCACGACGATCACCGCGTCGAGGCGTCCCTCGCGGATGCGCGCCTCGTAGTCGCTGGGCGCTTCCTCGATCTCGACGTCGTTCCTCTGCAGGAAATTGACCAGCGCCGGCGCGTATTGCTGTCCCACGACGCGCACCTTGAGGATCGCCGCCTTCTCCTCGAGACCGGAGACGAACTGCGCGACCAGGATCAACGTGACCGGCCCGGTGAGGATCGACGCGACCAACACCATCAGCGCCGTGCGCCGGTCGCGCAGGCTGTCCTTCAGCTCCTTCAGGTACACGATCACGGCAGCGCGCCTCATGTTTCCAGCGCCTCGCCGGAAAGATGCACGAACGCGTCTTCGAGATTGGTGCAGCCGCTCTGCGCGAGCAACTCGTCCGAGGTGCCCTGGGCGACGACCGCGCCGTGCGCCACGATCACGATCTCGTCGCAGAGCGCGGAGACTTCCTGCATCACGTGGCTGGAGAAGAGCACGCACTTGCCGTCGGCGCGCAGCTGCCGGATCACCTCGCGCAGGTTGCGCGTGGTCATCACGTCGAGGCCATTGGTGGGCTCGTCGAGGATCACGTTGGGCGGGTCGTGCACCAGCGCGCGCGCGATCGCGACCTTCATGCGCTCGCCCTGGGAGAACCCGTCGGTGCGCCGGCCGAGGAGCGCGCCCATGTCGAGCAGCGCGGAGAGCCGCACGATCGCCGCCTCGACCGTGTCCGGCGCCAGGCCGTGCAACGCCCCGTAGTAGGCGATGTTCTCGCGCGCGGTGAGGCGCGCGTAGATCCCGCGGGCATCGGAGAGCACCCCGATGCGCGCGCGCACCGCGAGCGGATCGACCGTGACATCGATGCCGTCGACGCGCGCGCAACCCTCCGAAGGACGCACCAGCGTCGAGATCATGCGCAACGTCGTGCTCTTGCCCGCACCGTTGGGACCGAGGAGCCCGGTGATGAAGCCGTCGGGCGCGGTGAACGACACGTGCCGCACCGCCTGCACGCCGTTGAAGTGCTTGGCGAGATCGCGCGCCTCGATCACCGCGCGTTTCCCAGGGGCAGGACGAAGAGCGGCCGCGGGATTCTCTCGAGGCACTTGCCGTCCAGCGCCTTGGCATCGGCCTTGCGCACGAACGACTCGATCAGGCGCGGAGCGCAACCGTGCATGCTGACGCCATGGCCGAGCTGCGGTGCCACGAAGTGGCGCGCATTGGGCAGCGTCTTCGCGACCTGCTCGCCATGGCGCGGCGGCGTGGCGGGATCGATGCCGCCCGACAGGATCAGCGTGGGCACGTCGGAGCGCACCGGCTCGTAGAAATCGTCCGGCACCTTGCCACGCGGCCAGACCTTGCAGGCACGCACGAAGTCGTCGACCAGCGCCCGGCCGAAGAACGAGTTCGAGACCGAGATGAGGTCGTCCGCGGTGATGCGCGGTATGTCCTCGGCGCATACCACCGACAGGTGCATGCCGAGGGCGAGGTTCTCCGAGATGTCGTCGGCGAACTCGAGGTTCTGCGCGAGCAGCGGGTTGAAGTCACCGTGCGCAGCGGCCGAGATGCCCAAGGGCAGCAGGCTCGCGAGCTCCGCCACGTAGAGCGGACGGAAGAGCCCGGAGAGGAAAACGTTCTCGTTCACGCTGATCGTCTCGCGCTCGCCGGTGCGCGGGTCGCGGATGCCGACGCGCGCCGGGCGCCGCGCGAGGTCGTTGCGCAGCCTGCGGATCGACTCGCGCAGGTCGGGATAGGTGCGATGGCACAGCACCTCGGCGTCGCACGCGTCGAGCAGCCGCTTCAACGCCGCCTCGCCGTCGGCGACGAACGACAGCGGCAGCTTCATGTTGGGCGGCGCCACGCCGTCGAGCACCACGGTGCGCACGCGATCGCCGTGGCGGCGCAGGTACTCGAGCGCCATGCGCGTGCCGTAGGAGCCGCCCCAGAGATTCAGCTTCGCGTAGCCGAGCGCCTCGCGCACCTCGTCGAGATCGGCCACCGCGATGCTGGTCACGTACTGGCGCGGATCCGCGTCGAGCGCCCCGAGGCACCTGGCCACGATGCGCTCCGGGATCGCGTCCTCGAAGAGCGACTGCAGCGGCTGCTCCTCGTCGTCCTCGCAATCGAGCGGATTCGATTGCCCCGTGCCGCGCTGGTCGATGAAGACGATGTCGCGCGTGTCGTTCAGCTTGGTGAAGAGCGGCATCACCTGGGCGGCGAGCGACACCGCGCCCTGGCCCGGGCCGCCCGCGAAGATCACGACCGGGTCGGGATCCCGGGCGCGCAGGCGCGCGGGAACCACCGCGAGATTGAGCGAGACCTTGCGGCCCGAACGCGCGTCGCGGTCTTCCCAGACATCGAACGCCCCGCATTGCGCGGCCACATCGACGCCCGGCAGGCGGCACGGGACGAGCGCGATCGCGGCGCTCGAAGCGGGGCCGGAAGAGCAGGCGCAGAGCCACAGGGCGGCGGCGGTCGCCAGCGATGCGGCGACGGCGGAGCGAAAGAACGGGGGGTGCTTCATCTCGAGGGAAACGGGGTGCGGCGCCGAGTATAGCGGTTCGGGGCTACCATTCGCGCGTGAGCTCGCCCACTTTCCCGAAACGCGATCCCGCGGGGCCCGAGTTCTGGGATCTGCGCTACGAAGCGCGCTTCGCGCCGTGGGACGCCGGCAAGGTTCCCGGGCAGCTGCAGGCGTTCGCGGCGCAGCTGCCGCTTCCCGCCGAGCGCCCGCGCCCCCCCCGGGTGCTGGTTCCCGGATGCGGCAGCGCGTGGGACGTGCGCTTTCTCGCGCAGAGCGGCCTCGACGTCCTCGGTATCGACTTCAGCCTCGAGGCGCTCGCGAGCGCCCGCGCGATGCTGGGCCCGCATGCCGGGCGCGTGCGGCGCGCGGATTTCTTCGCGCCGATCGCCGAGGCGCCGTTCGACCTGGTGTACGAGCGCGCATTCCTGTGCGCGTTGCCGCGGCGCCTGTGGGCCGATTGGGCCGCGCGCGTGGCCGAGCTGGTCGCGCCCGGAGGATTTCTCGCCGGGTACTTCTTCTTCGACGCGGGCGAGCGCGGCCCGCCGTTTGCGCTGCACTCCCGCGAGGAACTCGACGGGCTTGTCGAGAGCGCGTTCGAGCGGCTCGAAGACGCCGCGGTGGGCGACTCGATCGCGGTGTTCGCGGGGAAGGAGCGTTGGCAGGTTTGGCGGCGCCGTTGAGTTAGGGGGCGCCGAACAGCAGCGACTGCGGATAGGCGTTGGCGTTGTCCTCGTCGACCTGGAGCGCGCTCCCGGTGCATGCGAGTGCGCGTTGCGCCGCGTGTTTCGCCGCCGCAACCACCTCGTGGCGCGACTCGAACAGGCCCGGCAACACCGGCAGGATGCCGATCGCGAGCTTGGGCAGGGGGCGCACGCTCTCGCGCCCGTCACGAAACCTCACGGTGAAATAGCCGCGCGCGAGCGCACCCGGCGGCACGTGCGTCTCGAGCAGCGCGGGAAATTTCGCCAGCAACGCCTCGGCGCGCGCCTTCCAGTCGTCGCTCTGCGCGAGCACCACGAAACGGCTGCCGGCGATGTGGCCGGCGAAATCGAGGCCCGGCTCGCACGCTTCCTCGAGGATGCGCGCCGCGTCGTGGATCAGCGCGTCGCCCTTGGCGAAGCCCTCGACGTCGTTCAATCCGCGCATCTGGTCGATCTCGACGAACCACGCGGTGAACGGCACCTGGCGCGCGAGCAACCGTTCCAGATGCTCGTTGATCGGCACTTGCCCCGGTAGCATCGTGAGCGGATTGGTATAGCGTCCGGCCAGCACGCGAGAGCTTTGCAGCGAGCGCATGACGTCGCGGCTCGTGCCCATGCCGAGGTAGCGCGCGGCGCCGAGGATCACGAAGCCGTCGGCCATCCGGCGCGGGTCGGATTCCACCAGGATCGCGGTGAGGGCGGCGAGATCGAGATCCGCCTCGACCTTGATCGGGGCGCGGTCGGCGAATTCGATGCACGGACGCGAACGCAGCGCTTGCGCATCCGGCGACACCCGGACCATCTCGAGCCAGGCGCGCGATACGACGCCCTCCACTGCGCCCGCGCCGATGATCGGCACCGCGGCGAGCGCGCTCGACGCGGCGAAGCGATCGAGCACCACTCCGAGGCGCGCATGCGGCATGACGGCGTCGACCGTGTGCAGGAAATCCTGCGCCTTCGGCTCGGTCCCCGCGCGCAGCCGCGGCATCGGAACCACCGGCAGGCGCAAGTCCGCCTGCGCGCGTTGCGCATCCTCGGGCAGCGTGCCGTCGGGCCGCTCCGACGGGCGCCCGATGAACCAGCCCTGCCCGCACGCGATGCCGATGTCCTTCACCACGCGGAAATCGTCGGCGGTCTCGATCCCCTCGGCGATCACCTGTGAGCCGCTGTTCTCGGCCAGGTGCTGGATCGCGCGCAGGAACTGCATCTTCACCGGATCGCGCGAGATGCCGGTCACGAAATGCTTGTCCGCCTTGACGTACTCGGGCTTGAGCTCCGACCACAGGCGCAGGCTGGCGAAGCCCTCGCCGAGGTCGTCGATCGCGACGCGCAATCCCATCGAGCGATAGAGCATCAGCGACTCCTGCACCAGGCGCAGGTCGAGGGCCGGATAATCCTCGGTCAGCTCGATCACCACGCGCTCGGGCGCGATGCCCAGCTGCCGCATGAAGCGCGCCGCGCGTTCCTGGTCGAAACCACCCTGCATGATGATCTGCGGCGACACGTTGAGGAACAACGTGCCGGCGATGCCGCGCTGCGCGAACGCGCGCAAGATTTCCTGGACGCAGAGAAGATTCAGCTCGATCGACAGGCCGTCGTGCGAGGCGGCGGCGAAGAGCTCGGTCGGCGTCTGGATGAGCGAGCCCTCGGGACCGCGCACCAGCGCCTCATGGCCCTCGATGTGGCCCTCGCGGAAGGCGAAGATCGGCTGGAAGACGGTGGTGAGCTTGCGGCCTTCCATCACCCTGCGAAGCTGCGCCGACGCGTCCCTGCGGATCTGTGTGACCTGCTCCTTCACGATCGGGCCGTCTTGCCGCTTCCTTCGCTACGCGACGCCGTGCTGCCTGAACCAGGCGAGCGCGCGTTTCCAGCCGTCCTCCGCCGCTTCCTTGCGGTACGACGGCCGATAGTCGGCGAGGAAGCCGTGGGGCGTGTCGGGATAAGTGTGGATCTCGGACTTCTTTCCGGCGCTCTTCAGCGCAGCGCGCATGCGATCGACGCCCTCGTTGGCGATCCCCGCGTCGGCGCCGCCGTAGAGCCCGAGCACCGGCGCCTTGATGTCGTTCACCAGGTCGATCGGATTCTTCGGCTGCAGGTCGGTGCCCTGCCCTTCGACGCGTCCGTACCAGGCGACCCCGGCCTTGAGGTTGGGGTTGTGCGCAGCATAGAGCCACACGATGCGCCCGCCCCAGCAGAATCCGGTGATCGCGAGCTTCTTCGCGTCTCCTCCATTCTTCCCGGCCCAATCCGCCGCCGCGTCCATGTCCGACATCACCTGCGCATCGGGCACCTTGGCGACGATCGGGCGGATGTCGTCGATGTTGGCGAGCTTGGAGACATCACCCTGGCGCGCGTAGAGCTCGGGGGCCACCGCGAGATAGCCTGCCTTCGCGAAACGCCGCGCCACATCCTTGATGTGCTCGTGCACGCCGAAGATCTCCTGCACCACCAGCACCACCGGAAGGTTCTTCTTTCCCGCGGGCCGCGCGACATAGGCCGGCATCGCGCCGTCCTTCACTGGGACCGTCACCTCGGAGACCTCGAGACCCTGCGTGTCGGTGGCGATCCGGGTCTGCGCCGCGACCGGCTGCACCGCGGCGGCGAATCCCGTCCCGAGCGTCGTCACGACGAACTCGCGACGCGACAAGCGCGTCCGCGGTTCGAGATCGATGAAGTCCGGATTGCGCATCGCAGGGGGTCCTCGTGGGCATTGTCGGCGGGAAATCGCATTATAGGTCGGTGAAATCCCCAAACGAAAAAGGCGCCTTTCGGCGCCTTTCGCTGGGGTGGATGCGGCTCATTCCCCGTAGAGCTTCTGCTTCATCTCGCGGCGTTCCTGGGCCTCGATGGTCAGGGTTGCCGTCGGCCGCGCGAGCAGGCGCTGGATGCCGATCGCCTCCCCGGTCTCCTCGCAATAGCCGTAGCTGCCGTCGTCGATCCGGGCCAGGGCCTGGTCGATCTTCTTCAGCAGCTTGCGTTCGCGATCGCGCGTGCGCAACTCGAGCGCATGCTCCTCTTCGAGCGTCGCGCGGTCGGCGGGATCCGGGGCGAAGGAAAGCTCGCGCAGGTGTTCGGTGGTGGCACCCGCGTTGTCGCGCATCTCCTTCTGGAGCTCCAGGAGGCGATCGCGAAAGAATTTCAGTTGAGCTGCATTCATGTATTCCGACTTCGGCATCTTGACGATTTCCGCCTCGGTCAGGTTTTTTGGTTTGGTCGCTGCCATTGATCCTCGCTGCTGAAGGGACTTCCGGGCGGGGGGAGATGCCCCTTGAGCCGCCCATCGAAAGCCGGTAAGTGTAGCCCACCGGGAGGGGGTTATCAAACGATCAATACCGGGCCAGGAGGATCATTTCGCCGCAGACGCGGTGGCCCACCCCATCCCATTGATTAAACGCAGGAAATAAGGTCACGCCGAAGGCCCCGGGCGGGGTGCCTGATAGAATTCCCGGCACCCCCTTTTCGGTGCCTCCGCATGCCCCGAGTTTCGGCCGCTTTTTCCTGGTTGCAGCCGCGCCCGAGCCCGGCGCGGGGCTGGGTCCTGGCATGCCTCGTGGTCGCTTTCTTCCTCGCGCTGCCCGTGGTCGTCGTGGCCGCCAGCATTTTCCTGCCGGCAACCGACGCCTGGTCGCACCTGCTGTCGACCGTGCTGCCGCGCTACATCGCCACTACGCTGGTCCTGCTCGCCGCGGTACTCGTCGGGGTCGTGACCGTCGGGGTCGCCACGGCCTGGGCGGTGACCGCGTACGAATTCCCCGGGCGGCGCCTGTTCGAGTGGGCCCTGCTGCTGCCACTCGCCGTGCCCGCGTATGTCATGGCGTATGCGTATACCGATTGGCTGCAATTCAGCGGGCCGGTGCAGACGTGGATCCGTGCGCTCGCCGGCTGGGGACGCGACGATTACTGGTTCCCCGACATCCGCTCGCTCGGCGGGGCGGCGGTCATGTTCGTGTGCGTTCTCTATCCCTATGTGTACCTGCTCGCGCGCGTGTCGTTCCTCGAGCAATCGCCGAGCCTCGCCGAAGCCGGACGCACGCTCGGCCTGTCACCGCGCCGGACGTTCCTGCGCGTGAGCCTGCCGATGGCGCGCCCGGCGATCGCGGCCGGGGCGGCGCTCGCGCTGATGGAAACCCTCGCCGATTTCGGCACCGTCTCGTACTTCGGCGTGCAGACCTTCACCACCGGAATTTTCCGCGCGTGGCTGTCGATGGGCGAGCCGGTCGCGGCGGCGAAGCTCTCGGTGATGCTGCTCGCGTTCGTCGCGGCCGTCGTGGTGGCGGAACGCGCGGCGCGCCGGCGCGCGCGCTTCCACGCGGGCCCGCGGCCCGCACGCAAGAAACGCCTTGCGCTGCGCGGCGGCGCGGCCGTCGTCGCGATCCTGGTGTGCGCACTGCCGCTCGCCGCGGGGTTCGTGATTCCCGCGGCCCTGCTCGTGAAGATGAGCGTCGCCGGAGGCGATGCGACGTTCGGCCCGCGCTTCCTGCGCCTCGCGCTGAACAGCTCCACGCTGGCGCTCGCGACCGCGGCGCTCGCGGTGGCCCTCGCGCTGCTGCTCGCCTACGGGGCGCGCATCTCGCGTAGCCGGTGGAGCGCGGCTGTGAACCGCGTCGCGGGGCTGGGGTATGCGATCCCGGGCGCGGTAGTGGGAATTGGCGTGCTGATCCCCGCGGCACGCCTCGACCATTGGATCGCCGACCTCGCCGCGCACGCCGGCATCGACGTCGGACTGGTATTCACCGGCAGCATCGCGGCCCTCGTCTATGCCTACCTCATCCGCTTCCTTGCGGTGGCGCTGCAGACCGTCGAAGCCGGGCTCGCGCGCGTCACGCCCCACATGGAAGATGCGGCGCGCTCGCTCGGCATGGGCCCCGCGGCAACACTCGCACTCGTGCACGCGCCGATGCTTCGCTCGAGCCTGGTCACCGCGGCTCTGCTGGTATTCGTCGATGTGATGAAGGAACTGCCGGCGACGTTCGTGATGCGGCCCTTCAACTTCGAGACCCTCGCCGTGCAGGCCTACAACCTCGCCTCCGACGAGCGGCTCGCCGAAGCCTCGACTGCGTCGCTCGCGATCGTCGCCGTGGGCCTGCTGCCGGTGGTCCTCGCCTCGCGCCGCCTGGTGCGCGCGGAGCCCGAGGCGAAGCTCACTCCCGCGCCCGATCACGCTTCGGCCCCCTGACCGCCATCGCGAACGTCCCCATGCCGGCGACCGCGAGCCCCGCCAGCACTGCGAGCGCTCCGTTGCGCGTGAGCCCGAAAGCGAGCATCGCGGTGAACGACGCGGGCGCGACCGCCTTCGCATACAAGCCGGCGCGGGAGAGATGGCCGAGAAGCGCCCCCAGCCCCTTGTGCCCGTAGAGTTCCGCCGGCGCAGTGCCCTTCACGATCGTGAGCACGCCGTTGCCGCAGCCGTACGCCACCACGAACACGATCGCGGCCATGCCGAATCCTTCCACGCTGATGAGCGCCACGAGGGCCAGCAGCATCAGCAGGAATGCGACGAGCCCCACGGTGACGGCGCGCACCCGCCCCGAGAACCCGAGCTCGATGACGCGCCCGGCCACCTGCATGGGACCGACCAGCATCGATACCGTCACCGCCTGCGCGGCCGTGAGCCCCGCGCCGGTCAGCAGCGTGATCAGATGCACGGCGATCACCCCGAAGATGAAGGTCGCGATCGCGAAGCTCGCGGTGAGCCAGCGCAGCCGCGCATCGCTGAAGCCCGGCGATGCGCCGTCCCCGGCTGCGGGCGCGTTCGGGTGGGGGCGGCGCAAGTGCGCGGGGAC
This sequence comes from Burkholderiales bacterium, assembly GCA_031424255.1. GTDB lineage: Bacteria > Pseudomonadota > Gammaproteobacteria > Burkholderiales > Usitatibacteraceae > Usitatibacter. The sequence goes on along the minus strand of JANPHA010000429.1, from coordinate 8,721 downwards.
GAACAGCCGATGAATGGGCCAGCAGACGGCGAGATGCAGCCCTGCGTAGATTCCGAACGTCGCTCGCCAGCCCCAGGCTTCCAGCAGGAGGTGCGACAACGGCCAGAAGACAGTGCTCGCGAATCCCCCGAACAGCGTGAGCGCGGTGACCGCACGCCGGTAACGCATGCCGGCGTGCTGGGAGAGGGTTGCGAACGCCGGGTCGTAGAGGCACGCCGCCATCGCCGCGCCCGCGATCAGCCACCCCGCCACCATGACGGCCGGATGGGTCGCGATCGCGAGAAGGGCCAGCGCCAGCGCCGCGAGCGCCGAACCGGTGGAAAGCACGAAGCGCCCGCCGCGCCGGTCGATCAGGCGCCCCGCGAGCGGAGCCAGCGTTCCCGAGACCAGCAGCCCCGCGGTGAACGCGCCGAAGAGGAACAGCTCGCTCACGTCCAGCTCGTTTCGCATCGACGGGCCGAGCACGCCGATCGCATAGAACAGGCTGCCCCAGGAAATGATCTGGGCGACGCCGAGCGCGGCGATCAGCGGCGTGAGTGACTGCATGAGGCGCGAAGCCCGCGTTGCGGCGGGCTCGAGTTGGTGCGGGCGAAGGATTGCTAGCGGGGGCCGCCGCCTCCGCCCATCGGCGCGGGCGGCGCCTGCGGAGCCGTGGAGCGGGCGCGCTCCACGGCTTCCTTGTCGTACACCTGCACGCCGTCCGCGGTGCCGGCCTTGCTCTTGCGCGGAATGTTGCTGCCGGTCGCGTACTCGCGCTCGAGGCGCTCGCCGGGGTCGGTGCTGGTTTCGGGACTGGCGCAGCCAAACGTCGCGAACGCGGTGGCCGCGAGGGCGCAGGTCAGGATCATCTTCATTCGGTTCTCGGGATCTCGTAATGAAAGGCGAATGGCGATGATAGCGACGGCCCCACGCTTCGTCACGAACTTGTTTGTTACCTCCATCCCGCGCGGTCGTAGATCTGCTGCGCGAGCGCCTGGTTGCGGCCCAGCAGCGAGACGTTGAGGCTGTCCTTGCGGAAATCTCCGAGTGCGGCGAGCTCGCGATTGTCGCGGACCTTTCCGGCCACCGGATACTCGTTATTGCCGTTGGCGAAGTACGCCTGCGCCGCGTCGCTCGCGAGGTACTCGAGGAACTTGACCGCGGCCTCGCGGTGCGGCGCGTATTTCGCGACGCCGGCCCCGGAGATGTTCACGTGCGTTCCGCGGTTCCCCTGGTTCGGGAACACCACGCCGATCTTCTCGCCGGCCGCCTTCTCGTCGGGCGTTCCCTTGAGCAGGCGCACGTAGTAGTACGTGTTGGCGATCGCGACGTCGCATTCGCCCGCGGCCACCGCTTTCAGCTGGTCGGTATCGCCGCCCTTCGGTTCGCGCGCCATGTTCGCGACGACACCCTTTGCCCAGCCCTCGGCTTTCTCGGGGCCGTTGGCGGCAATCATCGAGCTCATCAGGGACAGGTTGTACATCGCCGCGCCGGAGCGCACGCAGATCCTGCCCTTGAGGCGCGGATCGGCCAGATCCTCATAGTTCTGGATCGTCTTCGGATCGATCCGCCCCTTGGCGTAGTACACCGGCCGCGCGCGCACGGAAAACGCATACCAGAGGCCGTCCGGATGGCGCAGCTCCGCCGGGATGCGCGCGTCGAGGATCGGCGACTTCACCGGTTGCAGCAGGCCCGCCTGCTCCGCTCGCCACAGCCGTCCCGCGTCCACCGTCACGAGCACATCGGCGGGGCTCTTGTTGCCTTCCTGCTTCATGCGCTCGATCAACGGGTCCTCGCCGGCCTCGATGCGATTCACCTTGATGCCGGTCTGGAGCGTGAAGTTGTCGTAGAGCGCCTCGTCGGTCTGGTAGTGGCGCGAGGTGTAGAGGTTCAGCACTTTTTCCTGTGCGAGCGCCGAGGTGGCGCCGAGCGCCAGGGCCAGCGCCAGCAGGGCATGTCCTTGTTTCATGGGGATTTGTCCGAAGATGCGGGGAGATACCCAAGAGTAATGGGAATGGTTCTCATTTGTCAACGCGCTATACTGCCTCCATGGCGACCGCGGCGCTGGAAATCAACCACATCGACTTCGAGTATCCCGGCCACGGGCCGGTATGCCGCGGGTTCAGCCTGTGCCTCGAGGACGGCGAGATCGGTTGCCTGCTCGGCCCGAGCGGCTGCGGCAAGACGACCGTGCTGCGCTGCGTGGCGGGGCTGGAGGCGATCCAGGGCGGCGAGATCAAGCTGCACTCGCAGGTGGTGAGCCGGCCCGGGTTCGTGGCACCCCCCGAGAAGCGGCGCGTGGGCATCGTGTTCCAGGACTTCGCGTTGTTTCCCCACCTCACCGTCGAGGCGAACGTGGCCTTCGGGCTGCGCGGCGTCGCTCGCGGAGAGCGCAATTCACGCGTTCTCGAGTTGCTCGAAGCGGTCGGCATGAAGTCCTCCGCAGGCAAGTACCCTCACGAGCTCTCCGGCGGGCAGATGCAACGCGTGGCCCTTGCGCGCGCCCTCGCCCCGCGGCCACAGCTGCTGCTGCTCGACGAGCCGTTCTCCAACCTGGACGTCGATTTGCGCGAGCGCCTGTCGATCGAGGTGCGCGCGATCCTCAAGTCCGTGGGTACCACGGCGCTGCTCGTGACGCACGACCAGCGCGAGGCGTTCGCCATGGCCGACAACGTCGGCGTGATGCACGACGGCGCGATCGAGCAATGGGATGCGGCGTACAACCTCTACCATCGGCCGGCCACGCGCTTCGTCGCGGATTTCGTCGGCGAAGGCGTGCTGATCCACGCCACCGCGAACGCCGCCGACCGGATAGAGACCGCGCTCGGCACGCTCACGCACTGTCCCGGCTGCGAGATCCGGCCGGGACAGCCGGTCGCGCTGCTGCTGCGCCCCGACGACGTGGTGCACGACGACGCCAGCGCGCTCAAGGCCGAGGTCATGAAAAAGACGTTCCGCGGCGCCGAGTTCCTCTACACGCTCAAGCTCGCCGACGGCAACGAGGTCTTGTCGCTCGTGCCCTCGCACCACAACCACGCGATCGGCGAGCGCATCGGCATCAAGCTGGACGTCGATCACGTCGTCGCGTTCCCCCGCTAGCTGTAGACGCGGGCGTCCTCGATCACCTTGCCGTCGTTGGGAAGCGATCCGGCCGCCACGTAGCTCACGGCGCCACGCACCTTCGTCACATCGCGCAGCGTGGCCTCCATCGCCCGCGCATCGGCGGTGTCGGCCGTGCCGCTCTCCTCGATGCGCAGCGTCATCCGATCCTCGCCTTCGTGATGCTCGATCACGAGCCGGCCGCGTTGCCTGCCGTGGCGGCGCAGCACCTCGGCGACCTGGTGCGGATGCACGAACATGCCGCGCACCTTCGTCGCCTGGTCGGCGCGGCCCATCCAGCCCTTGATGCGCATGTTGGTGCGCCCGCAGGGGCTCGTCCCGGGCAGCACCGCGGACAGATCGCCGGTCGCGAACCTCAGCAGCGGATACTCGGCATTGAACGTCGTCGCCACCACTTCCCCCACCTCGCCTTCGGCCACCGGATCGCCGGTGCCCGGGCGCACGATCTCGACGATCACGTCCTCGTTCACCACCAGCCCGGAACGCGCATCGGTCTCATAGGCGACCAGCCCGAGGTCGGCGGTGCCGTAGGCCTGGAAGCCCTCGATGCCGCGTGCCGCGAGATACGCCCGCACCGCGGGAAGGAACGCTTCGCCCGACACGAGTGCCCGCTTGAGCGAGACGCAGGGCAGCAAGAGCTCGTCGCATTTTTCCAGGATCAGCTTGAGGAAGGACGGCGTGCCGACATAGCCGGACGGTTCGAGATCGGCGATCGCCCGCGCCTGCAGCTCGGTCTGGCCGACACCCCCGGGAATCACCGCGCAGCCGAGGTGATGCAGCCCGGTCTCGAACATGCTGCCGGCGGGCGTGAGGTGATACGAAAAGCAATTGAGCACCAGCTCGCCCGGGCGAAAGCCCGCGGCGAAAAGCGTGCGCGCGGCGTGCCAGAAATCCGCTCCGCGCCCCTCGGGGTCGTAGATCGGCCCCGGCGACATGAACACGCGCGCAAGGCCGGAGACCGGGACCGCGTTGAGGCCGCCGAATGGCCGCTCGCGACGCTGCAATTCCATCAGCTCCGACTTGCGCGTGATCGGCAGCTTCGCGAGCTCGGCGCGCGAGGTGATGGTCGCGGCAATGACCTCCTCGAACGCGCGCGCGTAGAAGGCGCTGTGGGCGCGCGCGTGGGCGATCTGCGCCGGCAGCCGCGCGAACAGAGCGCGCTCGCGCAACTCGGGGGCCCGCGTCTCCAGCGCGTCGTAGAAACGGCTCATGCCAGCCATCGCTTGCGGCGCCGGTAATGCTTGGTCTCGCGGAAGCTGCGCCGGGCGCCGCTCGAGATCCCGAGGTAGAACTCCTTCACGTCCTCGTTGGCCGAGAGCGCCGCCGCATCTCCCTCGAGCACGACGCGGCCGTTCTCCAGGATGTAGCCGAAGTCGGCGAAGCGCAGCGCGACCATCGTGTTCTGCTCGGCGAGCAGGAAGCTCACCTTCTGGTCCGCGTTGAGCGCCTTCACGATCTCGAAAATCTCCTCGACGATCTGCGGCGCGAGCCCCATCGAGGGCTCGTCGAGCAGGATCATCCGCGGCTTGGCCATCAGCGCGCGCCCGATGGCGGTCATCTGCTGCTCCCCGCCCGAGGTATAGCCCGCAAGCGAGGCACGGCGCGTCTTCAGCCGCGGAAAGAATTCGAACACCTTCTCCAGCTCGAGCCGGATCTCGGAGCGCGACAGGCCGCGCGTGTAGGCGCCGGTCAGCAGGTTCTCCTCAACCGTCAGGTGCGCGAAGCAGTGGCGCCCCTCCATCACCTGGATCACGCCGCGCTTCACCAGCGCGGCGGGATTGAGGCGGTCGACCCTCTCGCCGTCGAACTGCACCGTGCCCTTGGTCACCTCGCCGCGCTCGGCGCGCAGCAGGTTCGAGATCGCCTTCAGCGTGGTCGACTTGCCGGCGCCGTTGGCCCCGAGGAGGGCGACGATGCCCCCGTCGGGAACCGCGAGCGAGACCCCCTTCAGCACGAGGATCACATGGTTGTAGATGACTTCAATCCCATTGACGTCCAACAAAGGTTGCCCCCTCTGCCTTGGGAGAGGATTGGAGAGAGGATCAACCATCGCCACCATTGCGCGCCTACCCCGCCTTCGCGCAGTCGCGCGTCTCGATCTTCTTCTCGGCGGCATACTTCTTCGCCGCCGCGTCGATCATCGGGCGCAGCAGCTTGCTGTCGGCCTCGTACCAGTCCGAGGTGTAGCTCCACTTGGCGCCATCCCACGTGTGGATGCGGGCCTTGCGAACCCCTTCGTGATCGGAGCATGAGGTCTTGACCGGCTGCAGCATCCCGTCGACGCCGAGCGCCTTGATGCGCGCGACATCGATGTTGAGGTTCTCCGCACCCCACTGCACTTCCTCGCCGGTCAGCACTCTCTTGCCGAACTTGCCCTGCGCGGAGCGGATCGCCTCGACGGTCAGCATCGCCGACAACATGCCGCGGTTGTAGAGCACGCTTCCGACTTCCTCCTTCTTCGCCGCGGTGCCCTTCCCCTTGTCGTAGAGTACGCGCAGCATGTCCTTGTGGATCGGCATGTTGTTCTCGGAGGAGTGCTCGAGAGCCAAGCCGTTGTAGCCCTTGGCCGCCATCTCCGCCGGCATCACGTCGGGCTCCGCCGCCGCCCACCACACCCCGTACATCTGCAGGCGCGGGTACGACACCGCGATCGCCTCCTTGATGGCGGTGGAGTTCATCACCCCCCATCCCCACAGGAACACGTAGTCGGGCCGCTGCTGGCGGATCTGCAGCCAGGTCGCCTTCTGCTCCACGCCCGGGTGGGTGACCGGAAGCTTGAGAAGCTCGAAGCCGTGCCTCTTCGCGAGCTCTTCCAGCACCGGGATCGGCTCCTTGCCGTAGGGCGAGTCGTGGTAGACGAGCGCGATCTTCTTGCCCTTGAGGCTGCCCTTCTTGGCCACGTGCTGCACGAGGATATCCGCGGCGCTCCAGTAGGTTCCGAGCAGCGGGAAGTTGTACTTGAAGACGCCGCCGTCGACCGACTCCGAGCGCCCGTAGCCGGTGGTCATCAGCACGACCTTGTCGGCCGCGACCTTGTCGGTGAGCGCGTAGGTGATGCCGGTGGACAGCGGATTCACTGCGACCGGCTTGCGGCTTTTCAGCCGCTCGTAGCACTCGACGCCGCGATCGGTCGCGTAGCCGGTCTCGCATTCCTCGAACGCGAGCTTCACGCCGTTCACGCCGCCGTCGCGCTCGTTCACGAGCTTCAGGTAATCCACGAAGCCGTCGGCCCATGGCACTCCATTGGGCGCATACGCGCCGGTCCGGTAGACCAGCACCGGAATGAAGATCTCGTTGGTCTGCGCGGCGGCATCGATCGCCACTCCGAGCGCGCCTGCCAGCGCGAGGGCCAGCGACAGCGCCGTCCTGCGAATTGCGTGTTTCATCTCCATCCTCCTCGTTGTGTGCTGCGGTTAATGCGGAAACGGCCAGAGGCGCAGCTTTTCCTTGCCGACCGCCCACAGCCGCGCGAGGCCGTGGGGCTCGACGATCAGGAAGAACACGATCAGCGCGCCGAATGTCATGACTTCGATGTGGGAGATGCTCGCGGTCGACAGCGGGATTCCGAGTGCCGTCGGCAGCTGGTTCAGCGCGAGCGGCAGGATCACGATGAAGGCCGCGCCCAGGAACGAGCCGAGGATCGAGCCCAACCCGCCGATGATCACCATGAAGAGCAGCTGGAACGAGCGGTTCACGTCGAACGCGAGCGGCTCCCACGAGCCGAGGTAGACGAACGCCCACAACGCGCCCGCCACGCCGACGAAGAACGAGCTCACCGCGAACGCCGTGAGCTTCGCCGTCAATGGGCGGATTCCGATCACCTCGGCGGCCACGTCCATGTCGCGGATCGCCATCCACGACCGGCCGATCGCCCCGCGCGTCAGGTTGCGTGCGACGAGCGCGAACACGCACACGATCGCGAGCACGAACAGGTACTTCTGCTCCGGCGACTCGATGCGGTAGCCGAACATCGCGAGCGGCGGGGCGCTAACCGAGCCCGAGGACGCGTCGTTGGTGAACCACTTCACGCGCGCGAACAGCCAGTCGATGAAGAATTGCGCGGCGAGCGTGGCAACCGCGAGATAGAAGCCCTTGATGCGCAGGCTCGGGATGCCGAAGAGCATCCCCACGAGCGTCGTGATGAGGCCCGCCACCAGGAAGACCACGAGCAGGTTGAGATCCGGAACGCGCAGCGCGAGGTTGTAGGCCGCGTACGCGCCGACCGCCATGAAGCCGCCGGTGCCGAGCGAGAGCTGTCCGCAGTAGCCGACCAGGATATTCAGACCCAGTGCCGCGAGCGACAGGATGAGGAAAGGCACGAGGATCGCGCGGAACAGGTACTCGGTGCCGATGAACGGCATCACGCCGAACGCGAACACGAGGAAGCCGATCACGAACACGCGGTCCTGCAGGATCGGGAAGAGCTGCTGGTCCGACGCGTAGGTCGATTTGAACTGCCCGGCTTCGCGATAGATCATCTATGCAACACGAATTTTTTCAAACACGATCGATCTGCCTCTCTCCGAACAATCCTTCCGGACGGAACAGCAGGAACACGAGCGCCAGCACGTAGGCGAACCAGTTCTCGATGCCGCCGCCGAGGAACGGTCCGAGGTAGACCTCCGAGAGCTTCTCGCCCAGGCCGATGATCAGCCCGCCGATGATGGCGCCCGGGATCGAGGTGAAGCCGCCGAGGATCACCACCGGGAGCGCCTTCAGCGCCACCTGCTGCAACGAAAACTGCACGCCGAGCTTCGAGCCCCAGACGATTCCCGCCACCAGCGCGACCAGGCCCGCCACGCTCCACACGATGACCCAGATGCGATTGAGCGGGATGCCGACCGACTGCGCCGCCTGGTGGTCGTCGGCCACGGCGCGCAGCGCCCGCCCGGTTGCGGTCTTCTGGAAGAAGAGCGCGAGTGCGACGACCAGCAGCGCCGCGATCACCGCCGCGATCACGTCTTCCATGTTGACGAGGATGCCGCCGTCGAACGTGCCTTCGAGCAGGATCTTCGGCTCCTTCGGCATGCCGACGTTGAGCGTGTAGACGTCGCTCCCCCACACGGTCTGGCCGAATCCGTCGAGGAAGTAGGCCACGCCGAGCGTGGCCATGAAGAGCACGATGCCCTCCTGGTTGACGAGCGGGCGCAGCACCAGCCGCTCGATCAGCCAGGCGAGCGCCACCATGATCGCGAGCGTCAGCCCCAGCGCCACCACGAACGGCATCTTCTCCATGAGGCGCACCAGCGAGAGCGCCGCGAAGAGCACCATCGCGCCCTGCGCGAAGTTGAATACTCCCGAGGCCTTGAAGATCAGCACCAGCCCGATCGCGACGAGCGAATACAGCACGCCGGACATGAGGCCGCCGATCACGACCTCCAGCCACTGCGGGAATTTCGCGCTGCCGGCGACCATCGGCGAGACCGCGCCGACGGCCAGCAACACGAAGAACGCGATGGTGAGGGTACGCGTCGTGGCGGCGCTCAATGCTTCACTCCCAGGTAGGCATCGATGACGGCCTGGCTCGCGCGCACGTCATCGGGCGATCCGTCGGCGATCTTGCGGCCGTAGTCGAGCACCACCACGCGGTCCGAGAGGTCCATCACCACGCCCATGTCGTGC